>NZ_JAGQCT010000003.1:0-233778 GCF_024346335.1 Cyanobium sp. ATX 6E8 | reverse complement strand
GTGATCGAGTCCGCCTGGTGCGGGTGCCCAGGCAGGTTCACGAGGCAGGTCATTGCCCTCTGGGCCACAGCAGCCTCGATGCTCAGGCCGATGGCGAGCCCTGCCTGCTCGATCAGCTGGCCGCCCCAGAGCCCGAGGCACCTGATGGCAATGGCGCCGATGGGCTGGCGCTGGAGCAGCTGGTCGAGCAGCTCCCCGCCGCCCAGGCCGCAGCGCTGCGGCTCACGATCCTTGAAGGCCTGAGCCTCCGAGATGCAGGTCAGAAGCTCGGCATCAGCGCCATGTCAGTGCAAAGGGCCCAGAAAAAGGCCCTTGGGGCCCTGCGTATGCAGCTCCAGGCCTGAGGGGCCTTTGGCCACCCCTGGTGGCCGGAAGGTTCTGGGAACAGGCTCCGCGTTTCCACCCACTCGCTCCCGCTCGGGGATTCCAGCTCTGCGCTGAACAGCCCGGACTTCGGGCCTTGCTCCACCCGTTCACGCCTGCTCAGGGATTCCGCTGCAACCCAAACAGCCCCTGACCTTGATCCCCTGAGTTCTCCACCAGTGGCTTGCTCCGGGCTTCCTCAGTGTGAGGCATTCCTGCGTCATGCCTCGGCTTCGGGAAGTCCCTTCGCTGCGCCAGATGGCGCAGAAAATCATGGCTTCTCTTTCAGCTACCGCTTCACCGTTCTGCCGTCCTGAGGAAGATCCGTTCCTGCTGCTCGAATCCACGCTCCGTTCCATCGAGGTGGTGCTGATGCTGCGGCGCGATCTGCCGCTGCGCCGCACCTGGATCGAGCAGCCCTATGGAGAAGAGGAAATCACCCTCTTAGAAGAAGAGGTGCTGCCCGCCATCCGCCAGTGCCTGGCGCGGGTGGATGAGCTCGATGAGCGGCTGCTGGCCAAGCAGGAGTTGCTGCGGCGCTGCACGCTGGAAGCTGAGCGCAGGCCATTGCTGGTCTGATCGGCACATGCGGCCGGTAGCAGCGGCTGCCGGCTGCTTTGCACGATCCAGCCATCGAGCTGACCGGTGGTCATCAGCCGCCTAGCTCCGCCTCAAGGGACCAGCCAACGGTCGCTGGCCATCCCTCCCCAGAACGCTGACAGGGACTTGAGCTTGCCTTGGCTGTCAGCCAGCGGAGGTTGACAATGATGTTGACAATGCAGCCTTATTAGGTTGACAATTAGGCATCTATCGAGCGGTGCCTTGCCAGCGATTCGAGGTCGTGGAGAGGAGGTGCGCACGTTCATCGTCGCCAATGTGACCAAGCACCCCACGGACATCGTCCGCCGTGCGGCGGAGAAGTTCGACTGTTCCCGTCAGGCCATCCATCGCCACATTCAACGCCTGTTGGAAGTAGGGGCGCTGATCGAATCCGGCAAGACCCGCAGCCGCACCTATGCGCTGGCCCAGCTCAGCTCATGGCGGCAGCACTATGAAGTGGCCTCCAGTGGCGATGAGGGTGATATCTGGATGCGGGACGTCCGCCCGCAACTCGAGCCCTTGGCCACCAACGTGATGGGCATCTGGCAGTACGGCTTTACGGAGATGTTCAACAACGCGCTGGATCATGCCCAGGCCAGGAGCATCGCGGTGGCCGTCACCAAGACAGCAGCCACTTCGGAGGTGAGCATCCGTGATGACGGTGTTGGCATCTTCCACAAGATCCAAGCAGCCCTTGGCCTTCTGGATGAACGCCATGCCGTGTTGGAGCTGGCCAAGGGTAAATTCACCACTGATCCACAGCGCCATTCCGGAGAAGGCATCTTCTTCAGCTCGCGCATGTTCGATTGTTTTTCGATCACATCGGGCTCTGTGAGCTTCAGTCATCAGGCCAAAGCCCCTGAAGACTGGATTCTCGAAACCGACGCTAGCGGTGGCACCGCCGTCAGGATGGAACTCGGCAATCACACGTCTCGTTCCGTCAACAAGGTCTTCAAACAGTTCACCACTGGTGATGACTTTGGTTTCACGAAGACCGTTGTGCCCGTTCGCCTGGCCCAATACGGCGACGACAATCTTGTGTCGAGGTCGCAGGCCAAGCGCCTGATCGCCCGATTTGAAAAATTTAGAACTGTGGTGCTCGACTTCAAAGGTGTCGCCTTGATCGGCCAGGCTTTTGCCGATGAAGTGTTACGTGTCTTCCCCCTCGCCCATCCAGAAGTCGAGCTTGTACCCCTCAATGCCAACAAGGAAGTAAGCCAGATGATTGCTCATGTTTTAGAGACCTCCAGGTGAAGAGCATGGTCATTCGTTACGAGGTGCTGGTTGCGGCCCAAGTTCTTGTCATCAACGCATCAGTGGCTTGATGCGGTTGCTGCTGAGCTGATCAGGACTTCACGACCGGTGACAGCCGCCGCTCGCGTGGATCAAGCCAGCCAACCAGCGGTTCTCTTTGCCACCCGTTGCCGCAGCGTCTGCGTCAGCTCCTGAATGGCGGAGCACTCCAGCAAGGCGCTGGGCACCAGCAGATCGAGCTGCTCCAGCTGAGTGATCCACTCGATGGAACTGGTGCTGGCGCAACTCATCAGCGGTGCCAGCAGGCTGATCTCCACCAGCAGCGCCGGACCATCGCGCTGTGGCAAGGCTTCACCGGTGAGGGTGCACCAGTGCTCCAGCAGGGAAGAAAACATCGACGCCTTCTGGATCGCCTGGCTCTGCAACAGCGCATAGGCCTGGGATGCCGCCAGCGAGACCTCGGTGGCGATGCGCGGTGCACCCTGGGCGCTTGAGGGGATCAAAGCGTCGCGGCGCATCCCTTGGTCGAGCGATTCCAGCCAGGCGCAGGCGAGCAGAAGCAGGCAAAGCCTGTCAGCCCAAAAGCCTGTGACAGGAAGGCTTTTGGGCTAAAAAATCAGGCTCTGACTGAAACGCCCCCTGTGTGATTCGAACACACGACCGGCTGCTTAGAAGGCAGCTGCTCTATCCAGCTGAGCTAAGGGAGCTTCGATCTCATGATCGCGCACCTGCCCCAACGTCATATCCGCCCACCCCCTGAGCGCCGCCGTTGGCTGCCTTTGGGGGAGTTGGGGCAATCCGCCTAAAGTGGCGAGCTGCGCATTGCTCGACCCATGGCTGCCCCCCGGCTCTCCGACAGCCAGAAAATCGAGATCGTGGCGCGCTATCGCGCCGGTGAGGGGAGCACGGAGCTGGCGGAGGCCTACGGCTGTAGTGCCAACACCGTGAGCCGCGCGGTGAAGGCCGCGCTCGAGCCGGCCGAATATGAGCAGCTCAAGCAGCTGCGCACCCCCCGCGCCGCCAAGGCCGTGCCGCAGCCCGCCAAGCCAGATCCCCTTCCTCAAGTCAGCGCGCCAGATCTCCCAGATAGCCCGCCAAAGGGGGCCGACGACGACGAGGCTGCGGTGTTGGCGATCGACGATGCCGATGATTTCGGCGATGACGCCAGCGACGCAGCCGAAGCGGACGCCCACCTCGACTTCGACGATGACGACACGAGCGATCCGAGTGAGTCGTTCATGGCTGTGCCGTTGCTGCTGGGAAACCACCACGGCGAGCCAGCCCAGTGCCAGCCCCTGGCGGAGGCGCCGCTGCCCGCCAGCGTCTACATGCTGGTGGACAAAACCGTGGAGCTCCAGGCCAAGCCGCTCAAGGAGTTCCCGGAGTTGGGGCAGCTGCCCGATGGGGAAGAAGACCGGCAGGCCCTGTTGGTGTTTGCCAATCCGCGCCAGGCCAAGCGCCACTGCGGCCGCACCCAGCGGGTGATCAAGGTGCCCGACACCCGCGTGCTGGAGCGCACCGCCCCCTACCTGATCGCCCAGGGCATCAGCCGTGTGGTGATCGAGGGAAGCCTCTATTCCCTGCCGGGCAGCTGATCGCTGCGGGGAGCCAGTAGCGCCGCGCTGCAGCCGCCGCTGAGCACACCGATCACCAGGGCGATGCCCACCAGGAAGCCGGCGGGCAATGGAGCGCTGCGGCCAAACCCCAGGTTGAGGCTGGGGCGCTGATCGAGGTTTTGGGCGCCGAGGCAGAGAATCGCCAGCAGCAGGCTGCCGCCCAGCAGGCTGGCCAGAAGCAGACGCAGGCGCGCGGCCATCAGGGGATCCGGGATCGGCCGATCCGGAGCTGGAACTGCGCAGAAGTCTGACGGGTCAGGGTTGCGGCGTCAGCTGTTGGGGCCTGGCGGCGTCTGATGCAACAGAGCGTAGAGCTCGCGTTTGCTGTGGCCGGTGCGTTCGGCCAGCAGCTTGGCGGCGGCATTGCTGCTGTGGCCCGCCTGTTGCAGGGCCTCAAGCTCGGCCGTGAGGCTGGCGGCGTCCCAACTGGGCGGCGCTGGCGGCTCGGCGCCGCCCAGCACCAGGGTGCATTCCCCCTGGGGTGGCGTGCGCCGGAAATGCTCGCGGGCCGCCACCACCGTGGGGCCCACCTGCTCCTCGTGCTTCTTGGTGAGTTCGCGGGCGACGCGCAGGGGCCGATCGCCCAGCACCGCCAGCAGATCGTTGAGCAGATCCAGCAGCCGGTGCGGTGCTTCAAACAGCACCAGGGTGCGCTGCTCGCCGGCGAGCTCCTGCAGCCGCTGGCGCCGCTGGTTGGCCTTGGGCGGCAGGAAGCCCTCAAAGCAGAAGCGCCCGCTGGGTAGGCCGCTGCTCACCAGGGCCGTGGTCACGGCGCTGGGGCCAGGAACGCAGATCACCCCATGGCCGGCGTTGCGGGCGGCCGCCACCAGCGCCTCGCCGGGATCGGAGATGCCCGGCAGACCGGCATCACTGATCACGGCCAGCGCCTCGCCTGCGGCCAGGGCGGCGAGCAGCTCGGGGATGCGGGCGGTTTGGTTGTGGGCATGGAAGCTCACCAGCCTGGGCCCCTGGTCCTTCTGGCGTAGCCCCAGCTGGTGCAGCAGTAAACCGCTGCGGCGCGTGTCCTCACAGGCGATGCGGCTCACGCCGGCCAGCACCTGCCGGGCGCGGGGCGACAGGTCGCCCAGGTTGCCGATTGGGGTGCCCACCAGGTAGAGCACGCCGGGGGCCGGTTCGGTGGCTTGCACGGCTCGGGGCTCGCTCCTGCACAATGCTGATCCCTGCCCCACCATGATGCCGGCTGCCCTGCCCTTGCCCTCGGGCATCACCTTGGAGGTGCTGCTGGGTGAGCTGCGGCGGCTGAGCTGGGGGGCCGCCGACATCCTGCTGGCCTATGGCCGCGGCGAGCAGCCCCCCTACGGTTTTCCCCGGGCCCTGAGCGTGGACGAGGGGGGCGAGGGCCCGGTGAGCGCGGCGGATCTGGCGGTGAACCGCTGGCTGCTGGATGGCCTGGCGGCGGCTTTCCCCGCCGCCGACTGGACCGTGCTCAGCGAGGAGACCGCCAAGGAGCAACTCACCGACGGCCAGCCCTTGGCAACCGAGTGGCTGTGGATCCTCGATCCCCTCGATGGCACCAAAGACTTCCTGCAGGGCACCGGCGAATACGCCGTGCATCTGGCGCTGGTGCACCGCGGCGAACCGGTGCTGGGGGTGGTGCTGCTGCCGGTGATGGAGGAGTTGTGGCTGGGCGTGATGCCCGCCCTCACTGGGGCCAGCGGCGAGGCTTGGTGTGAAAACCGCGCTGGTGTGCGCTCGCCCGTGCGGTTCAGCGGCCGCCACGCCCTGGGCGAGCTGGTGCTGGTGGCCAGCCGCAACCACCGCGACGCGCGCCTCGAGCAGCTCCTAGAGGCCTTAGCCCTAGGCGACACCAAGGCAATCGGCAGCGTGGGCGGCAAGGTGGCCACGATCCTGCGCGGCGAGACCGACCTTTACATCTCCCTGTCTGGGAAGAGTGCCCCGAAGGACTGGGACATGGCGGCCCCGGAAGCGGTGCTGCGCGCCGCCGGTGGGGCCTTCAGCCATGCCGATGGACGGCCGTTGGCCTACAACAGCGGCGACGTGCGTCAGGCAGGTTGCCTGATCGCCAGCCACGGGACCGCCCATGGCGCGTTGTGCGCAAGGGCGGCCGCGACGATGGCCACGATTGATCCGGGCTTTGTCGTCTGAGTTGGCCTCGGGGCCTCAGGCCGGCACCGGCGCTTCGGATTCGGATTGGGGCACACCGCGCAGGGTGAGGTTGATGCGGCCGCGGTTGTCGATTTCGCGCACGCGCACGGTCACCTGATCGCCCACGTTGACCACGTCTTCCACCTTCTCTACCCGGGCTTCGGAAAGCTGGGAGATGTGGATCATCCCTTCCTTGCCGGGCAGGATTTCCACGAAGGCACCGATCGGGATCACCCGGGTGACGCCACCGGTGAACACCTCGCCTTCGCTGATGCGACGGGTGAGGCCTTCGATGATGCGCTGGGCCTCTTCGGCCGCGGCGCCGTCGTGGCTGGCGATCGTGACGATGCCGCCATCTTCGATGTCGATCTTGGTGTTGGTGCGCTCGGTGATGCCCTTGATCGTGCGGCCGCCGGGGCCGATCACGGTGCCAATCAGCTCCGGATCAATCCGGAAGCTGAGCAGGCGCGGGGCGTGGGGCGACATGGTGTCGCGGGGCTTGTCGATCGCCTCGAGCATCTTCTCGAGGATGTGCAGGCGGGCAGGGCGGGCCTGGTTGACGGCTTCGGCCACGGTTTTCACGTCGAGGCCCGTGATCTTCATGTCCATCTGCAGGGCAGTGATGCCCTTCTCGGTGCCAGCCACCTTGAAGTCCATGTCGCCGAGGAAGTCCTCGATGCCCTGGATGTCGGTGAGGATG
The DNA here is from genome assembly GCF_024346335.1 of Cyanobium sp. ATX 6E8. NCBI lineage: Bacteria > Bacillati > Cyanobacteriota > Cyanophyceae > Synechococcales > Prochlorococcaceae > Cyanobium > Cyanobium sp. ATX 6E8. The sequence continues at coordinate 227,118 of NZ_JAGQCT010000003.1, read as the reverse complement.
CGCACCTCTTTGCCCTCCTTGATCAGGCCCATGGCGGCGCCGCTCACCGGAGCCTTGAGGGGCACGCCCGCATCCATCAGCGCCAGGGTGCTGCCGCACACCGAGCCCATCGAGGTGGAGCCGTTGGAGCTGAGGCACTCCGACACCACGCGCAGCACGTAGGGGAAGGACTCCTTGCTGGGCAGCACCGGCACGATCGCCCGCTCAGCCAGGGCGCCGTGGCCGATTTCGCGGCGGCCGGGGGAGCGCATCGGCTTGGTTTCGCCGGTGGAGTAGGGCGGGAAGTTGTAGTGGTGCAGGTAGTGCTTCTCGGTGGACGGGTTGAGGTCGTCCATCTCCTGGGCGTCGCTCGGGGTGCCGAGGGTGGCGCAGGAGAGCACCTGGGTGAGGCCGCGCTGGAACAGGGCTGAGCCGTGCACGCGCTTGGGCAGCACGCCGGCGGCGGCGCTGATCGTGCGCACCTCGTCGAGGTTGCGGCCGTCGACGCGCTTGCCGTCCTTCAGGATCTGCTCGCGCATCAGCTTCTTGGTGAGGCTCTTGTAGCTGTTGCCCAGGGCCTTGCCGCTGGCCGCCGAGCGGATCGGGTCGTCCTCGGCGAGGGCGGCGATCTTCTCGCTCACCTCAGCCTTGATCGCGTCGAGTTTCTCGTCGCGCTCGGGCTTGGTTTGGGAGAACTGCTTGAGCACCTCACCGATGCCTTTGGCGCATTCCTTCTCGAGGAAGCTGGGCAGGGTGGCGTCGACCACCTGGGCCTCGGGGATCACCTGCTCGATGCCCAGCTCCTTCAGCAGGTTTTGCTGGGCCTTGATCAACTCGCACACCGCTTCGTAGCCGAAGTCGATTGCTTCGATCACGTCCTGCTCGGGCAGCTGGTTCGCTCCGGCTTCCACCATGATCACGCCCTCGGGCGTGCCGGCCACCACCAGGTCCAGCTCGCTGCGCTCGATCTCGCGGAAGCTGGGGTTAAGCACGAAGTCGTCGCCCAGCAGACCCACCCGCACCGCAGCCATGGGGCCGTGGAAGGGGATCTTGGCCAGCAGGGTGGCCATCGAGGCGCCGGTCACGGCGAGCACATCGGGCGGTACCCGCTCATCGAGGGAGAGGCAGGTGGCCACGATCTGGATGTCGTCGCGCATCCAGCTGGGGAACAGCGGCCGCATCGGCCGATCGATCAGCCGGCAGGTGAGGATCGCCCGCTCGGGGGGACGAGCCTCACGGCGGAAGAAGCTGCCGGGGATGCGACCGGCTGCATACAACCGCTCTTCGTAGTCGCAGATCAGGGGCAGAAAATCGATGCCTTCGCGGCCGCCGGAGCGGGTGGCGGTAACCAAAACGGAGGTATCACCACATTCGACCATCACCGAGCCCCCGGCCTGGGGGGCAAACCGACCGGTGGTCAGCCGGATCTCCCGACCATCGAAGGAGATCGACTGAGTTTGTCCTTGCACTTGGGCTTATGTCCTGTTGTTGTCAAGAGCCATTCTCGCATTCGGCCTCTAGCTGCTGCGGATTCCTTTGCTTTTTCTCGCGTTTGGGCCGTTGGCGGCAGCACAAAAAAAGGCGCCCTTAGGCGCCTTGGGGGATTGGATGGGGGAGAGGCAATTCGGATTTCGATGCCGATGCCTGCCCGCTCCGGATCACCAGGAGGACTTGACCACGCCGGGCAGCTCACCCTTGTGAGCGCGCTCACGCAGCTGGTTGCGGCACAGGCCGAAATCGCGGTACACACCACGGGGCTTGCCGGTGGCCCAGCAGCGGTTGCGCACGCGGGTGGGGGCGCTGTTGCGGGGCAGCGCCTGGATTTTGCGGTGGATTTCCAGCCGCTCCATCGGATCGGCAGCGGCGTCGAAGGCGGCCTTGAGGGCAGCACGCTTGGCAGCAAACTGCTGCACTATTTTCTTGCGCTTCACATCGCGCGCAATCATCGACTTCTTCGCCATGCGGCCTGGGCTGCGATCGGGTAGGTGGTGCCGAGCTTACCGTGCGGGGGTTCGGGCTCCGGGTTGGGGCGAGATCAGCGCCCCAGCAGCTGCTGCACCGCCGGCAGCTGGGAGGTGTCCTTGACGATCAGCACCACGCTCAGGCCCACCAGGAACACAAAGCCCGACTGCATGAAGGCCATCTGGAAACGCTCGGGTAGGGGTTTGCCGCGCACGCCCTCGAGCAGCAGCAACACAAACTGACCGCCATCGAGCAGGGGCAGTGGCAGGGCATTGAGCACTGCCAGGTTGATCGAGATCAGGGCGGTGAAGATGAACAGGCTGCTGCCGCCCTGTTTGGCCAGCGATGCCCCCATCTCGACGATTTTCACCGGGCCGCTCACCTGGCTGGCGGTTTCGCCGAAGTGGGTGGCGAGGGTGACGAAACCCTCCACGGTGCGGCTGGTGAGGGCGACGAAGTCGTGGTTGGCCTGGCGGAAGGGCTCAAGCGGATTGCGGGCGGGGCGGAAGGCCTCGCTGCCGTTGGGTTGCAGCTGGGCGCCGATGCGGCCTACGCCGCCGAGGTCGGCGGGGGTGAGCTGCATGGCCACGGTCTGACCGTTGCGCTCGGCATCGAGGCGCAGGGTTTGGTCGGGGGCGGCCTTGATCCGCTCCACCAGGGCGGCCACGCCGCTCTGGCCGCCGCCGAGGGGCTGGCCATCGAGGCGCATCAGGCGATCACCAGGTTGGAGGCCGGCGGCGGCGGCGGCCTGTCCAGGCTGCACGCCGCTCACCAGCACGCCGGGGCTGGCGCTGAAGCCGGCGGGGATGCCGAGCACCAGGCCCTGGCCCAGCAGCACGGCATAGGCGAGCAGCAGGTTGGCCATCACCCCGGCGGCGATCACCAGGGCGCGCTGGGGTAAGGGCCGGTTGGAGAGCAGGTTGGGGTCGTTTTTGGGGATGGGGCTGTCGTCGTCGTCATCGGGGAAGGCCACGAAGCCGCCCAGCGGAATGGCGCGTAGGGCGAATTGCACGCCGCGGCGCTGGCGCTCCAGCAGCACCGGCCCGAAGCCGATCGAGAAGCTGCTGACCCGGATGCCCTGCCAGGTGGCGGCAAAAAAGTGCCCCGCCTCGTGCACCACGATCAACCCCGCCAGGATCGCCAGTGCTGTGAGAACGCCCATTCAGGCCCTGCTGTGAAGGCCTTCATTGTGGTGGGTTTGGGGTGCCAGCCGTTTTTGGGGCTGGTTCCTCTCCGTGGGGCCTCCAGACTTCAGTACAGCCTGTACGGAATTCGGGCAGCCCAGACGGGAGATCCGCGAGTTTGGCCCCCAGCTTCACCCTGCGCTGATCCTGGCGCTCCCGAAGTAGGGCACCAGGGCGGCGGGGAGTTTCACACTGCCATCGGGTTGCTGCCCGGTTTCGAGCAGGGCGGCCATGGTGCGGCCGATGGCCAGGCCGGAGCCGTTGAGGGTGTGCACCAGGTGGGTGCCCTTGCCCTGCTTGTAGCGGATGGCGGCGCGGCGGGCCTGGAAGTCGTTGCACACCGAGCAGCTGGAGATCTCGCGGTAGGCGCCGGCGCCGGGCAGCCACACCTCGAGGTCGTAGGTGCGGGCGGCGGAGAAGCCCAGATCCCCGGTGCAGAGCTCGATCTTGCGGTAAGGAAGCTCGAGACCTTCCAGCACAGCTTCCGCGTCGGCGGTGATCTGTTGGTGGGCGGCGGCGGACTCCTCGGGATGGCAGAACCAGTAGAGCTCCACCTTGTTGAACTGGTGCAGGCGGATCAGGCCGCGGGTGTCGCGGCCGTAGGAGCCGGCTTCGCGGCGGAAGCAGGGGGTGTAGGCGGCGTATTTGAGCGGCAACTGCTCGGCGGGGATCACCTCATCGCGATGGAGGGAGGTGAGCGGCACCTCGGCGGTGGGGGTGAGCCAGAGGTCGTCGTCGGCGCAGCGGAAGCTCTCTTCGGCGAATTTGGGCAGCTGGCCCGAGCCGGTGAGGCTGGCGGAGTTCACCAGGATCGGCGGCATCACCTCCTGGTAGCCCTTGCTGGCGTGCAGATCGAGCATGAAGCTGATCAGGGCCCGCTCTAGCCGGGCGCCAGCGCCCATCAGGGTGATGAAGCGGCTCTGGGCGATGCGCACCGAGCGCTCGGTTTCAAACAGCCCCAGCCGCTCGCCGATCTGCCAGTGCTCCTCGAGCCCCGCTTCCACGCGGGGGCTGCCCCAGCGCTTGATCTCCACGTTGTCGGCCTCCACGCGGCCGTCGGGCGCGTCGGGCGAGGGCAGGTTGGGCAGGGCGGCGAGGGCCTCGCGCAGCTGAAGCTCGAGGGCTTTCTCCTGCTCCTCGATGCTGGCCACCTGATGCTTGATGGCATTGCCCTGGTCGCGCAGGGCCTGCACCTCTGGACCTTTTGGGTCGCCTCCACCCTGGATCAGCTGCCCTACGGCCTTGCCGATGCGGTTGCCCTCAGCCTGCAGGCCACTGCGCTGTTCTTCGAGATCGCGCTCCTGGCGGGCGATCTGCTGCAGCGGGCCGAGGTCGAGCGTCATGCCGCGCCGCCCGAGCTGCTGCGTGATCAGCTCGGGGTTGTCGCGCAGCAGGCGCTGATCCAGCACAGACCCAAGGCAAGTAAACCGAGCCTACGGGGCAAGGTTCACAGCACTTGCACCACTTCGCTCACCTCGGGGATGGCCTCGCGCAGCTTGCGCTCGATGCCCATCTTGAGGGTCATGGTGCTGCTGGGGCAGGAGCCGCAGGCGCCCTGGAGCCGCACCTTCACGATCGGCCCGTCGATCTCCACTACTTCCACGTTGCCGCCATCGGCCATCAGATACGGGCGCAGCTCATCGAGGGTGCGCTCCACGTTTTCGATCGTGAGGGCGTGGGGGTCGGCGCTGCTGGGGGTGGCGTTTTCGGGTGCCGTGGTTTCTGTTGTCATGGCTAAGGGTTGGGGGCGATACCAAGGAGCTTAGGAATGGATCGCGGCGGCAGGGCCTCTCCCTAGGATCGCTGCCATGACAGACGTTCCCGTTCAACGGATCCGCAATTTCTGCATCATCGCCCACATCGACCATGGGAAATCCACCCTGGCCGACCGGCTGCTGCAGGACACCGGCACCGTCGCTGCCCGCGACATGCAGGAGCAGTTCCTCGACAACATGGAGCTGGAACGTGAACGCGGCATCACCATCAAGCTCCAGGCCGCGCGCATGGAGTACACGGCAGCCGATGGCGAGCCCTACATCCTCAACCTGATCGACACTCCCGGCCACGTTGACTTCTCATATGAAGTGAGCCGTTCCCTGCAGGCCTGCGAAGGGGCCCTGCTGGTGGTGGATGCGTCCCAGGGTGTGGAAGCCCAAACCCTGGCCAACGTGTATCTGGCCCTAGCCAACGATCTCGAGATCATTCCCGTTCTCAACAAGATCGACCTGCCGGGAGCCGATCCCGAGCGCATTGCCGAAGAAATCGAAGCGATCATCGGCCTCGATTGCTCCAACGCCATCCATTGCTCCGCCAAAACCGGCCTCGGTGTGCCCGAGATCCTGCAGGCCGTGGTGGATCGGGTGCCGCCCCCACCCGACAAGGTGGCTGAGCCGCTGCGGGCGCTGATTTTCGATTCCTATTACGACCCCTACCGGGGCGTGATTGTGTATTTCCGGGTGATATCCGGCTCGATCAGCAAGCGCGACAAGGTGCTGCTGATGGCGTCCAAGAAAACCTACGAGCTCGATGAGGTGGGCGTGATGGCGCCTGATCAGCGCCAGGTGGAGTCGCTTCACGCCGGCGAGGTGGGCTATCTCGCCGCTTCCATCAAGGCCGTGGCCGATGCCCGCGTGGGCGACACGATCACCTTGATGTCCAATCCCGCTGCCGAGCCCTTGCCCGGATACACCGAGGCCAAGCCGATGGTGTTCTGCGGCCTGTTTCCCACCGACGCCGACCAATACCCCGATCTGCGCGAAGCCCTCGACAAGCTGCAGCTCTCCGATGCGGCGCTCAAATACGAGCCCGAAACCAGCAGCGCCATGGGCTTCGGCTTCCGCTGCGGCTTTTTGGGCCTGCTGCACATGGAGATCGTGCAGGAGCGGCTCGAGCGGGAATACAACCTCGATCTGATCGTCACCGCGCCGTCGGTGATCTATCAGGTGAACATGCTCGATGGCAGCACCTTGATGGTGGACAACCCCGCCACCCTGCCCGATCCGCAGAAGCGCGAATCGATCGAAGAGCCCTATGTGAAGCTCGAGATCTACACCCCCAACACCTACAACGGCACCTTGATGGAGCTGTGCCAGGAGCGGCGCGGTGAATTCATCGACATGAAATACATCACCACCGATCGGGTGACGCTCCACTACGAGATGCCGCTGGCTGAGGTGGTGACCGATTTCTTCGACCAGATGAAATCGCGCACCAAGGGCTACGCCTCGATGGAATACAGCCTGATCGGCTACCGCAAAAACGAGCTGGTGCGCCTCGATGTGCTGATTAATGCTGAAAAGGCCGATCCACTTACCACGATCGTGCACCGCGATAAGGCCTACAACGTGGGCAAGGGCCTGGTGGAGAAGCTGAAAGAACTGATTCCTCGCCAGCAGTTCAAGATCCCCATCCAGGCCTCGATCGGCAGCCGCGTGATCGCCTCCGAAAGCATCAGCGCGATGCGCAAGGACGTGCTCGCCAAGTGCTACGGCGGCGACATCTCGCGCAAGAAGAAGCTGCTGCAGAAGCAGGCCAAGGGCAAGAAGCGGATGAAGGCGATGGGCAAGGTGGAGGTGCCCCAGGAGGCCTTCATGGCAGTGCTCAAGCTGAATCAGTAGCTCCCCCTGATGGGCGGCCGTGGGGGCTGTGGGAATGCTGAACGGGTCGTTGTCAAACAGGTGCCCCGATGGCCCCGTTACCGCGCTTGCGACCACGGTTTTGCTTTAGCCCTTGCTCTTGCTTTGGCCCTCGCTCTCGACCGGCGCAAGATGGCTTTCTGTTGCCGCTGTCCACTGCCGCCTCCCTGCTGTTGATGCTCAGCAGCCTGTCGCTGCAGGCGGCGGCACTCCAATCCCGCAGCCAGGTGAGTGCGGGCCAGCGGCTGCGCCAGGCCGAGGATGGGCTGATGTCGGCGGCCCAGCACCTGCTGGCGGATCCCCGCAGCGTTGATCAACTCGCCGCCCGGGTGGGCGAGACAGGCCAGGTGGGCCCGGTGGCCTACCGGCTGGTGCGGGTTGAGGGCCCCACTTGGCAGGACGCCGCTGAGGCCGGGGCTCCGCAGCGGGGCCAGGCGGTGGCCACGCTGGAGCTGCTGGCCAGTGCCGAGCAGCCGCGCCCGCTGCAGGCGGCGTTTGCCCTGGAATTGATGCGTCAGGCGGCCGCTGAGGGACTGGCGCCCCCGCAGTTGGTGGCGCTGCGGGAACTCGGCTTGCGGGGTCGCTCCGCCGCGGCGGGGGCGTCATGAACCTGGTGGAAACCCTGGTGGCGTCGGTGATTCTGGTGGTCTCGTCGAGTTGCTCCCTGCAGCTCTGGGCCAGCGGCACCAGCTCAGCGGCGGCGGCGGAGCAGCGTCAGCAGCAACTCGGGCAGCTGGAGATCGCCCTGCTGGGCAGTCAGGCCCGGCTGACGGCCATGGCGGCCGAGCCCGTGGCGGCCGACTGCGTGGATGCCGCCCGCTGGCTGGCCGCCCATCTGCAATCCCAGCCTCTGGGGGCAGGGTTGAGCCGTGTGGTGAGCGCCGAACCCGGCGCCCTAGTGCGCGTGCAGATCACTGCGGCGGAGGTGGGGCAGCGGCAGCGCTGGCTCAGCCCGGCGGCCTATGGCCTGTGCGGCTCAATGGTGCCCACAACTGAGCCCCCAACTGAGGAGCAGACCGATGCCACGCTTTGACAGCCGCACCGCACACGCTGGCTTCAGCCTGCCGGAGGTGTTGGTGGCGATGGCGGTGTTGGGAATCCTGGCCGCGATGAGTGTTGGCTCGGGCCAGCGCAGCCTGGCGCTGATGCGGGTGGAGTCGACCAGCCGCCGGCTGGCCCTGGGCCTTGAGCAAGCACGCCAGGCGGCCGCGCGCCACGGCCAGCCCTGCGCCCTGGCGCTTGGACCCTCGGGCTGGCGTGAGCCCAGTGGCGGCAGCTTGCCGGCCTGCGGAATCAGCGATGGCGCGGAGCAGGAGCACCAAGCCGGCGTGGAGCTGCGGCACAACCTGCCTGCGGCCCTGCGGTTCAGCAGCAACGGACTGGTGCTGGATGGCGGCACGGTGCTGATCGCTGCTGAGGGCATCGAGCTGCGGCGTTGCCTGGTGCTGTCGTTGCCCCTGGGGGTGGTGCGGCTGGGGCGCTATAGCGGCCCGGCGGATGGCACGCCCAGCAGCAGCGCCTGCCTTGCCGATGGGGCGTTATGACCCACAAGTGTCTTGCTCAATCCCAGGGGTTTTCCCTGGTGGAGTTGTTGCTGGCCCTGGTGATCGGCTGCGGCCTCACCGGCGGGCTGCTGCAGGCCATGCTGGCGGAAGGCAGCAACGGCCAGCGGCTGGGCCGGTTGCTGCGCGAGCGGGTGGTGGCCCGGCGCACGCTGGAGCTGGTGCGGGGCGATCTGCTGCAGGCCCAAGGCCAGGCTGATCCGGCGGTGCTGCCGCCGGCCTGCAATCTGGCCGGGCGCACGGTGGTGCTGCATCTGGCCACCGCTGCCGGACCGATCACCTACTCGCTGGGCAAACCCGCCGAGCCGATCTGGCGCGGGCGGGTGCTGATGCGCTGCGGGCCGGCCTATGGACTCCATGGCGAACTGGGCAGCGGCGCGGCCCAAAACCGGGTGGTGCTTGATGCCCTGGCCAAGAGCGATGGCTTTCGGGCTGAGCCCGGCGCCGATGGGGTGCTGCAGCTGCAGGTGCAGCAGAGCTGGGCCGATGGCGGGCAGCTGCGCAGTGTGTTGCCGGTGGCGCTGCTGCGGGGTGCCTGAAGGCGACTCAGGGATCGAGGTCGATGCGGGCGTCCTTGAAGATCAGGATCTCTACGCCAGACAGCGTGTTGGTGCCTTCCGGGCGGGTGCCATCGGCGCTGGCTGCTGCGTTGTCGGTCACGATGCAGCTGCTTTTGGAGCAACCAGCGGAGAGGGAGTATTCGCTGCGATTCCCTTTGAAAAACACCACATCGAGGCCAGAGCCGCCAATCACGGTGTCGTTGCCGGGGCCAGGGAGGTAGAGGTTTTGGCCTTGGCCGCCATAGAGCGTGTCGTCGCCACCACGGCCAACGAGTTCGTTTCGGGTGTCAGTAATACCAGTGTTTGTAGGACTGTCTCCGTAAAGCGTGTCGTTTTGATTGCTGCCCACCAAGCGATCGCTGCCACCCATTCCATAGGCTGTGCAGGCATCAATGCCATTGATTCCGCCATCGCCACATTCCAGAATGTCGTTTACATTGGAGCCGGGGATCGTGTCGCCACCACCTTTGCCGCACATCAGCACTTCGTCTTCGCTGGTGAGTGCACCAATGGGAACGCTGAGGGTATCTGCGCCAGTGGTTGATCCCACGGCCCAGTTGTACATGCTGCCCCCACACAAGCTGCCTTCACCGGGGCGTGGATAGAGAGGGTTGACACGGGAGTGAACGCCCGCATCCTGGCTGTAGGCACGGGTTGAAAGGCCTTTCAGAGCCAGGTTAAATGTGAACGATTTGCTGTCGCTGCTACTGGCTGCAAAGCCATTCCCAATGGCGTCACCATCCAGCCCATCCACCATCATGGCGAGCTGGATTGGCTGGGAGGAATCGTAGCGGCCTTCGGCCGTGATCACCGGGCCGCAGCGCCACAGGGCATGGCTCGGCAGTGATCCGCTCACATTGGGTTTCACCCCATAGATCACCAATGGCAGATCACGGCGGAGATCCAGAGCCGCGCGGAATTGGTCCGTTTGAAAGCCACAACTGCTGGGAATGTTCACCTTGCTGGCAGTGGTGATCACCTGCTGGCTGAGAGCGGCTTCAGCTTCGATGAAAGATGAGGCTCGCGACCATTCGCTTTTCTGGCGTTCGGCTGCCTCCATGCGCTCATCGGTGCGCATCTGGCTCAGCATGATTTGACCAGCTCCCACCACCAGCAAGCCGCTGATGAAGCCTGCTATCAGCAGTTCTGGAAGCGTGAACCCCTAAGCTTGCCGTGGTGTGGTGATCACCATGCACTAGTCCAGTCGCAGCGGTCGTTGAGCACGCGCCCTAGGCGAATTAGCCCCAGGGGGGAATGAAGGGCGATGCAGCGATTGTGGCTTTGTTTGGCGCTGCGTAGCTCAATCAGAGCATTGTCTGGCGTGGTGCCGCGCGGTGTGTAGCGCACTGTCAGCGCGCTGCCGGGTGCCGAGCTGCTGCAGGGTGTGAACTCCGCGCTGGGATTCATCAATCTGGCGCAGAGCTGCACGATTTCGTCTTGTCCCACTTGCTCTTGCAGATTGAAGGTGAAGGGCCGTGGAGGATCCTGAAAATCGCAGTTTCCCAGGGTGGGATCCGTGACCAGCTCCAATGTGCCGCTGGCGGGATTGATTTGCACGGTGCAGGTTTTGGAATTTTGGATGGCCATGCTTCGAATTTGATCGAGCCAGCCAGCGATAGCTTTGCCGCCTGAATTGAGGCGAGCATCATTCATGAAGCGGTAGTAGCTGCTCAGTCCGAGCACGCTGGTCAAGCCCATCAGCACCACCACCAGCATCAGCTCAACCAGGGTGAAGCCTTGGCTGTTGCAGGATCGCATTGCCGTCAGGGACACCAGCCGGTGGATTCCGGCACGATGATCGCCTGTTGATACACCGGGCTATTGCCGGATTCCGAGGAAAGCGAGCTGTATTTCACCGCGAGCTCGTTGCCCGTCGCGCTCACCGTGCGCGAGATGCTCACCCCCCGGAGGCTCACTCCCGAGAGAGTTGGGGGGATGGCCAGGGTGGAGATGCCCCCCAAGGCAGCGTCGGTGGACGCCAGGCCTTCGGCCAGGGTGCCTGCCCTGCAAGCGGGTCACATCCGGAACGAAGGTGATCTGCCCATCAGCAAAGGAATTGTCACGGGCCGTGGGGCAACCGGCTGGCTCATTGGGCTGGGGGGAGGGATCGCAGCGCATGTAGTTGAACGCTGTGGCCCGCAAGCCTTCGAGGTCTTTGGCGATCAGGGCGCTGATCGCATCGCGCTCGCGGCTTTTGCTGAAGCTCTTGCCCGACTGCGTGAGCGTGCCCACCGAGTTGGTCACCACCAGGGCCAGAATGAAACCCTGCTCCTGGGGCTTGTTTGCCTTCAGGAGCAGGAATTTGCGTTGCCAGTGATGAGTGGACATGATTGGCCTTGATTCGCAGAATTAACTTTGGAACATGGCCGCTACTTAGGGCTAAGTAAAGCTGGTTAAGTTTGTCCTATTTCTTCTTTCGTTCTTTTGCTCTGTTAGCTCCAGGCGCATGCCATGGAGCCGTCTTGCTTGACGGTAATAGTTGCTATTGTCTTCCCTGAAGATTTGTCATCTGCAAGGCATTTAACTCCAGCCGGGGCTGCAGGGGAGAGTGCTGCGGTCGGAAGTAAAACATCTTGCTTGCCATCACATTTTGCGGTGGGGACAATGCCGCTGGCTCCAAGTCCAAGGGTCTGCTCTACCCCAGTAACTTGCCCCACTGCACATTCTTTTGCGAGTCCAACCAGTTCACCTACCTTGGCGGACGCTGCTGCCCGATCCCGCACCCCTAAAAACTGAGGAATCGCCACAGCAGAAAGAATGCCGATGATCGCCACCACGATCATCAGTTCGATCAGGGTGAAGCCCTGGGCCAGGCCCTTGCGGTCTTGTTTGGTGATCAGGCGGTTGAGCAGAAGCTTCTGCTGCATCAGACGTGTGGAGCTGGTCATGGGTCCGTGGGTTGGATTCCTGCAGTATCGCCGGAGCGTTTTTCCCGGTCTACAGGGTCTGCTGAGATCTGTCTGAGAATTTGCTGGCTATCGTTACTCACCCGCCCTTCGCTACGACCCTGCTTCCAGCCCACGTTCCTGCTGGCGGCCAATTGGCAGCTGTTGCAATGGCGCCGTTTGCAGGGCCCGCAACCGGTCCAGCAGCTTCTCGAACGAGAAGGATTCACCCGGTAGTCGTCGGCACCGGCATCCAGGGCGTTCACCCGGTCTTCGATGCCGTCAACGCCGGTGAGCATCGGCAGGGTCCAATCGAGCAGCAGCAGATTCCAGGGCTCAGCGCGGATCAGCTCCAGCTCCAGCTCGCTGCGCAGGAACGGGCGCTGGCCATGGGCGGAGGTTAGGAGGGGGCCGCGTTACGGCAGAACCTTGCTGGCAAGCTTTTGCAGTCGCTGATCAGCCGTCAGAAGCAGCGCTGCTTCTCGCCTGGCCAGGGCCAAGTAGAGGCAGTCATGCACAGGGTGGTCGAGATGGCAGGCAAGGGCCAGAGCTTCCACCTGGAGGTGACGATCCGGTTCGATCTGGTCCACCAGATCGCGGGCGTCGGCCAGCAGCTCCTGGGGATCCTGCGCACTGAGGTGGCCGGCGCGATGCAGTTTCCAGAGCGTGTTGGCAACCTCGCTCAGCATCAGTTCAGGCGCAAGCACCAACGGGGCTCGTTCGATGTGCTGCGCCCATTGGGATGCCTCCGGATCGCCCGTGATCAGCCTCACCACCGCTGATGCATCCAGCACGCAGGTGGCGAGGGAGGGTGCTGTCATCCGCGCTCACGGTCGGCCCGGATGAGATCTTCCGGTGACTGGGTCCACTGCAGGGGCGAGCGCTGGTTCCAGCGCTGCTGGATCCGCTCCAGGGTCAGTTGGCGCCGCTGGCGCTGATCGCCGCCCGCCATGGTTTCCAGATCGGCCAGCGCCTGCTGGCTCAGGCTGCGCTTGTGGGCACGGGCTCGCCGCTGCAGCAGGCGATGCAATGGCTCGGGCAGGTCGCGAATCTGGAGTGAGGGCATCGCTACCCGAGGAAGGTGAATGCCGATTGTAGTGGATATGCATGCATCATGCATGCGTTAAGGCTTCTCGGTGGGGGCTGCGTCGGTGGGAATCAGCTCAAGGGCGCCTTGTCCGCCCGCCACGGCGAAGGTGCTGAGGCGTCTGTCGAGGCTGGCCAGCACCCCTCCTTTTTGAACCGCCAAAGCCAGCAAAAAGGTATCGGTGATTTGGCCCGATTCCACCAGGGCCGATGGGTTGACATGCCCCAGGCCCAGCAAGCTCGGGGCCTCCGCCCAGAACTGATGCTGGGGATGGGAGACGAGCTCCTGCAAAATCCGACTCACCACCGCCGGTGATCCCGGGGAATTGGGGTATCGCGGATGCCCCACGATGCGCAGTACGGCGTTTTGGGTCACGGCACAACTGGCCCAATCGGCCTCTCCCCGGCTCGAAAACCAGCGATGGGAGCTGTCGTGATGCACATGCCTGGGGTCGATCAAGGCGATCAGCACGTTTGCGTCGAGCAGGGCGACCGGGATCACTCGCCGTCCTCCCGCAGGCTGTTGACCAGATCGAGATCCACCGGGCCTCCGGTGGGCTGGAGGGGCAGCAACGGAAAGCCATTGCGGTGTTCCTGAGGTGCTCTGGCGAGATCCGCTGGCACTGGCGTGGTTAAGGCGCTGCGCAGCAATTGGCTGATCACGCTGCCGATGGATTGGCGCCGTTCCCGAGCCAGAACCCGGGCAGCCGAGAGCACGTCGTCATCCAGCCGCAGGGTGGTGCGCATTTGGTGCCTGGCATCAAACATCAAAATAGATCTGATCGCCGTGGCGCTGCAGCCCCATCTCTGCTCAACTGGTGCCCACCGCCATTGGCGCACCTCTTGTTTGCAGGCTTTGCCCTTCGCCGCGCCACCAGCCTTTCGGGCCGTATGGCCCGCTGGGGGCTGGCGATCGTGGTGCTGTATGCCCTGGTGGCCCTGCTCACGCCGTTGCTGGTGCACATCGGCTGGCTGAGCGATCCCAACGCCGGCCTGCAGAACCCCATCTATGCGCCGCCGTCGCTGGCCCACTGGTGCGGCACCGATCGTCTCGGCCGCGATGTGTGCGTGCGCACCCTGGCCGGCAGCGGCGTGGCCCTGCAGGTGGTGCTGCTGGCCCTGGTGATTGCCCTGGTGATCGGGGTGCCGCTGGGCATGGTGAGCGGCTACCTGGGCGGCTGGGTCGACCGGGTGCTTGTGCTGCTCATGGACACCCTCTACACCCTGCCGGTGCTGCTGCTCTCGGTGGTGCTGGCGTTTCTGCTGGGGCGCGGCCTGCCCAATGCCGCCGCCGCGCTGTGCGTCGTCTACATCCCCCAATACTTCCGCGTGGTGCGCAACCAAACGGCCCAGGTGAAGGCGGAGTTGTTTGTGGAGGCGGCCCAGTCGCTCGGGGCAGGTCCGCTCTGGATCCTGCGGCGCTACCTGCTGCGCAACGTGATCACCTCGGTGCCGGTGCTGCTCACCCTCAACGCCGCCGATGCGGTGCTGGTGCTCGGCGGCCTCGGTTTCCTCGGCCTGGGCCTGCCAGAAACTATCCCGGAGTGGGGCGGCGACCTGCAGCAGGCGCTCACGGCCCTGCCCACCGGCATCTGGTGGACAGCCCTTTATCCCGGCTTGGCCCTGTTTGTGCTGGTGCTCGGCCTGTCGTTTTTAGGGGAGGGGCTGGAGAGCTGGCTGAGTGGGGCCGACGGGCAGCGGGCGGGATCCTGAAGCCGACTTCAGGGGCGCAGCTGCCGCAGCCAGCCTTCGAGCGGTTCACAGCGGATGCCGTCGATCAGCAGGCACTCGGGGCAGTAAGAGAGCAGCAGGCGTTCGGCTTCGGGGTAGTCCTCACCGAAGGCCCGCAACGCTTTGAGGTCGCTCCGGTCGATTCGCCGGCTGCGTTTCACCTCGATCGCCAGAAACAAGTTGGGGCCATACACGATGAAATCCACTTCCAATCCAGATCGGGTGCGCCAGAAGCTGAGCTGGGCGCCTCCGTCGCGCAGCTGACAGACCGCCCGTAGGTGCTGAGCTACCAAGGTTTCGAGCGCCACCCCTTCAATCTCTTCCGGCGCATCCAGCGGGCCACGGGGGCGCAGGGAGCGGAACACGCCCGCATCGAAGAAGAAAAACTTCTGGTGCTGCACCAGCTGCCGCTGGGCCCGCCGTTGAAACACCGGTAGCCGGAAGCTGATCAGAAGGTCTTCAAGGATTCCCAGATAGCTTTCGGCCCGCTTGCGCGGGATTTCGGCCTCCCGGCCCAGGTTGGCCAGGTTTAGTGATGAGCCCTGCGAAAAGCTGATCACCTCCAGAAAGCGAGCGAAATCGCCGATCTGGCGCACCAGGGCTTCGGCCTGCACCTCCTCTTGCAGATACAGCGAGGCATAGGCCGCCAAAGTGGCCTCTGGATCCACGGCTTGCCACACCAGTGGCACGAGTCCGTTGGCCAGTGCCCGCGACAGCTCGAAATCCGGGCCCAGCTCCGCCGCCATGAACGGCGGCATGTGCACCGCCAGCAGCCGACCTCCCAGCAGATTGGCGGCCCCGTGGCGCAGCTTGCGCGCACTCGAGCCGGTGAGCACGAAGCGCAGATCACGTCGTTGTTCCACCAGGGCATGCACCACGTCGAGCAACTGGGGCGCTTTCTGAACTTCGTCGATCACCACCGTGTGGGCCATTGTTCCTGCAGCGGCGATGCGCTCGGCCAGTCGCTCCGGCCTGGCCTGATAGGTGCGCAGCACCTCCGGTGCCAGCAGATCCAGCCGCAGGGCCTCGGGAAACTCCTGCTGCAGCCAGGTGGATTTGCCGGTGCCGCGCGGCCCGAACAGAAAGAAGCTGCCCGGAGGTGGCTGCAGAAATCGCCGGATCGCCGCCATTTGCGCAGGCAAAATGGAGTTTCGGCTTCCATTTTGCATTGATTCTGAAGCTGCGCCAGAATCAATAGGTGTGAAGGTCGAACCCATGCCCTGGTGGTTGGATCTGCTCCTGCTCTCTGCCGCGGCGGCCCTCTGGTTCAGCGGCAGCGCCGACCCAGACGACGTTTGGGGTCTTTTCCAGAAGCTGCTCGCCGCTGTGGCCCTGGCGGTGGTGCTGCTGGGCGGCCGCCAGATCCCGCTGGAGCTGCTGGCCCTCGGCGTGGCCCTGTGGCTCCCCAGCGCCCGCCGGTTTCAGTAGCGCATCTTCAGGGTGCGCGGCAGGTTTTCGCTGATGGCGCCCTCGGCATCGAGAGCCGGGTAGGGCCGCCCTTCCCGCTGGCACCAGGCCGCCACCTCGGGGTAGGCCCACTCAAACAACAGCGGTCCGTAGCGCTCCGCCGGCACCCCTTCGCCGCAGGTGGGCAGCACCCCGGCAGCCTGCCGCTGGCGCAGCGCCTCAAACAGCAAGGTGGCGCAGGCCACGCTCACGTTCAGCGACTGCACCATGCCCTGCATCGGGATCACGATCGGCTGGTCCACCAGCGCCGCCGCTTCTGCGCTCAGGCCCCACTTCTCAGCGCCCAGCACCAGGGCACTCGGGCCGGTGAAATCGCAGGCGCGGTAGTCCACCGCCTCCACCGACAGGTGGGTGCCGTAGAGCCGGAAGCCCTGGGCCTTGAGCTGCTGCAGCAGGGCCACGCTGTTGCTGTGGCGGTGCAGCGGCACCCACCTCTCGCTGCCCTTGGCTGTGCAGTTGAAGGTGGGGGTGCGGCCCGCCAGGCTCACCACATGGGCCTCCAGCACCCCCACGGCATCGCAGCTGCGCAGGATCGCCGAGAGGTTGTGGGGTTTGTCGACGTGCTCGAGCACCACGGTGAGGTCGCCCATGCGGCGATCGAGCACGGCCTTGAGCCGCTCGAAGCGGCGGGGCAGCAGGGGCATGGCGTTGGGATCTGGCGTCAAGGGCCGTTGCGCCATCCTCAATCAACACCCCACCAGCAACGCCCCTACCGGCTGGGGAGCTGGTGTTTCGGGCGAATTGGATTTGTTGAACAACTTGTTGCACCCATGCAAACCGCCGATGGCACATCCCCGCTCCCGCCCGCGCCCAGCGCTTCCTTCGACCAGCGGGTTTATGCCGCGGTGGCCGGCATCCCCCGCGGGCAGCTGGCCACTTATGGCCAGATTGCCGAGCTGATCGGGGCCTACGGCGCGGCGCGCCAGGTGGGTTGGGCGTTGCGGCGGCTGCCCTTGCCGTCGCCGATTCCCTGGCAGCGGGTGGTGAATGCCCGCGGCCAGATCAGCTTCAGCCCCAGCCGCGAAGGCAGCGACTGGATCCAGCGCGAGCTGCTGCTGGCCGAAGGCATCCCCGTCGACGCCGCCGGTCGCCTGCCCCTGGCCCGCCACCGCTGGCGGCCGCGCTAGGTGTGGAGTTGGATCACCGCCCGCACCACCCCTGACCCCGTCGCCCGCCGCACCGCCCACCGCGCCCCCTGCCGCGATCGGTCTGGCGCCACGCCAGTTGGCCTGGCAGGTGTTGCTGGCGGTGGGGGGTGGCGCCTACGCCGATGTGGCCCTGGAGCGGGAGCTGCAGCGCCATCCTCTCGACGGGGCCGACCGCGCTCTGGCCACCGAACTGGCCTACGGCGCCATCCGCCAGCGGCGCCTGCTCGATGCCTGGCTCGATGCCCTCGGCAAGGTGCCGGCCGCGCGCCAGCCGCCCAAGTTGCGCTGGCTGCTGCATCTGGGGCTCTACCAACTGCTGTTCAGCAGCCGGGTGCCGGCTTTGGCGGCGGTGAGCACCACCGTGGAGTTGGCGAAACGGGGCAAGCTCGGCCGGCTGGCGCCGGTGGCCAATGGCCTACTGAGGGCCTGCGGGCGGCGGCGCGCGCAGGCCGGGCCTGAGCCCTGGGACGGCCTGGGCCCCCTGCCCGCCGATCCTGCGGCTGCGTTTGGCCTGCGCCACTCCCTGCCCGAATGGCTGGCGCAGCTGGCGCTGCAGTGGCTGCCCGCTCCAGAAGCAGAGGCCTTCGGCTGCTCCTGCAACCAGGCCCCCGCCCTCGATCTGCGGGTCAACCCGCTGCGCACCAGCCGTGCGGCCCTGCTGGAGGCCTTCGCCGCCGTCGGGCTGGAGGCGGCCCCCCTGCCGGATCTGCCCAACGGCCTCACGCTCCTGGGCCGCAGCGGCGAGTTACGAGCCCTGCCCGGCTACGCCGAGGGCCACTGGTGCGTGCAGGACCGCGCCGCCCAGGCGGTGGGCCTGCTGCTCGCTCCCCTGCCTGGCGAGCGGATTCTCGATGCCTGCGCCGCCCCCGGCGGCAAAAGCACCCACCTGGCCGAGTTGATGGGCGACCAGGGCGAGGTGTGGGCGGTGGATCGCTCCGAAGGGCGGCTGCGCCGGGTGGGCGTTAACGCGGCGCGCCTGGCCCTGCAGAGCATCCACACCCTGGCCGCCGATGCCGCCCAGTTGGCGGCCGACAAGCCCGAGTGGCGCAGCAGCTTTGGTCGCATCCTGCTGGATGCCCCCTGCTCAGGGCTCGGCACCCTGGCCCGCCACGCCGATGCCCGCTGGCGCATCACGCCCGAGGCGATCGCCGAGCTGGTGCTGCTGCAGCGCCAGTTGCTGGAGGCCCTGCTGCCCCTGCTCAAGCCCGGCGGCCAGGTGGTGTACGCCACCTGCACGGTTCATCCGGCTGAAAATGCCGAGCTTCTCGATGGCTTCCTGGCCGACCACCCCAGCTGGCAGCGGCTGCAGCAATGGCAGCGCTGGCCGGAGCCCAGCGGTGGCGATGGCTTTTTTGCGGCCCTGCTGCAGGCCCCGCTGGCACCCGCGGCCTTGGCGGCTTAGGGCGCCGGGGGGGGCGCCACCGGTGGCGGTGGGGCGTCCAGGGGGGGCGGTGTTGTGGCCTGGGGTGGGGCCGGGGTGGCCGGTGCAACGGGCGCTCCTGCTCTGGGTGCGGTGGCGCCTGGCTGCTCGTTGACCCTCGGGGTGGGATCGAGCTCCTGTTCCCGCGCGTCCTCGCCATCCAGTGGGGCGTCGGGGCGGGCAGGGGCTTCACTGGGGGGCGCCGGCGGCTTCTTGCCGCCTCGGTAGGTGTCCTGCAGATCCGGCTTGGGCGGAAACTGGCGCGCCGGTAGGTCCTTGCTGATCGGCGCCATGAAGGCCCGCCAGGCGTAGGTGGCCACCACGCTGGTGCTCTTGGTGGTGCGGCTGTTGTCGTAGCCCAGCCACACCCCAGTGGTGAGCTGGGGGATCGAGCCGATGAACCACAGATCACGGCCCCCTTCTGAGGTGCCCGTTTTGCCCGCCACCGGCCGGTCCGGCAGGGCGGCGCCGCCACCGGTGCCCGACTGCACCGCCCGCTGCAGCATCCACAGCATGAGGGCGGCGAGGTCGCTGCTCACAGCCCGGCGGCCCTGGTCGCCGTCCACCCGCCGGCTCCACAGCAGCTCGCCGTCGGGGCCGAGGATCTCCTCAAACGGCGTGGGCTTGACGTAGATGCCGCCGTTGTTGATCGCCGCGTAGGCGGCCGTCATGTCCACCACGGTCTGCTCGGTGGCGCCAAGGGCCAGGGGGAAGAAGCGCCCCAGCTCCCGCGTGATGCCCAGGCTCTTGGCCGTGTCGATCACCTTGTCGAAGCCGAGCTCCTGCAGCAGCGCCACCGCCACGGTGTTGAGCGAGTTCTGCAGGGCCACCACCATCGACACCGAGCCCATGTAGCGGTTGCCGAAGTTTTTCGGGCAGTAGCCGGCGAAGCAGCGGGCCGCATCGGTGAACACCCGCTCCGGCAGCATCCCCTGCTTCAGCGCCGTGAGATACACAAACAACTTGAAGGTGGAGCCCGGCGAGCGCAGCGCCTGGGCCGCCCGGTTGAACTGGCTGGCCTTGAAGTTGGTGCCGCCCACCATCGCCCGCACCAGGCCCGTGCCGGGCTCTATCGCGACCAGAGCCCCCTCCATGTCCCCGGTGGCGTAGGTGTTGATCGCCTTCTGCGCCTGCTGCTGCCAGGCCAGGTTGATGCTGCTGCGCACCGTCAGGCCGCCCACCTCGAGTTGCTCGGGGGTGAGCACCTTGGGCAGCTCCTGCTGCACCCAGCTGCTAAACCACGGAGCCCCGCTGTCCCAGTATTTGGGCTCGGCTGGCTTCAGCTGCAGCGGCGTGGTCTCGGCCTGTTGCTGCGCGCTGGCGCTGATGAAGCCCGCCTCCTGCATGCGGCGCAGCACCGCCGCCCGGCGCTCGAGGGCCAGTTCTGGGTTCACCAGGGGCGAATACACCGAAGGGGCCGGCGGCAGGCCCGCAATCAGGGCCGCCTCGGGCAGGGTGAGCTGGTCGGGGGTTTTGGAGAAGTACACCCAGGTCGCGTCCGCCACGCCGTAGGCGCTGGAGCCCAGATACACCACATTCAGATACTCGCTGAGGATCTGCGGCTTGCTGAGCTGGCGCTCGAGCTTGCCCGCCAGGGCGGCTTCCTTGATCTTGCGCACCAGGGTGCGGTCTTGGCTGAGGAACACGGTGCGGGCCAGCTGCTGGGTGATCGTGCTGGCGCCTTCCTCCACCGAGCGCTGGGTGATGTTGCGCACCAGAGCGCGGCCGATCCCCACCGGGTCGATGCCGTCGTGCTGGTAGAAGCGCCGGTCTTCCGCGGCGATGAAGGCCTGCTCCACCAGGGCCGGCATCGTTTCGGGGGTGAGCTTCTCGCGCGTCACCGGGCCGATCTTGTGCACCACCTGGCCGTCGGCCGAGAGGATCGTCAGGGTGCCGGGGCGGTTGAAGTGGTTGATGACACGGGCATCGGGCAGCAGGCTGTCGAAGCTGGCCACTAGGGCCGCCTGGCCGCAGGCCACGCCCCCGCCGATCAGCGCCGCCAGCACGCCGGCACCCACCAGGTTGGTGCGACGCGTGGGCTTGGCGGAGCTTTTGGCCGTGCGGCTCACCTCAGGCAACGAGGGCGCTGTGGCCGATGGCCAGAGCCGTCACCAGCATGCCGAGCACCAAAAAGGGCTGGGCGCTGGCCTGGTATTTCACATCGAAGGCCACCGGATCGCGCAGCAGCCAGATGTCCTGGAAGGTGATCTGGGGAATGATCAGCAGCACCAGCAGCACTGCGGCGAAATGCTGGCCGATGGCGATAAGCACGGCCACCATCGCCAGCTGAAACACATCGATCATGCCGGCACTGATCCAGCTGGCTTTCTCGATGCCGAAGGCCACGGGCAGCGATTGCAGCCCCAGGGCCCGGTCGCCCTCCACGCTCTTGAAGTCGTTCACCACGGCGATGCCCAGGCCTGCCAATGAGTAGGCCAGGGTGAGGATCGCGGTGGTCCAGGTGAGCTGGCCAAACAGCGCCTGGCCGGCCCACCAGGGCAGGGCGATGTAGCTGGCGCCGAGGGCGTAGTTGCCCAGCCAGCCGTTCTGCTTGAGCTTCAGCGGCGGGGCTGAATAGATGAAGCTCACAAACGAGCCACCCAGGGCCAGCAGCAGCAGCACGGGGGTGGAGTGGCCGGCCCACAGGTCGAGCCCATAGGCCACGCCCAAACCCGCCAACAGCAGGATCCAGATCTGGGCCTTCACCTGGCCCAGCGGAATCGCGCCTGAGGGGATGGGACGGTAGGGCTCGTTGATCGCGTCAATCTCGCGGTCGTAGTAGTCGTTGATGGTTTGCGTGTAGCCGGCCAGCAGCGGCCCGCTCATCAGCATGCAGGCGATCGAGGCCCCCACCTCCGGCAGGGTCCAGTGGAAATTGCCTGATGCCGCCGCGCCACACAGCACACCCCAGATCAGGGGGATCCAGGTGACGGGCTTCATCAGCTGCAGCCGGATTTTCCAGATGCTGCTGGTGCCGCTGGCACCCTTCATGCCCAGCAGCTGGCGGGCGCCGGCGCCGCTGGAGGCTTCAGGGTTGGGGCTGTTGGTCAAGGCGGGCTGTTCCGGCGAGGGGAGCTCAGGCGAGGGTGATTTCGTCGTCGAAGAACCAGGCGGTCTGACCACCGCTCAGCTCCACCACCACGCCGATGCCTTTGCCGTCCACCGTGCGGAAGCCCGTCACGGTGCCGGTGGCGTCAGCCTTCAGGGAATCCACCATCTCAGTGGAGATGCGATCCCGCACCCGGGTGATTCGTACCTTCGAGCCGATGTTGATGGTGGCAGCCTGGGACATGGCCGGCGCGACTGGAAAGTGGCGCAACCTTAACAGTGGCCAAACAGTCCCCAACGGAGCTCGCGTCCATGGTTGCCAAGCGGATCATTCCCTGTCTGGACGTGGCTGATGGCCGGGTGGTGAAGGGGGTGAATTTCGTGGGCCTGCGGGACGCGGGCGACCCGGTGGAGCTCGCCTGCCGCTACAGCGCCGCGGGGGCCGATGAGCTGGTGTTTCTCGACATTGCCGCCAGCCACCAGGGCCGCGGCACCCTGGTGGAGCTGGTGCGGCGCACTGCTGAGGCCGTCACCATTCCCTTCACCGTGGGTGGCGGCATCAGCAGCGTGGAGGGCATCACCGAGCTGCTGCGCGCCGGCGCCGACAAGGTGAGCCTCAACTCCTCGGCGGTGCGCGACCCGGATCTGGTGGCCCGCGGTGCCGAGCGCTTCGGCTGCCAGTGCATCGTGGTGGCCATCGACGCCCGGGCCCGCAGCGGCGAGGGCTCCGGGGCCGGTTGGGATGTGTATGTGAAGGGCGGTCGCGAGAACACCGGCCTCGATGCGGTGGCCTGGGCCAGAAGGGTGGTGGCGCTCGGCGCTGGCGAGATCCTGCTCACCTCGATGGATGGCGACGGCACCCAGGCCGGCTACGCCCTCGACCTCACCCGGGCGGTGGCCGATGCGGTGGAGGTGCCGGTGATCGCCTCAGGCGGGGCTGGCTGCATCGCCCACCTGGCCGAGGCCCTCGATCCGGGCCCCGAGGGCGGGCATGCCTCCGCGGCCCTGTTGGCCTCCCTGCTCCACGACGGCGTGCTCACCGTCGAGGCGATCAAAACCGAACTGCTGCAAAGGGGTTTGCCGATCCGGCCGCTGGCGTGAGCACCCACGTTGGCGTGTTAACGCTTGTAACGTAATGGCATTAAGGCCAGTCCCAGCCCACCATTCCGGCACTACTCCGTTTCTGGCACCACATCGCTTCCGGCATCACTTCGCTTCAGGCATCACGTTGTTCTCCGCCCTGCCCGTTCTTCCTGCTCCCGCGTCCACAGCAATCGCCATCGGCATGGCGGGGGCCGTGGTGGCCTTGGTGGCCTGGGCCCTGCAGCTGATGCAGGCCGCCAACGATCGCCAGGAATTTTCGTTGATGCTGGCCGGCTGCATGGTGTGCTCGGCCGCCGTTGGCCTGGCCACGGTGATGGTGCTCACCTTCACGAGCCCAGAGCGACTGGAGGCCCGCGGTTTGCTGCCCGTTCCGGAGGTGGAGGCTGGGATCAGCCTTGATGCCATCGTGTTGCCCTGGGATGGTCAGCTTTAAGCCGGGAGATCCGGCGGCGGTGCAGGAGCTGTTTGAACAGATTGCACCCCGCTACGACCAGCTCAACGATCTGCTCAGCTTCGGCTTGCACCGGCTCTGGAAGCGCCAGGCGATCGCCTGGCTGCAGCCCCGCCCCGGCCAGCAGCTGATCGATCTCTGCTGCGGCACCGGCGATCTGGCGCTGGTGCTGGCGGCCCGGGTGCGGCCGGGGGGCTCCGTGCTCGGAATCGATGCGGCAGCGGCTCCCCTTGCGGTGGCGGCCCGGCGCGGCGCCGCCCAGCCCTGGCTGCCGCTGCGCTGGCAACAGGGCGACGCCCTGGCCACCGGCTTGGCGAGCGCCAGTTGCGATGGGGCCGTGATCGCCTACGGCCTGCGCAACCTCGCCGATCCGGGCGCTGGCCTGCGGGAGCTGCGGCGGTTGCTACGCGACGGCGGCCGGGCGGCGGTGCTCGATTTCAACCGGCCCAGTGGAGTGGCGGCGCGCTTTCAGCGTTTCTATCTGCGCCGTCTGGTGGTGCCCACCGCCGAGCAGTTCGGCATTCCGGAGCACTACGCCTACCTCGAAGACAGCCTGCAGCGGTTTCCCACCGGGCTGGAGCAGGAGGCCCTGGCTCGGCAGGCGGGCTTCAGTGCGGCGCGCCATCGCCCCCTCGCTGGCGGCCTGATGGGGCTACTGGAGCTGGTGGCTTGAAACCCAGCAACTTGCTGGCTGTCAGGGATGATTAGTCTTCGTCAACAGCCCCGATTGTTGTGGGCCATTGTTTGAGGGCTTTGGCAACGTTTCATATCCAGCCCATCATTGATCTGGCCTCAGGTCGTCTTTGCGGCGGCGAAGTGCTGTGGCGTCCCAACAATGCTCAGCCAACGGCGGCAGACATTCAGGCCCTGGATGTGGATCCGGATCTGAACATTGCGGTGACGCAGGACTCTTTTATTGTTGCCTTGCGGGCCCTCGACCGCATGCCGCCCAACCTTTGGTTGTCGGTCAACCTGTCCTGTCAGTTCATCGGCTCCGGGTTGATGTTTTTCAGGCCCATCTCCCGGGCGCTTGGTGATCTCGACAGCCTGCGTCGTCGCATCGGCCGACGGCTGGTGGTGGAGGTAACCGAGTCTGGTGTGGCGGATCAGCATGCGTTGTCATTCATCCACGAGCTCGCAGACCTGCACACGATCGCTGTTGATGATTTCGGCACCGGCGATGCACCCCTCTCCCACATGCTGAATCTGCACTTCAGCAAGCTCAAGCTGGATCGCTCGATCGTCGCGGGCGTTGATGTGGATGGCTTCCGTCAGCGGTTTGTGAAGTGGGTGGTGTCGGGCTGCCACGCCATCGGGGTGGAGGTTTGCGCGGAGGGCGTGGAAACGGAAGCGGAAGCCAGCTTCCTCCGCAACCATGGGGTCAACCAGGGCCAGGGCTGGCTGTGGAGCGAAGCGCTCCCCGTGGAGCTGTTTGAGAGCCTTGCCCTTGCCGGAGAAGCGGTGCCGGCATCGTTCGACCGCCTGCTCAACGCCCCCTGAGCTTGGACGCCTCCTGCCACACCGCCAGCCCTTCTGGGATCATCAGAGGCTCACGGCCTGCGGGTCGATCCTCGAATCCAGTTGCTGCCAGCCCGTGAACTTCCAGGACATCATCCAGACCCTCAACGGCTTCTGGGCTGAGCGCGGCTGCCTGATCCTGCAGCCCTACGACACTGAAAAGGGCGCCGGCACGATGAGCCCCCACACGGTGCTGCGGGCGATCGGCCCCGAGCCCTGGGCGGTGGCCTACCCCGAGCCCTGCCGCCGCCCCACCGACGGCCGCTACGGCGACAACCCCAATCGGGCGCAGCACTATTTTCAGTACCAGGTGCTGATCAAGCCCAGCCCCGACGGCATCCAGGAGACCTACCTCGCCTCCCTCGAGGCGCTCGGCATCCGCGCCAAGGATCACGACATCCGCTTCGTCGAAGACAACTGGGAATCGCCCACCCTCGGCGCCTGGGGTGTGGGCTGGGAGGTGTGGCTCGACGGCATGGAGGTGACCCAGTTCACCTACTTCCAGCAGTGCGGCGGGCTCGACTGCCGGCCGGTGTCGATTGAGATCACCTACGGCCTCGAGCGCCTGGCGATGTATCTGCAGGATGTGGAGAGCATCTGGGATCTCTCCTGGGATGCCAACCGCTCCTACGGCGACATCTGGCTGCCGTTTGAGAAGGGCCAGTGCACCTACAACTTCGAAGCCTCCAACCCCGAGCGGCTCAAGCAGCTGTTTGCCATCTATGAGGCCGAGGCGGCGGATCTGGTGGCCAAGCAGCTGCCGGCTCCGGCGCTGGATTTCGTGCTCAAGTGCAGCCACACCTTCAACCTGCTGGAGGCCCGCGGCGTGATCTCCGTCACCGAGCGCACCGCCACCATCGGCCGCATCCGCACCCTGGCCCGTCAGGTGGCGGAGGCCTGGCTGGCGGAGCGCGAGGCCCTGGGTTTCCCGCTGCTTGATTCGGCCAAACGCCAGCCCGAGATGGTGGCCCAAGGCGCTGCTGCTGCTGCGCCGTGAGGCGTCTGCTGCAGCGCACCCTGCTGGTGGCCGTGCTCGCCGGCGGCAGCTTCCAGTTGGGACGCCTCAGTGAGCGGGCTGTGTGGCCGTGCCGCCTGCGGCCCGTGGCCGGCCTGGTGGCGCCGCTGCTGGGCCAGCAGATGCCCAGCCGGGAGGTGTGCGATCTGCTGCTGAAGATTCCGCGTTTTTAGGTCGGTCTTCTGGGCGCTCCGTGGGAACCCTGAGCGGGTTGCAGCCAGGTGCAAACCGTTGGCCAAGTGTCCGCTGAAATTGCTGCTCTGGGGGCTGCTGCTGGCGCTGCTGCTGTTGCGGGTGGCGCTGGTGGCCTTCACCCCGCTGGCCCCGGCAGCTGGCGATCCGGTGCTGCGGCTGCAGGCAGCGGCGGACACATCGGTGGAGCTGGAGCTGCGGGGCACCCTGCTGCGCGATCCGGTGCCCAGCGGTGGCCCGATCCCCAGAGGTGGCGCCGGAGCCTGCCGGGTCCTGCTGCAGTTGCCCGTAGGCCGCACCGAACTGCGTTTTCAGGAGTGCCCACTGCTCCAGGAGGGTTGGCGCCTGCAGGTGCAGGGCCGCTTGCGCCAACCCCAGAGCTCGCCGCATCCGTTGCTGTCTGCCCCTGCCGAGCGTTTGGCCCGCCAGGGGGTTTTCAGCCAGCTGCAGGTGCAGGATTTCACCGTGCTGCAGCGTCCCGCCACGCCGGTGGCGGATCTGCGCCGCCGCATGGCCCGGGCCCTGATCCAGCAGGCTGGCCCCGACCGCGGTGGCGTACTCGCTGCCCTGGTGCTGGGCGGTGCGGTTGTGCCGCTGCCGGCGGAGCTGCGCGAGGCCTTCCGGGCGTCGGGCCTCTCCCATGCCCTGGCCGCCTCGGGCTTTCACCTGTCGGTGTTGCTGGGGGTGGTGCTGCCGCTGGGCTCCCGGCTGCCGCGCTTGGGCCGGTTGGGCCTGGCGGCGGCGGCGATGGGGTTGTTCGTGCTGCTGGCTGGGCCCCAGCCTTCGGTGCTGCGGGCGGTGTTGATGGGGGCGCTGGCGCTAGGGGTGCTGGAAAGCGGCCACCGCAGCAGGCCCTTGGGGATCCTGGCGGCCAGTGCTTTGGTGCTGCTGCTGGCCCGGCCCGACTGGCTGCTGGATGTGGGTTTTCAGCTGAGCGTGGTAGCCACTGCTGCCCTGGTGATCTCGGCCCGGCCCCTGGAGCTGGGGATGCGCCGCTGGCTGCCGGGCTGGTTGGCGGTCGCCACCGCGGTGCCCCTGGCGGCTTCGCTTTACACCCTGCCGCTGCAGCTCCTGCACTTCGGCGTGGTGCCGCTCTATGCCGTGCCCGCCAACCTGGTGGTGGCGCCGCTGCTGACGCCCCTCACCCTGGGGGCGATGGCGCTCGCTTGTTTGGCGGTGCTGCTACCGCCGTTGCTGCCCCTGGCCACCGTGCCCATCGACTGGCTGTGTCGGCTGTTGGTGCTGGTGGTGAAGGCCTTTGCGGCCCTGCCCATGGCCCAGTGGCAGCTGGGCCGGCCGGCGCCGTGGCTGGTGCTGTTGCTGGCCTTGGCCGTGATCGCCCTGGCGGTGCCGGGCCTGACCCGGCGCTGGCGGCTGCTGGGCGTGGGGCTGCTCACCCTGGTGGCGGCGGTTCATCTCAGCCTGCTGGGTGCCGACCAGCTGCTGCTGGTGCACCAGGGGCGGCTGGATCTGCTGGTGGCGCGGCATCGCGGCCGGGCGGCGCTGGTGAGCAGCTCGGCCGATGGCTTCAGCTGCAGTTTGGCCAGCCAGCTGGCCCGTGGGCTGGGGGTGCAGCGCTACGACTGGGCTCTGTTGCTCGATCCCCTGGCCCCCGAGCAGCCGGGCTGCTGGCAGGGGCAAGCCGGCCTGGTGCTGGCCAGCGCCGACGGCAGTGTGCCGCTTCAGCCCGGCCAGCGCCTGGCCAGCCGGGGGCTGAGTGCCGCCCCGGTGGCAATCGAAAGCCGGGCGATGCAGCTGCAGGTGGGCCGCTGGCGCTGGTTGCTCTTGCCCGACCGACAGGCGCTCTGGGCCTGGCAGGGGCGTGCCAACACCGGTGATCCGGCACGTCTTGATGGCGTGTGGCTCGGCTTCCGGCCTTCACCTCGTGAGCGTGTCCAGCTGCAGGCCCTCGGCGCTGAGCGGGTGTGGCTCAGCGGTGGCACCCCTCCAGGCTGGCCCGGGGGCTGGGCGGCCAGCGGCTCCAGTGGATCCCTGCAGGCTGCTCGGGGCTGATCGATCCTTAAAGTGGTCTGGGCCTGCGGGCTGTTGGAGAGGTGGCTGAGTGGTCGAAAGCGAACGACTCGAAATCGTTTGAAGGGAAACCTTCCGTGGGTTCGAATCCCACCCTCTCCGTGTAGAGAAGGTCCTGCGAAGACCGCCTAAGTCCCACTTCCCCTGCGGCAGTGGGACTTTTGCTTTGTGGATCGTCCTGGTTTGTTCGCCTTAAAACAGGGGTGTCCGAGCGACGTGTTGTTGGATTGCTGAGACGCCACTCTCTGACTCGCAAGTTCGTGCCCTGAAGGCGGCTGAGCGCAGGCAGAGCAAATCTGTCGGGTATTCCCTGATTTTGGTGATTGAGTCCGTTGCCAGGGGGGCAAGTCCTTTGAAGGGGCTGGGCATGTGGACCCTCAAGGAGGCGAGGGAGGAGTGGGATCGCATCCGGGCGTGGTCAAACCTGAATGTCTTCCACGCTGGTTGGGTTAATCGCCTGAAGTTCTCTATATACTATTGGAATAAATTTGTCATCCAATGCATAGTCTCCCGTGCATGCATGCATTGCAGGAGTCGCCTCGTGCACAAGGCTTTCGCAGTATTCATCGGGATCTTTGGCGTCTATGTTGTTGATGCAAATCACGATCCGATCAGTCTTCTTATCCTCGAATTCGTAGTATGACACAACGTTCTTTTCCTTGCACTTTGATTCAACTATTTTTGTGCCTGTTTTGAGTAACTCGTTTCTTGGCCTCTCAATATCGCTCCATGTCCCTGCGATTACAGGTGCTTGCGCGAGGCATCCTGCAGTGAGCGCCCTCGCTTCACTTGAGGGTGCTATGTGCTACCCCCCTTGGTTTTAGGCAGAAAATGCTCAAGTTTCTTAATTAATCTTTCTATGTTTGAAGTGTCTACTTTGTAATCCACGGAAGACCCCAGCTCTCCTTGGTAATACGAAAGAATTTTTGCTAGTTCTAATATATCTTTGTACTGCAACTTGAACTCTACCTTCTCGCTAAGGAACTTTGATTACTTTTTGCTCCTTGACTTTGGCTTCTTGAGTTTTTCGTCACAATCAAGATAGTAATAAGAGTACCCGTCTGTAAAGTATTTGACTACCTGAAAGTGTTTTTTGTCCAGTGGTTTGGTTTTTTGGCAGCAAACGCATTTACGTTTCATGGCGCCTCTGTTTCATGTACAATGTCAAGATGATCTCTCTTCCAAGGAATAAAGGTGGTTGCGGTTACTTCCTCCAACTTATCAGGGTAATCACACTCAATAGCCGCGCCATAAAACTTTGTACGGAGGTCATTCGCTCTAATGGTCGATTTTGAGGAAGACCCATCAAGTCATCAACCTTCCATCCAGTATC
Organism: Cyanobium sp. ATX 6E8; assembly: GCF_024346335.1. Classification (NCBI taxonomy): domain Bacteria; kingdom Bacillati; phylum Cyanobacteriota; class Cyanophyceae; order Synechococcales; family Prochlorococcaceae; genus Cyanobium; species Cyanobium sp. ATX 6E8. Next base: position 197,807 of record NZ_JAGQCT010000003.1, on the reverse strand, counting down.
CCACCGCCGTCCTGAACTGCGATGTCGCCTTCTCTTCCCACCATGTTCTCAGCCCACACATAGACCCACTCCTCCTCTTCAATAGGGGCCATGTGGCGCTTTTTGGACGGATTTACGCCCCTCTTGATGCCTGACCTTCACGGCGCTTTTCTGAGTTCCTCCCTTCTGCCCAAGCAATGTCCCTGATCCCCCGCTGGCGCTTCATGACCGATGAGGCGAAGGCACTCACCAAGCGCACGGCGGTCTCTGCCCTAGTGCTTCTGGTGGTGCTGTTGGTCTTTAGGACACTGGTGCCTTGGGTGATGGTGGCAGTGGTTGCCTGGTGGATCTGGAGGTCGGTTCAGCGGTAGTTGCCTGTGGGCGGCAGAAGCGCAACCATTTCGCCTCTACAGAACGGTTGCCCAATAAAAAAGCGGACCCGTCCAGGACCGCTCGATGACCAGAGCACATTCTACGAACTTCTGTAACGAACCGTGGATGCGCTGGGTTTTCAGGGTCGCTTTGACCAGATCCGCTCCAGTGCCCGTCTGAATTGCCCCTCGCTCATTGGTCGTGCCAGCTCTCGCCTTCTAAAGACGCTGCTGATCCACCAGACCTGAAGACCGCCAAAGGCAAGGGCGACTAATCCCAGTTGGATGGTGCCCCAGTTCAGGTGGTCCATCACACCGCCTGCTGATCCTTCTGCCAGATCCTCTCCAGTGCCTGCCTGAAGCGTTCGGTTCGTGAGGGGATCCCCAGCAGGTGCTTGCGGAACAGGGCGGTGAGGCGCCAGAACTTTAACCCAGCAGCGATCGCAAAGACCGCCCAGGGCACCAGCATCCACAGGGGATTGGTTGTCACCGATTCAGTGCCCATCGCAATGCCCCCACACCGATAGAGAGTCCCACCATCGTGTTCCAGGCGATTGCCCTGCGGGTGCTGAGGCGCTGAAGCAGTGGTGGCAGGGTCTGAGGTCGTTGAAGCAGCAGCAGGGTGGAGACCACCAGATAGGCGGTGGGTATGCCCAGTGCCAGTAGCAGTTCAGTGGTCACAGGCGACGCTTCTGGTGCCTTTGCTGAAAACGTAGGCACCTCAGTCAGTCCAGTGAGGCGCCTCAGGAGACTTCTTGACCTCAGCCCCCATCAGGAGTAGTACTGATGTTCTTGTCTCGCTGCTGTGACCGCCTCTGCCGCTTTGACCCACCCAGAGGAGTGGGATGACCTGGAGTGGGATGTCCTGAAACCATCCCGCACGGGGTCTGTCTGCATCACCTGCCAGTACTTCCGCTACGAGGTCGGCAGGCACTGCGTCACCCTGCTTACCTGCCCCCTCCATAGTTGGAGTCGGTAGTCGTGTCAATTGCCCTGGCGCTTATTTGCTAGCAGGCAAAGGGAAGGTGTGCCAGGCAGCACCTGAATACAAGGACATCATCTACCTTGGCGAGAACTCCAGCAAAACCTGCATCTTTCCCTACACCCGTGTGAATGCCGGTGATAGCAAGTGGTGCGTGACCTACCTCAACCCCTAGAAGGCCCACTCAAGGATGTCCATCAATCGCCCACAGCTATCCACCTGGTTCTGCTTGGTCTGGATGGTCGCCGGATCACCCTTCCCCACCTCACCCCCAGCAGCAGTGGGCTTAGGGAGAATTTGACGGCAGTGGAGGCGGATGCCTGGGGGCCGTTGCTGCTGCTCTTGTGAAGTTATTTGTTGGGCACTCCCGCCGTTGCAGATAATGGTTCTCATCAGTTGAGCACCCTGGGTGGATTGCTCCTCGTCCCCGCTACTGGATGCCCTGGATCACTTCCTGTATCGGATGGATGGTGACCCAGAGTTGGGGCGTGAGTTCTATGCCGCCACCACCCCAGAGGAGATGGTCGCCCTGGCGGAACACTGCGGGATTTTGATCGATGCCGATGACTTCCGCGCCCTCCTCAGAAGCGGCAGCACTGAGTTTTGGGTTGTTGGTGGAGATGAGGCCAGCAACCCCGTCGCCCATCTTCAGCGGGTCTTTCGCGTCTGATGCTCGGGAGGGAGTCTCAGGCGCTTTCCTGGGTCATGCAGAGGGTGATGGCTTGATTGCTGCGTTGGCGGAAATGCTGATTTTCAGAGACCAGTCTGATCGTGTCCTCACTGTGGTGGATGCCGAGCGGCTGAGGCGCATCAGGGTGTTCGTGCGCCATTCGCGCTGGGGTGGGTGGAGGAAGGGTTGCTGGGGATTCCGCCCGCACCAGCAGGAGACGCGGAGCGCATTGAGAAATCTCTTGTCCTAAACACTGTACTACTAGTGCCTAAAACTGATAAATGAGCGCTTAGTGTTCTGAGTCATTGAGCGATGTTCTGTTCGGAGCTGCTGTGTGTATCACTACGGATGGTTCTTCGGATTCCCTTTAGAAATGGTTGATCGTTCGAGGGCGGGAGATGGGTGTCGCTGGTCTGCCGTCGTTGCTTGCCCTTGTGGGTCTGCTCGGATTCCTGGTGGTGCGGATCGTGATCGGGGTGATTGCTTGAGCACCTTTTGGTGTGCCTCATACTCAGGGTCATGCCGAGGGCACCTGAGTTATGGTGCCCGATATGGCAAAGCAAGTTCGCCTGACCCTCGCCAAAGCAATTGCCAAAGCAAATTTGCGCCGTGCTGAGACGGGCGAGAAACCCATCACGATGAACGCGCTGGCCGTTCAGGCGGGGGTGGCGGCGACCACCATCACCCGACTGGCACGAAACGATCAGAAGGCGGCATCAGCGCTGTCGCTGGATCTGGCGTCCAAGATTGTGACGGTGCTGGATTGTGGGATTGAGGACTTGCTGGAGGTTGTTTAATCTGCACAAGTGACTTCCTTGATCCAGTTGGCGGGTCGCTCTCCCACTTGTTCCCTGCGCGTTGGTCAATGCCCCTGCCTTGCTGATAGCGGGTGAGTGCAGTCGCAGCGTTGATGAACCCTATCTCCAAACAACGGTCTAGTAGATTCCGCTCACGAAGGTTCAGGGTGTTGAAGGAGGTAAGAGGCATTCTCTCAAGAGACTGATGTCTCGTTTGATAGTCCCACTCTTTGTGCCTTCGTCGTCGCTTCATGAGTTCTTCGTCAGTGCACTCTCCAGGATGAATGCTGCCAAGTTGCTCATGGATCGACCTTCCATGGCGCTTCGTCTTTCCAAATTCTTGTAGGCAGCGTAGTTCAAGGCGATGGATAGCCTTTGTGGGGCGCGGTTGCCTGTGAAACCATCAGTCCCTCCCTCCTCTCTGCCGTACATCGCTAAAGCGGCTTGAATTCTTGTTCATCTTGTCGCGCCTTACCTTTCTTCTGTTTTTATGCGTGTACATTTGTTAAGCGCTCTCGCTCGCGGCACTCCTTTCGCGCGCCCCCCCCCTACTACCCTGCTTTAGGTTTTCTTAAGAGTGGCCGATTTAGGTTCGACCTGTAGTTATTACTGTCTGCGATATTTGCGTTTTTTATTTCAGCAGTCCCTCTCTGGAGCAAGACTCTTGGTTGATGACTCGCAGAAGGCAACAGATGCCTGGAAACTGGACCCATCCAAGATGCCCAGGCGTCTGGATCTCGAGCTGAGTGAGGAGGTCTATCAGGCGCTGGAGGCACAGAGCAGCCGCACGGGCCGCTCGATCCGCGACCTGGTGGAAGATTTCATCGCTCAGTCCGTTACGCCTCCGCTGCCACCCTTGTCCCATTCTTCCTAGGGGTTTTCGTGTCGCGCGGAAGGGGGAAGTCTCCTTGTTTCAGCGCATCCAGAAAGTCCTGCCAGCAGGAGGCTTGTTGGGCGATGCTCAGCACGGCACGGCGCCGCTCCGGCGTGATACCAATCACCAATGGTGTCAGGCGTTGGCTGATGGAGGGGTGCAGGCAATTCATCTGCCTTGGCTTGTGGAACACGTGCGTGAACGTATAGGCGCTGGCTGGCCTCAAGAGGGATTGGGGCTGATCTGCAGCAGCCCCCAAGCACGCTGCAGCGTTGTGGAGTCCTGCTTAACGCAGCGGTACCGTCGGCTCGCAATGGTCTGATCCCATGCCCTGGTTTGTGAAGCTGGAGGCGGGCCTGGTGTCCAAGCCGCAATTCGATGCGGTGATCCCAGCCCATTTGGCCTGGCTGGCTGATCTGGAGCGCAACGGCCACGCGCCCCGCAGTGGCTACTGGGCTGATCGGGTTGGCCGTAGTGGCGACGGAGCCGGTGGCATGTTGGTGTTTCGCGCCCGCGACTGGGCTGAAGCCGAGTTGCTGGTGCTGAGCGACCCGCTGATCCTTGAGGGCTGTGTCGACTGGACGCTGCACGAATGGGCGGTGGTCTTCCCGCGCCCGCACCTGGCTAGCTGTGAAACAGCAGCACCAAGCCTGAGTTGAGCTGGTGAAATTCCCGCTCTTCGCGGCGCAGGTCAAGCCCCACCTGCAGGCCTTCTTTGAGGGCGTCTTCGAACGGAGGGGAGCTGGGAGGTGAGCCGGCCTGCCAGAGGGCTGCGATGCCCACTGGCGTGGCGTGCCAGCGGAAGCAAGGGGTAAGGCCGATATTCGGCTCTCGCAGAGCGTCTTCGAGCAGGTCGCGAATTGGCATGGGCCCAGGAACGTCCCTGCAGCTTCGGTAGCTCCTGGTGTCGGGGCAATCAGCTGAGAGTTTTCGTGATGAACGACACCGCGGCCGCCATGGTTCCGGCGATGGCGAGCCACAGCGTTTCCAACCGACGGTTCAGCGCAAGGATGCGCTGCACCGCATCTGCATCGGCCGGCGGCAGGCCCTTGGCCAGCAAAGGTTTGCTGCGGATCTGGCCGCCGTAGCGGTTGCTGCCGCCCAGCTGCACCCCCGCGGCGTGGGCATAGGCCGCCTGGGAGACGCCGGCATTGGGGGAGGGGTCGGCGGCCCCCTCCCTTAGGGCTGCCGCCAGCAGCGCCCCGCAGTGGCCAGGGTGCCCCGCCGCCACCGCCAGGCTCAGGGCCGCCAACCGGCAGGGCAGCCACACCAGCAGGTCGTCGAGGCGGGCGCCGGCGGTGCCCAGCCAGCGCAAGCGGCCGCGGCGATAGCCCAGCATCGAATCCAGGGTGCTGGCCGCCTTGAAGCCCCAGGCCAGGGCCAACGGGCCGGGCAGGGCGGGGTTCAGGCTGCCGATCCCAGCCCCCACCAGCATCCAGAACAGCGGCGCAAACAGACCATCCACCGCATTTTCGCTGGCGGTTTCGGCGGTGGCTCGCAGGATCTCGGCCCGATCCAGCCCGTTGGTGTCGCGACCCACGATCCAAGCCAGGGCTTGTCGGGCGGCCATCAGGCTTTCGGGGGAACTCGTGTTCTGCGCTTCGGGATTCTGTACACGCTGTACGGAATCCGGTGGGAGCCTGTTCAGCACCTGTTGCACCGCCTGCTCCAGGCTCCGCCCGGCCAGGGCACTGGCCAGGGCGAACGTCAAGGTGGCGAGGCTGAGGCCAGCGGCCACCGGGCCGCGCGTCGCCAGTTCCCGCACCAGTTGCTCCAGGCACCAGCCCGCCAGGCCACTGCCGCCCACCAGGAGCAGCGTGATCAGGGCGCCGGCGAGGCGCAGCTTCCCGGGGGCATCACCCGCCCAGGCCTCAGCCAGCCGGCGCAGGCCCGTGATCCACCAGCCCATCACCACCACCGGGTGGAGGCACCAACGCGGGTCCCCTACCAGGCGATCGAGGCCGCAGGCGGCCAGCACCAGCAGCCAGGGCCAGGGGCTCAGGTCGCCTTCAGCCAGCTGAACATCGAGCGCAGGCCCTTGCCCACCTGCTCGATCGGGTGCTGGGCATCGCGCTCACGGATCTTCGCCATCTCCGGCTTGCCGGCCTCGCACTCGGCCACGAAGTTGCGGGCGAAGGTGCCGTCCTGGATGTCGGCCAGGATGCGCTTCATCTCGGCCTTGGTGTCGGCGGTGATCAGGCGCGGGCCGCTCACGTAATCGCCGTACTCGGCGGTGTTGGAGATCGAATCGCGCATGGCGGTGAGGCCGCCCTTCACCATCAGGTCCACGATCAGCTTCACTTCGTGCAGGCACTCGAAGTAGGCCAGCTCGGGCTGATAGCCGGCTTCCACCAGGGTTTCGAAGCCAGCCTTCACCAGCTCAGACAGACCGCCACACAGCACGGCCTGCTCCCCGAACAGGTCGGTTTCGGTTTCTTCCTTGAAGTTGGTTTCGAGGATGCCGGCGCGGGTGCCGCCGATGCCCTTGGCATAGGCCATGGCCAGCTCACGGGCCTTGCCGCTGGCGTCCTGATGGATGGCGAACAGCGCCGGCACACCCATGCCGTTTTGGTATTCCCAGCGCACGGTGTGGCCAGGGCCCTTGGGGGCGATCATCACCACGTCCACATCGGCTGGGGGCTTGATCAGCTCGAAGCGGATGTTGAAGCCGTGGGCGAAGCTGAGCACCTTGCCGGCGCTCAGGTGTGGCGCGATTTCCTTGTCGTAAACAGCCTTCTGGAACTCATCGGGCAGCAACACCATGATCCAGTCGGCCTTGGCGCAAGCATCGGCCACGCTCAGCACTTCGAGGCCGTCGGCCTTGGCTTTGTCAGCCGAGCGGCTGCCTTCGTAGAGGCCCACCACCACGTTGACGCCGCTGTCCTTCAGGTTGAGGGCGTGGGCGTGGCCCTGGCTGCCATAGCCAATGACGGCCACCGTCTTGCCGTTCAGCAGCGCAAGGTCGGCGTCGGTGTCGTAGTAGAGCTTGGCCATCGAGGCTTCGGGTCTGGGCAGGGCAAGGCCCGAGCTTACGCAAGCGCCTTTCAGGCCTCGCTGGGGTGGGCGATCACCCGGTCGATCAGGCCGTAGTCCTTGGCTTCGGCGGCGCTGAGGAAGTAGTCGCGGTCCGTGTCCTTCTCGATCTTCTCGAAGCTCTGACCGGTCATGTCGGCCATGCTGTGGTTAAGCATGTCCTTGAGGCGCAGGATCTCCTTCGCCTCGATCTCGATGTCGCTGGCCTGGCGCTGGCTGGTACCGCCCAGGGGCTGGTGGATCATGATCCGGCTGTGGGGCAGGGCCAACCGCTTGCCCTTGGTGCCGGCGCCCAGCAGGAAGGCGCCCATCGAGGCGGCCAGGCCCACGCAGATCGTCACCACGTCACTCTTGACATACTGCATCGTGTCGTAGATCGCCAGGCCGGCGGTCACCGAGCCCCCCGGGGAGTTGATGTAGAGGTAGATCGGCTTGGAGTTGTCCTCCGAGTCCAGGTAGAGCATCTGGGCCACCAGGGCATTGGCAACGGCGTCGTTCACCTCCGAGCCCAGAAACAGGATTCGCTCCACTCCCAGACGGGTGTAGATGTCAACCCAGCGCTCGTACTGGCTGCCGGGGAGGCGGTAGGGAACGCTGGGGGTGCCGATGGGCATGGGTTTGGTTGGGGTGGTCGGTGAATCGCGGGTTTGGAGTGCCTGGAGTGTGGCGGGCTGCCAGACGGGGGTTCAGCCCAGGCCGGCGGCCGTGGGTGGCGCGGTGGGCAGGTCTTTCTGGCTGGTGAGCACCCGGTCGATCAGGCCATACTCCATGGCCTCTTCGGCGGTGAAGTAGGTCATCCGGTCGGAATCGCGCGACAGCTGCTCCACCGACTTGCCGGTGTTGGCCGACAGCATCCCCAGCAGGGTGCGCTTGTTGTGCAACACCTCCTGGGCCCGGATCTGGATATCGGTGGCCTGGCCGCGGGCGCCGCTGCGGGGCTGGTGCAGCACGATCGAGGCGTGGGGCAGGGCGGCCCGGTGCCCCTTGGTGCCGGCGCTGAGGATCATCGCGGCGGTGCCCATCGCCTGGCCGATGCAGATGGTGTGCACCGGCGGCTTCACATAGCGGAGGGTGTCTGCGATGGCGAAGGCTTCGGTTTCAAAGCCAACGGCGTCGCCGGTGTACCAGCTGGTGCCGGTGGAGTTGATGTAGAAGAAGATCGGCTTCTCGGGGTTGTCAAACTCTAGATAGAGCAGCTGGGCAATGATCAGCTCGGTCACGTCGATGCCCATCTGGCGCTTGGCATCGTCGTCGCTGAATAGGGGCAAGCCCAAGTACACGATCCGTTCTTTCAGCAGCAGGCTCGGCAGATCGGGCGGCGGGGTGCGCATGACCGCGGAATCGCCGTAGTAGGGGGCTGACACCGACATGCGCGGTTAATGGAAAACACGTTTGTGGAGCCTAGCGGGGGCCATCGGTCTCCGGATTCGTCTGGGCCGAATTGGTCTTGCTGCGCTCGGCGTTGCGCTCGGAATTGCGCTCAAAGCGGGGTTTGCGCTTCGGGGCCGGATCGGGGCTGGAGGCCGGCGCCAAAGGTTCACTGCGGGCAAACACGATGCGTCCGGTGGGGTTTTGCAGGGCGCCGGTGATCACCACCGGCAGCCGTTCGCCGATGCGGCCCCGGGCCCCTTCCACCACCACCATCGTGCCGTCGTCGAGGTAGCCCACGCCCTGGTCGGCCTCCTTGCCATCGCGGGCGATCTTGAGCAGCAACTCGTCGCCGGGCTGCACCTCTGGCCGCAGGGCGATCACCAGCTCGCTGAGGTTGAGCACCCGCAGCGCCTTCACCTCCGCCACCTTGGCCAGGTTGTAGTCGGCGGTTAACAATGTGCCGCCGGTATCGGCGGTGAGTAGCAGCAGCTTGTCGTCGACGCCGTTGCCCTCGTAGCGGGTGCTGTTCACCACCAGCCGCCGGCCGTATTGCTCGCGCAGCTCGCTGAGCAGCTTGAGACCGCGGCGCCCGCGGCCACGCTTCTCGGCGTTGCCTGAATCCGCCAGGGCCTGCAGCTCATCGATCACGCTCTGGGCCACGATCACCTGGCCCTCCAGCAGCCCCGAGGCAAGCAGGCCGCGGATGCGGCCGTCGATGATCACGCTGGTGTCGAGGATCTTGGCGCTGGCGGGCTGCAGCACCCCATCGGCCACCAGCATGGCTTCGGTATTGGTGGGGTTGAACAGACGCAGCAGGGTGCGGCCATGCACCTCGGCGAGGTTGTAGCCCGACACCCCGAAAAACACATTGCTGAGCACTGCCGCCAGCGGTTTGACGAACACCACCTCCCAGGGAAGCGGCAGCAGCAGGATCGGGGCCAGCAGCAGGTTGGCCACCAGCAGGCCCAGGATCAGGCCGACGGCGCGGCTGATCAGCAGGTCGGTGGGCATGGTGCGCACCTGGGCCATCAGCTTGCGGCGCAGCTGACCGAAGAAAAAGCCCGCCAGCAGCCCGAAAAAGGCTCCGAACCCGCCCAGCACCGTGCGCAGCCCCTCGGGGTTGTCCACCTGCAGCAGCAGGGGCGCTGGCAGCAGGTCGACCCCCAGCCAGCCAGCGGCGGCCCCGGAGATCACAAACAGGATCAGGATGAGGGAGTCCACCATTCCCGTCTTGCGTGGCTGCCCATCCGTTCAAGGTTGCAGCATGCCTGATTTCCGCGCCATTGGCCTGAAGGGGTTCCCGCACTTGTTGTTGTGACTGCCCAAATCTCTGGCCCGCTTTGGCCGCCCCGCAGTGCCTACCTGCACATCCCCTTCTGCCACCGCCGCTGCTTCTACTGCGATTTCCCGGTGGTGCCCCTGGGTGACCGGGCCGGCGGCGAGCCGGGGGCGCCGGGTTCGGCGTCCATCGAGGCCTATCTCCAGTTGCTGCACCAGGAGATTGGCCTGGCTCCGCCGGGGCCGCCCCTGAGCACGGTGTACTTCGGTGGCGGCACCCCCTCGCTGCTCACCCCGGCCCAGGTGGGGGGCTTGATGGGGGCGTTGCGGCGGCGTTTTGGCCTGGCTCCCGCCGCCGAGATCACCCTGGAGCTCGACCCGGCCAGCTTCGATCAGGCGCGGCTTGCGGGCTACCTGCAGGCCGGGGTGAATCGGGTGAGCCTGGGCGGCCAGAGCTTCGACGACGCCGTGCTGGCGAGTCTGGGGCGCCGCCACTGCGGCGCCGACCTGCGGCAGGCTGCGGGTTGGCTGGCCGAGGCCCAGCGCCGCGGCGCCCTGGCGAGCTGGAGCCTGGATCTCATCCAGGGGCTGCCGGGTCAGGCGTCTTCCGCAGCGGCCCTGGCCGCCTGGCGCCAGCAGCTGGGTGAGGCGATCGCCCTGGCGCCGCCCCATCTCTCGGTCTACGACCTCAGCCTGGAGCCGGGCACCGTGTTTGCGCGGCGCCACCAGCGCGGTCAGCTGGAGCTGCCCGATGCCGACCTGGGCGCCGACCTGATGGAGCTCACCTGGACCGAGCTCAGCGCCGCCGGCTATGGCCACTACGAAATCTCCAACTACGCCCTGCCCGGCCACACCTCCCGCCACAACCGCGTCTACTGGAGCGGTGCCGGTTGGTGGGGCTTCGGCATGGGGGCGACCTCGGCACCCTGGGGCGAGCGGCTGGCTCGGCCCCGCACCCGCGAGGGCTATGCCGCCTGGCTGGCCCAGCCTCAGGGCAGCGGCGAGCCAGGGGATCCCAGGGCTGCAGCCGGGGTGGGAATGCCGATCGATGAGCGGCTGTTGGTGGGTTTGCGCCGCCGGGAGGGGGTGCATCTGCCCCAGCTGCTGGGCGAGGCCGGCTGCGCTCAGCTGCGTGAACGGCTCGAGCCGTGGTGGCGCCAGGGGTTGCTGCGGATTGAGGGCCCCCGCTGGCGGCTCAGTGATCCGGCCGGTCTGGCCCTCAGCAATGGGGTGCTGCGGGAGTTGCTGGCCTGGTGGCAGGAGCAGTTGGAGGCTCCTGGGCTGGATACTCCTGGGCGGCAATCCAGCGCCGCAGCGCTTCCACCCCCAGGGTCCGGCCCTGCAGCAGCGGTGGGCTGAAGGGTGGTTGCTGGCTGGTGAGCCCCAGCAGATCGGCCGTGACACGCACCTGGCCGTCGCAGCCCTCGCCGGCGCCAATGCCGATCACCGGCAGATCCAGCGTCTGCTGCAGGGATGCCCCCAGATCGGCCGGCACGTGCTCGAGCACCAGGGCAAAGCAGCCGGCCTCCTGCAGGGCGAGGGCCTGGCGCCGCAGTCGCTCCTGGCTGGGCGCGTCGTTGCCCTGGCGGCGGTAGCCCAGGCGGTGCACCGACTGGGGCGTCAGGCCGATGTGGCCCATCACCGGGATGCCGCTGCGCACCAGCCTGTCGATCACGGCCAGGGTTTCCGGTTCGGCGCCTTCGAGCTTCACGGCGGCAGCGGGGGTTTCCTTCAGCACCCGTCCTGCGGCGGCCACGGCCTCATCGGCGCTGCATTGGTAGCTGAGGAAGGGGAGATCGCAGATCAACAGCGGCTCCTGCCCGGGGGAACAGCTGCTGGCCAGGCCGCGCGCCGTGGCCCGGGTGTGGTGCAGCATCTCCTCGAGGGTCACCGGCAGGGTGGTGGCGTGGCCCAGCACCGTCATCGCCAGGGAGTCACCCACCAACACCGCATCGGCGCCGGCCTCGGCCACCAGCGCTCCGGAGAGGGCATCCCAGGCGGTGAGCACCGTGATCGGCAGCCCGGCCTGCTTGCGACTCGCCAGATCTGCGGGGCGCAGGGGCACGGACGTCGGTGCGGAGGATGCCATTGCTAGCATCAAATCGACTCGGACACATGCGGCTCCGACGCCCAAATCTGGTCAGGACCGGAAGGGAGCAGCCACACGGGATGCTCAGGGCAGGCGTGGACTCCGGGTCACCACTTTCAGGGGGTCGCCACCTTCAGGCCGGACCCCAGGCCGTGTTCAGAGTTCAATCGCCCCGTCAGGCCTTATGAATTGGCCTGACCCTGGCGGTTGAGCAGGAACGGCGGAATCTTGGCGCCACGCTCTTCCTGGTTGTTGCTGAACAGGGTGGTGCCGGCAAAGCTCACCGTGGTGCGCTCGCTGCGGTAGGGAGCACCGCTTTCGAAGCCGGTGGCGATCACGGTCACGTGGATCTCACCCTCGAGGCGCTCGTCTACCACGGCGCCCACAATGATGTTGGCGTCGGGATCAACCACGTCGTAAATCACCTCTGAGGCGGTGGTCATGTCCTCGAGGGTCATGTCCTTGCCACCGCTGATGTTGATCACGCAGCCCTTGGCGCCGTCGATGCGGGCCGACTCCAGCAGGGGGCTGCTCATCGCCGCCTGGGCCGCTTCGCTGGCCCGGGAGCGACCGGAGCCCACACCGATGCCCAGCAGGGCGGTGCCGGCGTCGGCCATCACGGAGCGCACGTCAGCGAAGTCAACGTTCACCAGCCCGGGCTTGGTGATGATGTCGCTGATGCCCTTGACGCCCATGCGCAGCACGTCGTCGGCGGCGCGGAAGGCCTCATTGAGGGGCGCTCCGGCGATGGCATCCCGCAGGCGGTCGTTGGGGATGACGATCAGGGTGTCAACGCTTTCGGCCAGGCGGGCGATGCCCTCCTCGGCCTGGCGCAGCCGCTTGCGACCTTCAAACCCGAAGGGCTTGGTGACGATGCCCACGGTGAGGGCGCCCACCTCTTTAGCCACCTCCGCCAGGATCGGCGCGGCGCCTGTGCCGGTGCCGCCGCCCATGCCCGCGGCGATGAACACCAGATCCGCGCCCTGCAGCGATTCCTGCAGTTCGGCCCGGGATTCTTCAGCCGCCTTCTGGCCGATCACGGGATTGCCGCCGGCCCCCAGGCCGCGGGTGAGTTTCTGGCCCAGTTGGATGCGCTTCTGGGAGGCCGACTGCAGCAGGGCCTGGGCATCGGTGTTGAGCACCCGATAGCCCACACCCTGGAGATCGGAGGCGATCATCCGGTTGACCGCGTTGCTGCCACCACCGCCAACCCCGATCACTTCGATGCGTGCCGACTGGCTGGGCACAATTCCGCCTGCGGTCGAACTGCCAAGCAACCCTTCGTTCGCGGGCTGGATACCGTTGAAAAGGGGGGACCCGGATTGGGGGGAGCTGTGGGTCATAGCGGCATTGGGGGAGGCGGCGGTGCTGTACATCTGCGGCTGCATTATGTCGGCCTTTGGCACCCCTGGATTCAGGGAGTGTCCCACCTTTGCGGGTTTCCTGGCATGGCCGTTGCCGGAATGCTCATCCGGGGGGTTTGGCTGGCTGGGCGGGCAAGGGCAGCCCCAGTTCCGGCTGTTCCGGATCGCTGAGGTCGATCGATTGAAGCCGCCGGCCCTTGATTCGCGCTGGCAATTCCTGTTGCAGGTGGCCGAGCACCTCGAGACGCCGCCCCAGTTGGGCGTCGGCTGGCCCCAGCCGCACCTGGCCGAGGCTGGTGCTCTCCAGCCAGAGGCTGCCGCCGGGCTCAAAGCGGATCTGGTGCAGGTCGGCTCCGAGCCGGTCGCGTTGCTCCAGCACCTGGGCCAGGGCGGGGCGGTAGCGCGGCTGCCAGCCCACCACCGTCAGGCCTGCGCTGGCCTTGGCGGCAACGCCCTGCCCCTGGCGGTTGCTCATCCAGTGGCCGAATCGGTCAACAAAGCCCTGCTCGAGGCCCGTGCTGGTGCGCCGCTGGGCCCGGGCCACCGCCTGGCGATCAACCAGTTCGATCCGCAGCCGCGGCGGCGCCATCAGCCGGCTCACCTGCACCTGCTCCACCGGCAGGGCGCCGGCGATGGCCTCGGCGATGCGTTTGGGCTGCAGGGCCAGCAGGGGTTGGGGGAAGCTCAGTTGGGCGGCCTGCACCACCTGGTCTGGCCCCACCTGCGCGCTGCCCACCACCTCCACCTGGCTGGGGCCGGTCAGCACCCAGCCCTGACGCAGCAGGCCGTAGCCCAGGCCGCCCGCCAGGCTGAGCAGCACCACCAGCCGCCAGAGATTGCGCAGCCGCTCGCGCTGCCGTTGCTGGCGCAGTTGGCGGCGGCGTTCCGACCCGGGCGGCGCAGGGTTGCCCTTCACCACCGCAGGCTCACCCGTCGACCTGGAATGGGGCTCACAGTTCGCAGCGGGAGCGGGACATCAGCTCGGCGATCCAGCGCCGGGCCCGCTCCGCATCGGCGAAGGGCAGATCCTTCTGCTCGCTTCCGCCCACCAGCCGCAGCCGGCAGGCCCCCTGGCTTTCCTCGGTCAGCGGCGCCTCGCCGGAGCCCAGCGACAGCAGTTCGACCAGCTCGAGCTGCTTGATCACGAAGGAGCCCTCCTCCTTCAGTTGACCAGCCTCGAAGGTGCACCAGGTGAGCACCCCATCCACCAGCCGGGCGGCGCCACAGCTGTCGAGCTTGGCCAGCTCGGAGCCTTCGGCCCACTCGCGGAACAGCCGCTGCCGCCGCCGCTCCAGCCAGCCCAGGGCGGTGAGCAGTACAAACACCAGTAGCAGTGGAAGCCACAGCAGTCCGTGCGTCATGCCAAGGGGCCTCCCAGAGGTGTTGCCTGGTGCCATTCTCGGGCCCCTTCCAGCAACTCGCCCACCAATTGCGGCAAGGGCACACCGCTGGCGGCCCAGAGCATCGGGTACATGCTCTGGCTGGTGAAGCCGGGCAAGGTGTTGATTTCGTTGAGCCACAGCGTGCCACTGGGCTCGCCGGGGTTGGCTTCATTGGCGCTGGTTTCGCCGTAGAAGAAATCGACGCGCGACAGACCCATCGCCCCCACCGCCTCACAGGCCTGAATGGCCATGGCCCGGGCGCGCGCGGCGATCCGCTCGGGCACCACGGCGGGGATCACGGTGTGGCTTTTGCCCTCGCTGTATTTGGTGTCGTAGTCGTACCAGTCGGCGTCGAAGCAGATTTCGCCCAGCACCGAGGCCTGCAGGGGCTGGTGGCCACCGCCGCGCACGGCGCACTCCAGCTCCCGGGCCGTGACGCCCTGCTCCACCACCAGGCGCGGATCGAGGGCGGCGGCCGTGCGCAGCCCGGCCAGCAGGCTGGCCCGGTCGGTGGCCTTGCTGATGCCCACTGAGGAGCCCAGGTTGGCGGGTTTCACAAAGCAGGGATAGCCGAGATCAGCTTCGAGCTTCGCAACCAGGCCGTCGGGATCCTGGGCAAGCTGGCTGGCACTGACGCAGGCATAGGGCACCTGGGGCAGCCCGGCGGCGGCAAAGGCGGCTTTCATCGCTTGCTTGTCCATGCCCACGGCCGAGCCGAGAACCCCTGAGCCCACGTAGGGCACCTGCATCAACGTGAACAGGCCCTGGATCGTGCCGTCTTCGCCATTGGGGCCATGCAGCACCGGCAGCCACACCGCCACCTCCAGGGCGCCGGCGGGAAAACCGCGGAATCCAGGCTCAGGCAGGGGTTGGGGCAGCTGGTCGGGGGGTGCGGGCACGCCCTGGGCCAGCACGGCCTCGGCCACATCAGGGCCCCACCAGCGGCCTTCGGGATCGATGTAGAAGCAGCGCAGGGCATAGCGCGCGGCGTTGTCGGGATGGCGCACGGCGGCGGCCACGGTGGCCGCTGAGCGGATCGAAACGGCGTGTTCGCCGGAAGCCCCCCCAAAGATCAGGCCAACGGCAAGGGGGGTGGGTGTCATGCCGTCTGCAGGGTGAGCCAGGGGCCCAAAACTCAGGCCAGTTTGCCGCTGAGGGAGAAGGCCCGCACGTCTTCGATTTGCACCGTCACCAGCTCGCCGGGGGCGATGGTGCGGCCATCGGAGCGCTGGGCCGGGAAGAAGGTGAGGCGGTTGGTGCGGGTGCGGCCCATCATCTGCTCGGGATTCTTGGGGTTGGTGCCCTCCACCAGGATCTGCTCGCGGCGGCCGGCGTAGCGGGCGCTGCGTTCCCGGGCGGTGCGCTCCACCAGGGCATTGAGCTCCTGCAGCCGCTCCACCTTCACCGCCTCGCTGAGCTGGTTGGGCCAGACGGCGGCGGGGGTGTTGGGCCGCGGCGAGTAGGCGGCAGTGTTCACCGCATCGAAGCCGATCTCCTCGATCAGATCGAGGGTGCGGCGGTATTGGGCGTCGGTTTCGCCCGGGAAGGCCACGATCACATCGGCGCTGATCGCGGCATCGGGCATGCGCTCGCGGATGCGCTCGACAATGCGGCGGTAGCGGTCCACCGTGTAGCCGCGGGCCATGGCCTTGAGCACGTCGTCATCGCCGCTCTGGAAGGGCACGTGGAAGTGCTCGCACAGCTTGGGCAGGTCGGCGCAGGCGTCGATCAGCCGCTCGGTGAAATAGCGCGGATGGCTGGTGGCGAAGCGGATCCGCTCGATGCCCGCCACGTCGTGCACGTGGTGGAGCAAGTCGGTGAGGGTGTGGGCGCGCCGGCCTTCGGCGGTGATGCCGGGCAGGTCGCGGCCGTAGGCATCGATGTTCTGGCCCAGCAGGGTGATCTCCTTGAACCCCCGTGCGGCCAGCCCCTCCATCTCCAGCTTGATCGCCTCAGGCAGACGCGATTGCTCCTGGCCCCGCACCGACGGCACCACGCAATAGGTGCAGCGCTCGTTGCAGCCGTAGATCACGTTCACCCAACCGCAGATCGTGCTGTCGCGGCGGGCGGTGGTGATGTCTTCGAGGATGTGGTGCTCGCCTGTGGCCACCACCTGTTGGCCCTGCTCCACCTGGGCCAGCAGCACATCGAGGCGGTTGGCGTGCTGGGGCCCCATCACCAGATCCAGCTCGGGCACGCGCCGCAGCAGCGATTCGCCCTCCTGCTGGGCCACGCAGCCGGCCACCACCAGGGTGAGGTGGGGGTTGGTGCGCTTGCGCTGGGCCTGGCGACCCAGATAGCTGTACACCTTCTGTTCGGCGTTGTCGCGGATCGTGCAGGTGTTGTAGAGAACGAGATCAGCCTCCAGCTCGGCTGGAGCCTCGCGGTAGCCCATGGATTCGAGGATCCCGGCCATGCGCTCGGAATCCGCCTTGTTCATCTGGCAGCCGAAGGTGGTGATCCAGTAGCTGCCGCGGGTGCTGAGCGTGGTGGCCGTCATCCGATCAGTTTCGGCCATCGGGTTCCGCACTTGGGTTGCTGGTGGTAGGTCGTGGGCAAGGGCTGGGGAATGGCGCTGGCTGGTGTTCCGAAATCTGTACGGGTTGTACGGATTTCAGGAGGCATGTCAGACGCGTGCCGTCCTGGTTGTGCCAGCTTGATGGCAGCGCTCCATCCCCATGCGCCTGAGCCTGCGCCGGTTTCTGCTCACCAAGGCTGTGCCCCTGGCCATCAGCCGCGGCACCACAGCGGCTGTGGAGCACCTGCTGGTGAGCCTCGAGCACGACGGGCTCACAGGCATCGGTGAGACCGGCGGCTTCGACACCGGCCATCGCCACTACGCCACCGACGCCGTTGCGGCGGAGCTCGAAGCCCTGGCCCCCCAGCTGGGAGCCCTGGCGCCGGAGCCGCTCCAGGCCCTGGAACCACTGCTGGCTGGCCTCAGCCCGCCGGCGCGCTGCGGCCTCGATCTGGCCCTGCACGACTGGTGGGGCCAACGGCTGGGGCAACCGCTGTGGCGGCTCTGGGGCCTGGATCCGGGAGCCCGTGTCGCCACCAGCGTGACCCTCGGCTTAGGCCCCCCCGAGGCTGTGCTGGCGCGGCTCGAGCGCTGGTGGCTGCAGCTTCCCGCCACCCGCATCAAGCTCAAGCTCGGCAGCCCCGAGGGGGTGGCCCACGACCTGGTGCTGCTGGAGGCCGTGGCTGCAGCCCTCGAGCAGCGGCGCCAGAGCACCGGCGTGGCCTGCGAGCTGCAGGTGGATGCCAACGGCGGTTGGGATCTGGGCACGGCCCGGGCCATGCTCGTGCCCCTCGAGCGCGCTGGGGTGGTGCTGCTGGAGCAGCCCCTGGCGCCGCTGCTGGATGCGGAGCTCGACACGGCTGGCTTCGAGGCCCTGGAGCTCGACTGTCCGATGCCCTTGGTGGCGGATGAGAGCTGTTGGGACCTGGCCGATCTGGTGCGGCTGGCTCCCTATGTGGACGGCATCAACATCAAGCTGCTCAAAAGTGGAGGTCTCTCCGAGGCTTTGCTGATGGCCCAGGCGGCCCGGCGGCTGGGGCTGGGGGTGATGGTCGGCTGCTACTCCGACGCCGCCCTGCTCAACGGTGCCGCCGCCCAGCTGCTGCCCCTAGTGACCTGGCCCGATCTCGACAGCCACCTCAACCTGCTGGACGACCCCTTTTCTGGCCTTGACCTGGCGGGCGATCGGCTGCTGCCGCCGGCCGGGCCTGGTTTGGGCATTGGGCTGAGAGGCGATCAGGCATGTTGAGCGCCAGCGCCCCGGTCGTGCTGCTGCAGCACGGCGGCCTCGACGACCTCTCCGGCAAGACCGGCCTGGCGATGCTGCGCTACCGCTCCGGACCGATCGTGGCGGTGATCGATCCGGCCTTCGCTGGCGCCTCGCTGGAGGCGATCACGGGCATCGACCGGGCCGTGCCGGTGGTGGCCGACATGGCGGCGGCCCTGGCCTACGGGCCCGAGGTGGCGGTGGTGGGGCTGGCCCCCTCCGGTGGCCGCTTGCCCGCCGCCATGCGCGCCGATCTGCTGGCGGGGCTCCAGGCCGGGCTGCACCTGGCCAGTGGACTGCACAGCCGGTTGGGGGATGATCCGGCCCTGGCGGCGGCCTGCACCCGCCCCGGCCAGTGGATCTGGGACCTGCGCCAGGAGCCCGAGGCGCTGGAGGTGGCCACGGCGCGGGCGGCGGCTCTTCCTTGCCGGCGGCTGCTGGCGGTGGGATCCGACATGGCCGTGGGCAAGATGAGCGCCTGCCTGGAGCTGCAGGCCGAGGCTCGGCACCGGGGCCTCGATGCCCGCTTTGTGGGCACCGGCCAGGCGGGGATCCTGATCGCCGGATGCGGAGTGGCCCTCGATGCGGTGCGGGTGGATTACGCCGCCGGGGCCGTGGAGGCGGCGGTGCTTCAGGTGGCCGCCGGGGCCGGGCCCGAGGCCCTGGTGCTGGTGGAGGGGCAGGGGTCGCTCTGCCACCCGGGCTCCACCGCCACCCTGCCGCTGCTGCGCGGCAGCCAGCCCACCGACCTGCTGCTGGTGCACCGCGCCGGCCAGCGCTTCGTGCGCAGCCGGCCTGGGGCGGCGCCGGTGGCGATTCCACCGCTGCCGGAGCTGATCGCGGCGCTGGAGGCCCTGGCGGCCTTGGGCCGGCCCGATGGCCTGCGGCCCCGGGTGCGGGCCGTGGCGCTCAACACCGCCCGGCTCAGCAGCGCAGAAGCCGATGCCGCTCTCGTGGCCACGGCCGCCGAGACGGGTTTGCCCTGCGCCGATCCGGTGCGGCAGGGGGCGGGTCTGCTGCTGCAGGCCCTCTTGCCGCAGGGCGCGTTGCAGCAGGGCGGCACAAAAAAGCCGCCTCCACCAGAAGCGGAGACGGCTAGGGCATCAAGGGCGAGCGAGGGGACTTGAACCCCCGAATGGCGGCGCCACAAGCCGCTGCCTTAACCACTTGGCGACGCCCGCCGTGATTGCCAACAATGTACCAAGCCACCGACAGGGATTGGTGCCAACGTGGGAGCCCTTGAATGACGTCCCGTTTGCCCGGCCGTTCAGATCACTTCGCCTGTCCCCCCTGGGCATTCGGCCTGATCCTGGCGGCCCTGGCCGGGGCCGGGCTGGCCATCACCAATCCCTCCGCCGCCGATTTCCAGGCCTATGCCGCCGAGCGGTTGGTCGATGAAATCAGCGAGGAAGTTTGCACTGATGGCGGTCTACCGCTGCTGATGCGGCTAGGGATTCAGAACTGTGAGGAGCTGGTGCTGGCCCAGCGGACGCCCTTGGCGGCGCTGGTGGCAGGCCATACCCGCCGCCACAATCTCGGGGTGTTGAGCCTGTATCGCAGTGACATCGGTGGCCACAAGTTGTTGGGTTGGCGGGTGCCGCGCTTTCGCTCCACCGTGGTTGGGGTGGCGGGACAGTTTGTGCTGATCGGTGCCGCGATCGACAAGGCTGTCGCCGACCCCTCCCAGGACGCTCCGTGATGCATCCTCTGGCGCTGCGCCTACCCCGCGGGCTGCTGGATCCGCGTCTGGCCAGGGGTTTTGAGGCCGATGCCGACGGGCTGGTGGCGCTGCAGATCCGGGTGGCCGGAGCACTGGTCACGGCGATCGAGCCATTGTGGAGTATGGATCCGGCCGCGCTGGCCGCCCTGCCTTTGGCGCTCACGCCCCTGGTGGAGCCCCACGCCCATCTCGACAAGGCTTTCACGGCCGATGCTTTCCCCAACCGGGAGGGCACCATGGCTGCGGCCCTGGCGGCCAACCAACGCGAGTACGGCGTGCGCACCGGCGAGCAGGTGGCGGCGCGGGCCGAGCTGGCCCTCGATCGGGCCTGGCGCAACGGGGTGCGGGCTATCCGCAGCCACATCGACAGCGTTGGGCCGGCGGCTCGCGCCAGCTGGGACGCCCTGCTGGAGGCCCGCGAGCGCTGGCGGGGGCGGCTGGAGCTGCAGCTGGTGGCCCTGGCACCGCTGGCCCACTGGCTCAGTCCGGAAGGGGAAGCCCTCGCCCGCGCGGTGGCCGATGGCCAGGGGCTGCTGGGGGGGGTGATCGGGCCGCCCTACGGGCAGGGACCGGCCCGCCGCGCCGCCGACCGGGAGGCCCTGCTGGCCCTGCTCGATCTGGCCGAGCGCTTGGGTTGCGGCGTCGATCTGCACGTGGATGAATCCGATCGCGACCCGGGAGTGGGCGTCGATCTGGTGGCCCGGGTGGCTTTGGCGCAGCGCCGTGCCGTGGCGATCACCTGCAGCCACGCCAGCAGCATGGGCCTGCTGCCGCCGCGGGCCTGCGACCAGCTAGCCGAGCGCCTGGCCGCGGCGGAGATCGCCGTGGTTGCCCTGCCCACCACCAATTTCTGGCTGCTGGGCCGCAGGCCCGGCCGCACCCCCTTGCGCCGACCGCTGGCGCCGATCCGCAGCCTGCAGCGGGCAGGGGTGCGGCTGGCCCTCGGCGGCGACAACGTGCAGGATCCCTGGTATCCGGGCGGCGATTTCGATCCAGTTGAGCTGCTGCGCTGGGCGGCGCCGCTCTGCCAGTTGATGCCGTGGCAGCGCCTCGGCCTGGCCCCCTTCAGCACCGCCGCCGCCGCCGTGCTGGGGCTGGCCTGGGATGGGGTGCTGCGCGTTGGCGGGCCTGCCGATCTGGTGCTGCTCGGTGCGGGCTCGTGGGGCGAGCTGCTGGCCCGGCCGCCCCAGCGGCGGGTGCTGCGCGCCGGCCAGTGGCTGCCGCTGCCTGGGCAGGAGCAGCCCTCTCCCCTGCTGCTTCCATGGAGTTGAACCCCTGCTCCCGGGTCGCCGCCCTGGCGGCAGAGCTGCAGCGGCTCGATCCGGCGTTGGCGCTGCTGGGCTCGGAGGCACCGGCCGAGCTGGAGCGCCTCTCCCGCGACTACTTCGACTACTCGCCGGTGCTGGTGCCGCAGCTGCAGGGCTGCCGCGCCCAGCTGGTGGCTTTCGCCGTCACGGTGGAGCAGGTGCGGCTGGTGGCCGGTGCCTGTGCCCGCCACGGCGTGCCCCTGACGGTGCGGGGGGCCGGCACCGGCAACTACGGCCAGTGCGTGCCGCTGCAGGGCGGGTTGGTGCTGGATCTCACCGGCCTCCAGCGCCTGCGGCAGCTGGACGAGGCCACCGGGGTGATCGAGGTGGAGGCGGGCGCCCTGATGGGCGCGATTGAGCAGCAGCTGGCGCCCCGGGGCCGGGCCCTGCGGCTGGTGCCCAGCACGGTGCGCAGCGCCACCATCGGCGGCTTCATTGCCGGGGGCTCCGGCGGCATCGGCTCCCTGCGCTGGGGCTTCCTGCGGGATGCCGGCAACCTGCTGGGCCTGGAGGTGGTGACCCTGGAGCCCGAGCCGCGGCTGCTCCAGCTCGATGCCGCCGCCAGCGCCCCGCTCAACCACGCCTACGGCACCAACGGCATCCTCACGGCCCTGCGCCTGCCCACCACCGAAGCCGTGGCCTGGCAGCAGCTCGTGGTGGGGTTTGCGCAGTGGGATCGGGCCCTGGCGGCGGCCCAGGCCCTGCCCGCTACGGCGCTGCAGCTCAACGCCATCACGCTGCTGGAGGCGCCGTTGGCTCAGCCGCTGCCCTGGCCGGCGGGCTGTCCGGCGCCAGATGGGGAGGAGCATCGCCTGCTGCTGCTGGCTGCCCCCGATGCCCTGGCGGTGCTGCCCGATTGGTTGGCGGCCCGCGGTGGTGCGCTGCGCTGGCAGGCCCCCCAGGGCCAGAGCCGGGGCCTGCCGCTGCGGGAGCTCAGCTGGAACCACACCACCCTGCACTGGCGCACCCAGCACAAGGGCTGGACCTACCTGCAGATGCTGCTACCCCAGCCGGAGGGCCCCTGTTTGGAGCGCCTGCGGGGCCAGTGGGGTGACGATCTGCTCTGGCACCTGGAAGCGGTGAAGCAGCAGGGGGCGGCCCGGCTGGCGGCCTTGCCGCTGGTGCGCTGGCGGGGGGAGGAGGCTCTGCAGCGGCTGATGGCCGACTGCCGCGAGGCGGGGGCGGTGCTGTTCAACCCCCATGTGCTCACCGTCGAGGACGGCGGCCTGGGCGTGATCGATGCCGACCAGGTGGCGGCCAAGGCCGCCTACGACCCGGCCGGGTTGCTCAATCCGGGCAAGCTGCGCGGTTGGCTCAGCAGCCCAGGCTGAGGCGGGTGTCGACACCGGTGGTCGGGTTGGTGCCTTCGGCATCGCGGCAGAGGGAGCGTTGGTCGACGCGATCGATCAGGGCGTCGCTGAAGTCGGCATCGGTGACGGTGGCGCCGCGGAAGCTGCTGCCCGAGGCAATAGCGCCGCTCAGCACGGCCCCGGTGAGGTCGGCGCCGGACAGGTCGACCTTGTCCATCAGGGTGCCGCTGAGGTCGGCCCCGGCGAAATTGGCCTCGGGGAAGGCGGCCTGGGTGAGGATCGCGCCGTGCAGGTTGGCGCCGCTGAAGTTGGCGTGCCGTCCGGTGGCACCGGCGAAGGAGGTGTTGGCCAGATTCTGGCCGCTGAAATTCTGCTCGTTCTGGTTTGTGAGCGTGTAGTCCACCCCTGAAAACTCGGCGGCGGCCGGCTCCGGCAGCACCAGCCCGGGGGCCAGCCCCAGTGTCATCAGCACAGTCAGCAGCACCAGGCAGCTGCTCAGTCGGTGGCACAGTCGGCCGAGGGCCGTGGCCGCTTGGCCGACAGGATGGGTCATGGGGAGCCGGGGCCGCAGAGCTTCACTTTGGCTGGTCGTTGCCGCCCCTGCTGTGTGATCTGGAGCCAAGGCGGGCTGAAGGGGGCGACGTCGGGGCGCTCGCCGTTTTGGCGGGGCACTTGCCGTTTTAACGCTTGGCTTAGTTTTGGCTTAGCTAAGCGCCGAAATTGTGACCGCCCGTCTGGATCGGGGCCAGATTCAGGGCCCGGATCCGGGATTCCCCAGTCCATAAGCCCAGCTCGCAAGTCCAGCCCGTAAGCCCAACCCGCAACCCAGCTCACCCGCCCGGCTTTTCCTTGCTGTGCTGCTCCAGCAGGTGACCGATCAGGTAAAGCGAGCCGGCCACCACGGTCGGCTTGGCTGCGGCAACCCGGGCCTGGAGCAGGGCAGCCTCGAGTTCGGAGGCCGGCTGCAGCTGATCCACGAGGCTGGGGCAGGTGACGGCGAGGGCAGCATGGCTCCAGCTGGCGTGGCCCGGCACCGGCACAATCCAGGCGCGGTCGTGGGGGGCCAGCAGCGCCTCGACGATGGCCGGCCCCTGCTTGTTGGCCAGCATCCCCAGCACCCAGTGGCGGGGGCCGGCGGCCAGGCCGTGGCGCTGCGGGTGGGCATCCAGCTCGCTGCGCAGGGCGCGGGCGGCGGGCAGGTTGTGGGCTCCGTCGAGCAGCAGGGGCTGGCCTCGCCAAATCAGCTGTTGCAGCCGGCCGGGCCAGCGGGCCGCCGCAAACCCCTGACGGATATCGGACTCGCTGATCGGCCAGCCCCGCTCCACCAGGGCCCGCAGCATCCCCAGGGCTACGGCACCGTTGCTCGCCTGCACGGCCCCTGGCAGCCCGAGGGGCCAGCGCTTCAGATCGAGTGGCTCCAGCCAGCGCAGTTCGGCCCCCACCGCCGCCGCCCGGGCGGTCAACACCGCGGCCACCTCGGGGCTCTGAGGCGCGCTGATGGCCACGGCGCCCGGCTGGAGCACGCCGGCTTTTTCGGCGGCGATGCGGGCTGGATCCGGCCCCAGAAACTCGGCGTGGTCGAGCCCCACCGAGGCAAAGCCGATCACGGGCCGGTGGGGATGGCAGGTGGTGGCATCGAGCCGGCCCCCCAGTCCCACCTCCAGCACCACCAGCTCCAGCTCCGCTTCCGCGAAGGCCAGAAAGGCCGCGGCGGTGACCAGCTCAAACGGCGTGAGCTGGTGGCGTTGGGCGACCGGCGTGGCGGTTTGCAGGTGGCGGCGCAGGTCCGGCGTGGCGATCGGGGTGTCGCCCAGCCGGATGCGCTCGGTCCAGCTCACCAGGTGGGGCGAGGTGTAGAGGCCGGCGCGGATGCCGGCGGCCAGCAGCGCCTGGTGCACCAGGGTGCAGATCGAGCCCTTGCCGTTGGTGCCGGCCACCTGCACGGCGGCGAAGCGACGCTCGGGATGGCCCAGCTCGGCCAGGGCGGCCTGCAGGCGATCGAGCCCCAGGTCGACGCCGCGGCGGCTGAAGGGTTCGATCAGGTCGGCGAAGCTGTCGCGCTCAGCGGCCAAGGCTGGTGAGGGCCCGCTCGAGGCGATCCACCGCCAGGCGCAGGTGGCGGGGCTGGATCACCAGCGGCGGCACGAAGCGCACCACTTGGGGTCCGGCGGGCACCAGCAGCAGGCCCTGCTCCATCGCGGCCTTGACGATTTCGGGGGCGCTCGGGGCCTCGGCACGCAGCACCAGGCCCTGCAGCAGCCCCCAGCCGCGCACCCCCTCCAGCAGGGTGGGGTGGCGGCTCACCAGCTCGGCCAGCAGCTCCTGCAGCAGTTCTCCCATCCGCTGCACGTGGCTGAGCAGCTTGCGGCGCTCGAGTTCGGCCAGCACCGTGAGGCCGGCCCGGCAGGCGAAGGGGTTGCCGCCGAAGGTGCTGGCGTGCTCGCCGGGGCGGAAGTGATCCACCTTCGCCTTCACCGCCAGGGCGCCGATCGGGATGCCGCCGCCCAGTCCCTTGGCCAGGGTGATCGCATCGGGCTCCACGCCCAGCTGCTCGTAGCCCCACAGCAGGCCGCTGCGGCCGACGCCGATCTGCACCTCGTCGAAGATCAGCAGGATGTTGTGGGCGTCGCAGAGCTCCCGCACCCGCTGGAAGAAGGCGCGGTTGCCCGGGTGCACGCCGCCCTCGCCCTGGATCGGCTCCAGCAGCACGGCCGCCACCCGCGGACCCTGCGCCTCGCTGCTGGCCAGCAGGGTTTCAAAGGCGGCGGTGTCGTTGTAGGGGAAGTAGCGGAAGCCCTGCACCATCGGCTCAAAGCCCTGGTGGTATTTGGGCTGGCCGGTGGCGGTGACGGCCGCCAGGGTGCGGCCGTGGAAACTGGCCTGGGCGGTGAGGATCAGGGGGCTGTGCTCGCCGCCGGGAATGCCGCCCGCGGTGTTGATGCCGCGGACCGTGTTGCCGTGCTTGCGCGCCAATTTGATGGCGGCCTCATTGGCTTCAGCTCCGGAGTTGCAGAAGAACACCCGATCCAGACAGCTGCTGGCGGTGATCGCCGCCGCCAGCTCCTCCTGCTCAGGAATGCGATACAGGTTGGAGACGTGCTGGAGCTTGCCCAGCTGCCGGCTCAGGGCCCGCTTCATCCGGCCGTCGCTGTGGCCGAGGGTGCAGACCGCGATGCCGGCCACGCAGTCGAGGTAGCGCTTGCCGCTGCTGTCCCACACCCACACACCCCGGCCCCGGGTGAGGCTGATCGGGAAGCGGGCATAGGTGTCCATGACCGGCGAGATGGGAGCGGTGGGACTCGAACCCACATGCCCGAAGGCGCTCGATTTTGAGTCGAGTCCGTCTACCAATTCCGGCACGCTCCCGCAGTGGAGAGCTTACGCGGCAATGCTGGTGCTGTTTGGTGCACCGCTAACACGCTGGATGCAGGCGCCGGCCGCATTGAGTTTGGCTTCGAGGTTGGCGTAGCCGCGGTCGAGGAACTCCAGCCCCCGCACCGTGGTGATGCCTTCGGCGGCCAGGCCCGCCAGCACCATGGCGGCGGAGGCCCGCAGATCGGTGCCCTGCACCGGCGCACCGCTGAGCCGGGCCACTCCTTCAACGAAGGCGGTGTTGCCCTGCATGCGAATGGCGGCCCCCATGCGCTGCAGCTCCGCCACGTGCTGCAGGCGGTTTTCGAAGATGTTCTCGGTGATGACGCTGGTGCCCTGGGCCGTGGCCAGCAGGCTCATGAATGGCGCCTGCAGGTCGGTGGGAAAGCCGGGGAAGGGTTGGGTGCGCAGGTCAACAGCATTGATGTGATCGGCTTTGAGGGTGAGGCCGATGCCGTCGTGCTCCAGGGTGCAGCCCGCCTCCTCCAGCTTGGTGAGCACCGCGCCGAGGTGGTCGGGGATGATGGGGGCGATCCGCAGGTGGGAGCGGGTGATGGCGGCGGCCAGCAGGAAGGTGCCGGCTTCGATGCGATCGGGGATCACGGCGTAGTCGGCGCCGTGGAGACGCTCGACGCCCACGATCGTGATGGTGGGCGTGCCAGCGCCGCGCACCTTGGCGCCCATGGCGATCAGCAGCCCGGCCAGATCCACCACCTCCGGCTCCAGGGCGGCGTTGTCGATCACCGTCTCGCCATCGGCGAGCACGGCGGCCATCATCAACGTCTCGGTCGCGCCGACGCTGGGGCAGTCCATGTGGATGCGGCCGCCGGTGAGGCGATGCCCACGACCTGGCACGACGGCGGTGACGACCCCGTGCTCAATCGTCACCTGAGCACCGAGGGCCTTCAGCCCCTTGACATGCTCCACCACGGGCCGGGTGCCGATCTGGCAGCCACCGGGCAGGGGCACCTTGGCCATGCCCATCCGGGCCAGCAGCGGCCCGATGCAGAAGAAGCTGGCCCGCAGGCTGTTCACCAGCTCGTAGGGCGCCGTGGAGTTGTTGATGGCGTCGCCATTGAGCTCGAGGCAGTCGCTCTGGCGCAACACCTGGCCCCCGAGGCTGCCGAGCATCTCGGCCATGGCGGAGATGTCAGTGAGGGGCGGCACATTGCGCAGCCGGATCGTGTCGCGGCTGAGCAGGCAGGCCGCCATCAGCACCAGGGCTGAGTTCTTGGCGCCACTCACCTGCAGCTCCCCAGACAGCTTGCGGCCACCAGAGATTTCCAGCTGGGGGCTGAAAACCACCTGAGACTGAAAGTTGGACTGGACAGCGATCAAACCCATGGAGCGACTGCCCAGCTCTTGCCGACGCATTTTGACAACAAATGATGAGACCGTCTAGACAGCCGCCGACCAAACTGGCTTGAACGGCCGGGGAGGACCCTCGATGGCGTATGTTTTCCCAGTCGCTGCGGCGGCGGCCACGCGGATGTGGCGGAATTGGTAGACGCGCTAGTTTCAGGTACTAGTGGCAGCAATGTCGTGGGAGTTCAAGTCTCCCCATCCGCACTTTTTTATGATTGTCCTCAAGATCACCAATGCCTCTGAGGTGATGGCCTCGAAGCTCGGCAAGTTTCTTGAGAGTCTCACTCCCGATGCTCTCGATCAGTCGACCATCGAGGACATTATTTTGAAAAAGCTGGTTGAAAACCTCCAGGCCGAAGGTCTCAAAGGCGAGGTGGCTTCGGTGCGAGGTCTCGAGATGGAGGAGAAGGAGCTGGTGATGCACGATGGCCTGCGCGTCCGGCGCCACCACACCTTCTGACGTGGTTCCCAGCCCTGGGCTGTGCCTCGCTGAGACGATCACCAGCCGCCGCAATCCACTGGTCAAGCGGCTGCGGTTGCTCCACGACGCCCGCGGTCGGCGTCAGGAGGGGTTGTTGCTGCTGGAGGGCACCCACCTACTGCAGGAGGTGCTGCGGTTGCAGCTCCAGCCGTGCGATCTGCTGGCCACGGCTGCCTGGCTCGCCGACCACGGTGCCCAGGTGGCGGCCCTGCCGCCCGGCTGCATCTGCCGCGAGGTGAGCCAGGAGGTGCTGGAGGCGGTGGCCACCACCCAGCATCCCGATGGCGTTGTGTTGACCGTGGCTCCGCCCGCTCCCGCGCCGGCGGCTGCGGCTCCAGCTCCCTTCGTGCTGGCCCTCGATGGCTTGCAGGATCCGGGCAACCTCGGCACGTTGATGCGCACCGCCCTGGCGGCTGGGGTGGAGAGCTTGTGGATGGCCGATGGGGCCGACCCTTTCCAGCCCAAGGTGCTGCGTGCCTCGGCCGGTGCAGCCCTGGCCCTGCCGCTGTGGCGCGAGAGCCGGGCGGATCTGGCGGGGCGGCTGGCGGCGGCCGCGGCGGCGGGATCCCAGGTGGTGGTGGCCGTTCGGCCGGGGGCCGGGCCGGTGGCGCCGCTGCCCTACTGGCAGCTCGACTGGACTCGCCCCACGGTGTTGTTGCTCGGCAGCGAGGGGGGCGGCGTGTCGCCCCAGCTGGAAGCCCTGGCCAACCAGCGGGTCACGATCCCCCACAGCGCGGTGGTGGAGTCGCTGAATGTGGCGGTGGCGGCGGCCCCCCTGCTGCTCGAGCGCCTGCGGCAGCGCGTCGGAGCCTGACGGGGGAGAATGCCTGCCAACAACTGCACGGCTGCCCGGTGAGCGACGCCCCCCTCCACGGATCGCGTTTTGATGGCTCGAGCTTCGATTACGACGTGATCGTTGTCGGCGCCGGTTACGGCGGCTTTGACGCGGCCAAGCACGCCGCGGAGCACGGGCTGAAGGTGGCGATCGTGGAATCGCGCGATATGGGCGGCACCTGCGTGAACCGCGGCTGCGTGCCCTCCAAGGCCCTGCTGGCCGCCAGCGGCCGGGTGCGGGAGCTGGCCGACGCCGAGCACCTGGCCGGCTTCGGCATCCACGCCGCCCCGGTGCGCTTTGAGCGCCAGAAGATCGCTGACCATGCCAACCAGCTGGTGGCCACGATCCGCACCAACCTCACCAAAACTCTCGAGCGCGCCGGCGCCACGATCCTGCGGGGCAGCGGCCGGCTGGCGGGCCACCAGCAGGTGACCGTGCGTGAGAGTGGCAGTGGCGTGGAGCGCACCTACAGCGCCCGCGACGTGATCCTCGCCACCGGCTCGGAGCCCTTCGTGCCCCGCGGCATTGAAACCGACGGCCGCACCGTGTTCACCAGCGACGAGGCCGTGAGCCTGGAGTGGCTGCCCCGTTGGCTGGCGATCATCGGCAGCGGCTACATCGGCCTGGAATTTGCCGATGTGTACACGGCCCTGGGCTGTGAAGTGACGATGATCGAGGCCCTGGATCGGGTGATGCCCACCTTCGATCCCGACATCGCCAAATTGGCCGCCCGCAAGCTGATCGATGGCCGCGACATCGATGCCCGCGCTGGCCTGCTGGCCCGCAAGGTGACGCCGGGCTGCCCGGTGAAAATCGAGCTGGCCGACATGGCCACCAAGGAGCTGGTGGAAACCCTGGAGGTGGATGCGGTGCTGGTGGCCACCGGCAGGGTGCCGAGCAGCGCCGCGCTCAACCTGGCGGCGGTGGGGGTGGACACCGAGCGCGGCTTCATCCCGGTGGACGATCACATGCGGGTGCTGGCGGGCGGCGAGCCCGTGCCGCACCTGTGGGCCGTGGGTGATGTGACCGGCAAGATGATGCTGGCCCACACCGCTGCGGCCCAGGGCACCGTGGCGATCGACAACATCCTGGGTCACCCCCGCCCGATCGACTACCGCTCGATTCCGGCGGCCACCTTCACCCATCCGGAGATCAGCTCGGTGGGCCTGAGCGAGGCCGATGCCAAAGCGCTGGCGGCCAAGGACGGCTTTGAGCTGGGGGTGGTGCGCAGCTACTTCAAGGCCAATTCCAAGGCCCTGGCCGAGCTGGAGAGCGATGGCCTGATGAAGCTGCTGTTCAACAAGAGCACCGGTGAGGTGCTCGGCGCCCACATCTACGGCCTGCATGCGGCGGATCTGATCCAGGAGATCGCCAACGCCGTGGCGCGCCGCCAGAGCGTCACCCAGCTCGCCAATGAAGTGCACACCCACCCCACCCTCAGTGAGGTGGTGGAAGTGGCCTACAAGCAGGCCGCTGCTGCACTGGCTCCCGTCGCGGTGGGTGGCTGAGATGGAGTTCCGTCGCCGGCCCCCGAATCCCAAGGTGAAGGTGGCCTTCCTCGAATACGCCATCCGCCATGAGGAGGGTGAACCGCGCCACATTCTTGAGAAGATCGTTTGGGAGAAGGACCGGGAAGTGGCCTCCGCCCGCGAGCGGGTGCCCCTGGAGAAGCTCAAGCAGCAGGTGGCCGAGCTGCCAGCGCCCCGCGATTTTCTGGCGGCCCTGCGGGCCAGCTGCCGCAAGCCGGCGGTGATCGCCGAGGTGAAGAAGGCCAGCCCCAGCAAGGGGGTGATCCGCGAGGATTTTGATCCGGAGGCCATCGCCAGGGGCTATGCCGCCGGTGGTGCCAGCTGCCTGTCGGTGCTCACCGATAAACAGTTTTTTCAGGGGGGCTTTGAGGTGCTGGTGCAGGTGCGCCAGGTGGTGGAGTTGCCCCTGCTCTGCAAGGACTTCATCCTCAGCCCCTATCAGCTGTATCAGGCCCGGGCCGCCGGCGCCGATGCCGCCCTGCTGATCGCGGCGATCCTCACCGATGTGGACATGGCCTACCTGCTCAAGGTGGCCAAGGCCCTGGGTCTGACGGTGCTGGTGGAGGTGCACGATGCCGAGGAGCTGGAGCGGGTGCTAGCCCTCGATGGGGTGCAGCTGATTGGCATCAACAACCGCGATCTGGCCACCTTCCACACCGATCTGGCCACCACCGAGCGGCTCACCGCCACCTACGGCGAGCAGATCCGTGCCAAGGGCTGCCTGCTGGTGAGCGAGTCGGGGCTGGTCACGCGTGACGACCTCGATCGGGTGCAGGGCGCCGGCGCCGATGCGGTGCTGGTGGGCGAATCCCTGATGCGCCAGGCCGATGTGACGGCTGCTCTTGAGGCACTGATTGGGGGGTGAGCCCCATGGCTGGACCCGCAGCACCCCATGAAAAAGCCCGGCTTTTGGGGCCGGGCTGAATCGGTTGATGGACGTGGCGCGATGGCCGGCGCGATCAGACCTTGCGGGAGTAAAATTCAACCACCAGCAGTTCGTTGATCTCGAGGGCGACCCACTCGCGTTCGCACTTGCTGATCACCTTGGCCACCTGCTTGTTCTTGTCAAGCTCGAGGTGGGGCGGGATGTTGGCCAAGCCTGGGAATTCCAGGTTGCCTTCAGCCAATTTCTTGCTCTGCTTGCGCTCGCGGATGGCGACGACGTCGCCGGCCTTGCACTGGAAGCTGGGGATGTCCACAACGCGGCCGTTCACGGTCACGTGGCCATGGTTCACCAGCTGGCGCGCGCCGGGCACGGTGGGGCCGAAACCCAGGCGGAAGCAAATGTTGTCGAGGCGGTTCTCGAGCAGTTTCAGCAGGTTGGTTCCGGTGGAACCCTCTTGGGCGCGCGCTTTCTTCACGTAGCGCACGAGCTGTCGCTCGGAGATGCCGTAGTTGAAGCGAAGCTTCTGCTTCTCTTCGAGGCGGATGGCGTATTCGGAGCGCTTGCGACGGGCTTGGCCGTGCTGACCGGGGGGATAAGACCGCTTGGCGGACTTACGGGTGAGACCGGGAAGGTCTCCCAAGCGCCGCGTAATCCTCAGGCGAGGGCCGCGGTAGCGAGACATGAAACGAGTTCGAAGGACGGGGGGAGCCGGGATGGCCCCATGACGCTGCGGCATCGAGCATGCTGGGAGAGTCCCGCAGGCCTGAGCTTTGCCGCGCCAACGGTCGATCTTATCGGTTGGGCCGCACCAGCTCGGCTTGCAGCCCGAGCCGGGTCTCGCCTCGGTTGGTGCCGGCGCGGCTGGGCCATTGGAGCGATGGCTGGCGATGCTGTTGCTGGCCTTGATAGGGGTGTATCGCCAGTGGATCTCGCCGCTGCTGGGCCCCCGCTGCCGCTTCATCCCCAGCTGCAGCGCCTATGGCCTCGAGGCCATCAGCCGCCATGGCCCCTGGCGGGGCAGCTGGCTCACCCTGCGCCGGTTGCTGCGCTGCCACCCCTTCACCCCCTGCGGCTGCGATCCCGTTCCCGACTGATGCCCGCTCTGGTGTTGATGACCCGTCAGGGCTGCTGTCTGTGTGAGGGCCTGGCCGAGAAGTTGCGGGCCCTCGAGCCGCCCCTGGCGATCGAGCTGATCGATGTCGATGGCGATCCCGCTTTGCAGGCCCGCTTTGGCCTGGAGGTGCCGCTGTTGCTGCTGCGCTCGCCCAACGGGGAGCAGGTGCTGCCGCGGGTGCCACCACGGCTGGCCGGCACCAGCCTGCGGGTTTGGTTGCAGAAGCACGGCTTTTCGGATCAGGACGCTTAGAAAGGCGCCATTCGCTGATCCGGTGCCATGACCCAGCTGCTCCATCCGGTCCTGCGGGAGGTGGGTTTGGAGCTGCCAGCGGGGGTGCCCAATCGGGAGGTGAGCGGCATCAGTTGTGATTCCCGCCGCGTGGGCCGGGGCACCTTGTTTGTGGGGCTGCCGGGCACCCAGGTGGATGGGGGCTGCTTCTGGCCCCAGGCGCTGCAGGCGGGGGCGGCGGCGGCTGTGATCAGTGCAGCGGCGGCGGCGGCCCAGCCCCCGGGGTCCGACGACGCAGTGCTGATCGCCCCGGAGCCGTTGGCGCGCTGGGCCGGCCTGCTGGCGGCGGCGTTCTGGGCTCAGCCGAGTCGGCGCCTGGCCCTGATCGGAGTCACCGGCACCAACGGCAAAACCACCACCACCCACCTGATCGAGCATCTGTCCGCCCATGCCGGCCGGCCGGCGGCCCTGTTCGGCACCCTGGTCAACCGCTGGCCCGGTCAGAGCGTGACCGCCCAGCACACCACCGCCTTTGCCGATCTGCTGCAGGCCCAGCTGGCCCAGGCGGTGGAGGCCGGTGCCCAGATCGGGGCGATGGAGGTGAGTTCCCACGCCCTCGACCAGCAGCGGGTGGCGGGCTGCCGCTTCGCCGGGGCGGTGTTCACCAACCTCACCCAGGACCACCTCGATTACCACCCCTCGATGCAGGCCTACTTCGAGGCCAAGGCGCAGCTGTTTGCCGAGCCGCTGCTGGCGGGCGGGGCGGTGGTGAATGGCGATGATCCCTGGGGCGTCCAGCTGGCCCAGCGCCTCCGCGGCCAGCTGGGCGAGCGTTGCTGGCGCAGTTCCCTACAAGACAGTGGCGCCGAGCTCACGATTCGGGATCTGGAGCTGGGGGCCGATGGCGTGCGCGGGCTGCTGGTGAGCCCGGCCGGGGAAGGGGCCTTTCACTCGCCCCTGGTGGGCCGCTTCAACCTGATGAACCTGTTGCAGGCCGTGGGGGTGTTACTCCAGCAGCAGCTGCCGCTGGAGTTGCTGCTCCAGGGCCTGGCCAGCTTCCGCGGCGTGCCCGGTCGCATGGAGCGGGTGGTGGTGGGTGATGGTGATGGCTCCCCGGCGGTGCTGGTGGATTACGCCCACACCCCCGACGGCCTGGACAATGCCCTGGCGGCCTGCCGCCCCTTCACCCGCGGCCGGTTGATCTGCGTGTTTGGCTGCGGCGGCGACCGCGACCGCAGCAAGCGCCCCCAGATGGGCGCGATCGCGGCGCGGCTGGCCGATCAGGTGGTGGTCACCTCCGACAACCCCCGCACCGAAGACCCCTCGCAGATCCTGGCCGATGTGGTGGCCGGCATTCCTGCCGGCAGCCCCCACGACGTCGAAGGGGATCGGGCCACCGCGATCGCGGCCGCCATTGCCGGCGCTACAGCGGGAGACCTGGTGCTGATCGCCGGCAAGGGCCATGAGGACTACCAGATCCTCGGCACCACCAAGGTGCACTTTGACGACCGGGAGGAGGCCGAAAAGGCCCTGAGGGCGCGGCGAAACGGTTAGATCCGCTCGATCCGCCGCAGGCTGCAGCGCTTATTGCACACCTCTGCGTAGATCGGACATCCTGTGTTGAACAGTGCGTCGAAACCGTTGCGAATCCTGGCTTGTCTGGCAGATGGAGATAGCTTTCGAGGGCTGTTTATTGAGACTCTGTGGCGTCTTCAGTCCCCATGAGTAAAAAGCTTCTCGCGGAAGCTTTTGGTACGTTTTGGCTGGTGCTTGGTGGTTGCGGTAGCGCTGCAATCGCTGCCAATTTTCCCTATTTGACCGGTGCGGATATCGCTCCAGGAAACCCCTTTGGCCTGGGCTTTCTGGGTGTGTCACTGGCCTTCGGTCTCACGGTGGTGACCATGGCCTACGCGATCGGCCATATCTCCGGATGCCATTTGAATCCCGCGGTGAGCTTCGGCCTCTGGGCCAGTGGTCGCATGAAGGGCGCTGAACTGCTGCCTTACATCGTGGCCCAGGTGATCGGCGGTGTCCTGGCTGGCGGGTTCATCAAGTTGGTGGTGGCCGGTGGCCCGGCCTTTGATCTGGTGATGGCGGGCAGCAACCCGCTGGCCACCAACGGCTGGGGCGCCCACTCCCCCGGTGGCTACGGCTTCTGGGCTGCTCTGATTGTGGAGCTGGTGCTCACCTTCTTCTTCCTGCTGGTGATCATTGGGGCCACCGATCGTCTGGCACCTGTCGGCTTCGCGGGTGCCGCCATCGGCCTCACCCTGGCCCTGATCCACATGATCAGCATCCCTGTCACCAATACCTCAGTGAACCCCGCCCGCAGCACCGGAGTGGCCCTGTGGGTTGGCGGTGAGGCGGTTGGTCAGCTGTGGCTGTTCTGGTTGGCCCCGATTGTGGGCGCGCTTCTGGCCGGCTGGGTCTACCGCAACGTCTTCAGCGAGGAGGTTTCCTAAGCCGCGGGCTCCACTTTGATGGGTGGAGCATCAAGGCAAGATCAGAAGGGGCGTAAGCCCATTTTTTTGTGCGCTTGTCTGGCGCGGGGCTTGATCGGCTACACTAGGGCCAAGGCGGCCAGCAACTGATCGATCTCGGCTGCGGTGGTGGTGATGTGGGTGCACGCCCGCAGGCACGGTGGAGTGTCGAGGCTGCGAATCCACAGCCCCTGCTCACCCAGGTGCTGCACGGTGCGGCCAGCACCACCCCCTCGGCGCAGCCGGAAGCTCACCAGGCCGGCTGGCGGGGGCTCCTGCAGCAGGGTTTCCACCTCTGGCAGCTGCTGCAATCCTCGCCAGAGCAGGCCAGCCAGCTCGCGAATCCGCTCAAGGCGTTGCCCCTCCGTGCCTTCGGCTTCCAGCAGTTGAAGGGACTGATCCAACCCTGCAAGCAGGGGGATGCAGGAGGTGGCCACCTCAAAGCGGCGGGCATCGGCGTGGAAGCCGCTGGAGCCATCGCCTTCGTGGCTGAGGCTGCGCCAGCCGATCAGGGTGGGCTGGCTCTGCGCCAGTAGCCGCGCCGAGAGGGCCGTGACGCCGAGACCCTCGGGGCCGCAACACCACTTGTGGCCGGTGCAGGCGTAGATGTCGGCGGCGGCCGCCGCTTCCGCCACCGGGATCGCCCCCAGGCTCTGCGCAGCGTCAACGAGCAGCCAGGGCTGGTTGGTGTGGCGGTTGAGCTGGGCGGCGACTGCCGCAATCGGCATCCGCTGGCCGGTGTTCCAGAGCAGGTGCGACAGCACCACCAGCCGGGTGCGGGGCGTGAGGGCCGCCGCCAGGCGTTCCTGCACCGAGGTAGCCGCTTGCTCGGGGCTGCCGGTGAGATCGCTCACCGTCAACGACTCGATCGTCAGCTGGTGCCGCCGGGCCAGCTCCCGGCAGGCGGCCACCACCCCGGGATGCTCGCAGTCACTGATCAGCAGGCTCTCTCCCGCCTGCCAGGGCAGGCCCCAGAGCGGCAGCACGCACCCGGAGGTGACGTTTTCGGTGAAGGCCAGCCGCTGGGCCGGTACCCTTAGCCACTGGGCGAGCCGCTGGCGCAAGCCGGCAGTGGTGGCTTCGATCGCAGGCCACACGGCCTTGGTGAAGGGGCCCAGCTCCTGAATCGTCTGCCAACTGGCGGTGATCGCCTGCAGCGATGGGGTTGGCAGGGGGCCCTGGCCGCCGTAATTGAAGTAGGTCTTGTTGGCCAGGGCAGGCATGAGCGCCCGCAAGGCCAGGCCGATCGGTTGGGCCGTCAATCCGGTTGGGTTATCAATGGATCAGAGCACCTGGCCCACCATCACGGCCGCCACGGCCGAAAACAGGGTGATGCCGAGGGCGGTGAGGGGGTTCTGGCCCTGGGCTACCGCCAGGCTGGTGATCAGGCCAGCACCGATGCAGGCCACGGCCAGCTGGCTGGCGAGTTCGCCGCGATCGCGGGGGGCGGGATTGGGCAGCACGGCAGGGATCTCGGCTGTTGGCGACCGTAGGCCGATCGTTTCGGCTCGACCCGGTTGGGCCCACGCCTTGTTACCTGGCGTCGGAGTTCGTTACGGGCCGCAATCTGCAGCGGCTTGAGCCAGGCTCGCCGGACGGGCACGGCCGCTGCTGGCCCAGATCTGCAGGGCCTCGAGTTGCTCCCGCGCGGTGCGCGAGAGGGGCACCACCTGGCTGGCGGCAGCGATCAGGTCGGCTTCGCCAAACTCCCGCTGCTGCGCGAAGGCCAGGTGCATGGCCTCGATCACCGTCTGCTCCAGTTCGGCGCCCGAGAAGCCCACAGTGCGGTCCACCAGCACATCCAAGGGAATGGCGTGGGCGGGCCGGCGCCGGCGCAACTGCAGATCCAGGATGGCGCGGCGCTCGGCGGGGCTGGGCAGATCCAGCAGAAAGATCTCGTCAAAGCGGCCCTTGCGCAGCAGCTCGGCCGGCAGTTTGTCGACGCCATTGGCGGTGGCCACCACGAACACGGCGCTGGTTTTCTCCGCCATCCAGGTGAGCACTGTGCCCAGCACCCGTTGGCTGGTGCCGCCGTCGCTGCGCGAATCGCCGCCAAAGCCCTTGTCGATCTCATCGATCCAGAGCACGCAGGGGGCCATCGCCTCAGCGCGCTGAATCATGTCGCGGGTGCGGGCCTCCGACGCCCCCACCAAGCCGGCGAACAGGCGGCCCACATCGAGGCGCAGCAGCGGCATGCTCCAGCTGTGGGCGATCGCCTTGGCCGTGAGCGATTTGCCCGTGCCCTGGGGCCCCACCAGCAGCACGCCTCGGGGTAGCGGCAGGCCGTAGCGCATCGCCTCCTCGCTGAAGGCCATGTGGCGCTGCTCCAACCAGTGCTTGAGGGCATCAAGGCCGCCGATGTCGGCAGGGGTGGCCTCGCTGGGGCAGTACTCCAGCAGTTCGCTCTTGGCGATCGCCTGACGCTTTTCCTCCAGCACCTCCGCCAGATCCTCCTCCCCGAGCTGGCCACGGCGCGCCAGGGCCCGGGCGGCCAGCTGCCGCACCCGCTGTTCGCTGAGGCCATGGCAGGCGGCGGTGAGTTGGGCCGCCACAACCGGATCGAGGGGCAGGCCACTGGCGCGGGCGATCGTGCTCAGCAGTTGGCGGATCTCCTCGGCATCCGGCAAGGGCAGATCCAGCAGGGTGATGCTGTCTTCCAGCTCCCGCGGCACCGCCCAGTCGGGGGCCGTGATCACCAGGGTGCGGGGGGCCTGGCGCAGGCTGGAGGCGAGGTTGCGCAGCCGGCGGCAGACGCCAGCGTCGTCGCAGTAGCGATGGAAGTCGCGTAGCACCAGCAGGGCGCCCTGCTCTGGAGGCAGGGGATCGAGGCAGGCCAGCGCCGCCATCGGGTTGCGGGCCCCTTCCCCGCTGCGGTTGGG
The DNA here is from genome assembly GCF_024346335.1 of Cyanobium sp. ATX 6E8. NCBI lineage: Bacteria > Bacillati > Cyanobacteriota > Cyanophyceae > Synechococcales > Prochlorococcaceae > Cyanobium > Cyanobium sp. ATX 6E8. The sequence continues at coordinate 160,323 of NZ_JAGQCT010000003.1, read as the reverse complement.
GGCGCCGCTGAGGCCGTCGATGAAGTCCCAGCGCAGCAGGGTGCGGCCCCCCAGCCTCTGGGCGGCCTGCTCCAGCAGGCTGTCGACCCGTTCCTCTTCAAGGCTGCGGATCCACAGGATCGGCGTGCGGGCGCGGATCAGCAGATCGAGTTGGTCGGCCCAGCTTTCGTTCACGGCGGCAGGCCTAGGAGCGCAGGCCCTGCAGGGCCTGCCAGCGGGGATCGATGCCGGAGCTGTCGCTGGTCCAGGTGGCCGGCCCGGGGCAGTCGCTGCCGCAGTGGTTGACGATCGGCAGCTGCAGGTTGAGCTGCTCAAAGATCCAGTGCTCTGGATCGAAGCTGCCACGGGGATCGAGCTGCTCCATCAGGCCGCCGTCATCGCCCTCGCCCTCCAAGGCCACCGGATCGCTGGTGGCAGGTTCGCCGATCCAGAGCAGCTCCTTACCGGAGGCCCGCAGCGGCCGGTTGAAGTGCTGCAGGCAGCGGTCGCAGCAGAGGGTCACGATCGTGTCCACTTCGCCTTCCACCTCCAGCACGGTGCCGCGATGGGTGGCGTGCAGCTGGCCGCGCACCGGGGTGAGGCTGTCCAGGCCGGCAATCGGCTGGTTGATCAACCAGTGGCGTCCGGCGTCGAGGTGCTTGAGCTCCCGCAGGGGAACGGGATGCAGGGGCAGGTCGGGCACGCTGGACACGGCAATCGGGGTGCTGCGGGTTACTTCTTGCCCTTCGGTTCGAAGGGCAGGCGGCCGCCACTGGCACTGACGGTGACCGTCTGTTGGGCCATCTGTTGATCAAGGATGGCCTGCAGGTTGTCGGGCAGGGCCTCACGGCTGAGCAGGAAGGTCTGCAAGGCCTGGAAGATGTTGGCCACCACCATGTAGAGCAGCACCCCGGCCGGCAGGGGGAAGAACAGGAACATGCCGGTGATCATCACCGGGGTGATCTTGTTGGCCGTGGACTGCTGGGGGTTGGCCGGCATGCCCATGCCCGAGAGGATCTGGGAGGCGAACAGGCTGGCGCCGAAGCCCGCCACCAGGATGGCGATGTCCCAGTTGACCGCGCCGTCGGTGTAGAAGCCCACCTGGCCCAGGGCCTTGATGAACAGGAAGCCGCTGCGGGCCGCCAGGCCGGGGATCTTGGCCTCCACAGTGGCGTCGCCGGTGGTCAGGGCGGTGATGGTGCCATCGGCGGCCACGCTCACCACGCCCTCACCCTTGGTGACGCTCCAGGTGGGGGTGAAGGCATCGCCGTTGTCGACGTCGCCCAACACCGCAGCGAAGCTCTCACCGTCTTTGGTGTGCAGCTTCACCTGGGCCGCATCACCCACGCCGAGCTTGGTGCCGCCCTCAAGGCTGGCGATCACCGGCACATGGCTGGTTTCGGTGATGAAGATGGAATGGCTGGCGCTGTTGAACGGCTTGGGTTCCACCGCCGCGATCTGCTCGGCCGGCAGCACCTTGAGGTTGAGGGTGTAAGGCACATCGGCAAACGGTGAGCCCCGCAGGGTGGCGAACAGGGCGAACAGGATCGGCATCTGCACCAGCAGGGGCAGGCAGCCCGCCAGGGGGCTGCCGAACTCCTTCATCAACTGCCCCAGTTCCTCCTGCTGCTTCTGGGGGTTGTTGGCGTATTTGGCCTTGATCTCGGCTTGCCGCTTCTGCATGGCGGGCTGGGCAATCCGCATCCGACGGGCGTTGCGGATTGAACCGGCGCTCAAGGGAAACAGCGCCAGGCGGATCACCACCGTGAGCGCAATGATCGCCAGCCCGTAGCTGGGCACCAATCCATAGAAGAAATCGAGGATCGGGAGAAGCAGGTTGTCGGAGATGTAGCCGATCACGGCAGAGGGGCTCTGGGGGTAGGGGGAGGGAGCATGGGCTCAGTGTGACTGATGGTCTAGGCGGCCATGCCCTTGGGTGTGGAGGCCTTGGCCTGGCGGCGCTCCTCGATGTAGGTCTCCAGCTCGCGGAACCGCGGCACCGCCCGCATCTCCAGCTTGGAGCCGTCGGTGAGCACCAGCACCATGTCGCCCCAGAGGCCGAAGCCCCGCGGCACGCTGCGCACCTCGCGGATCTGGCTGTACACCACCTGGGTGCGGTCGCGGCCCAGCCAGCCGCCATTCACTTCGATGCGGCGGCTGGTGATCCGGAAACGCAGCCACAGGGCCCGCACAATCGCGCCCACGGCGAAGGGGATGCCGATCAGCGTGAGCCCCAGGAGCAGGTTGAACACCAGATCTCCCTTGGCGGGCCCGCCCTCGTAGAACACGGTTTCCTGGATGGTGGCGCCGGTGCCCGTGCTCATGGCGTCAGACCTGCTTGCTGGAGGAGTTGGCTGCATTCTCCCAGCAGGGCCTCTGGGGTGAGATCGGCGCTGCCGGGTTTGAGGCTCAGCAGCAGCCACAGGCAGCGTTCGGAGACAGCGGGTGGCTGGGCCAGCAGGTGGGCGTGGAGCAGACGGCGCAGGCGGTTGCGGCGCACGGCCCGCTTGTGCACCTTGCTGCTGACCACCACACCACAACGCCAGGGACTGGGCGGGCAGGTTTGCTGCTCGACGGGAAGCAACTGGGGCTGGGCCTCCAGAATCCGGAGCAGCACAAAAGGGCCGTGGAAGCGACGGCCCTTTTGATACATCCGGTCAAACACCCTTTGCCCCTTCAACCGGTGGCACTGGGGCAGGGCCAAGGGCCTTAAACGGCGAGGCGGGCCCGGCCGCGGCGACGGCGGGTGCGGATCACGCGACGGCCGGTGTGGGTGCGCATGCGCACGCGGAAGCCAGACACACGCTTGCGCTTACGGCTCGTTCCTTCCAGGGTGCGCTTGGTCATGACTGGCTGCTCGCTGCGCTCGTCGCGTCGGTAGTGGGCGTTGGGGCCAACCTATCAGGCGGGGTTGGCGGACTAAGCGGGAGGCAGGCTCAGTTGTTGGGCGGATCGATCTGGATCAGCCAGCTGCCCAGGTAGCCGGCCATCGGCACGTCGCCAGGGGCCTGGGCCAGGGCATTCAACTGATACATGCCGATGTTGAACGGGTTGAAGATGTTCATGTACACCCCGATCGTGCCGGTGTCGGGCACGGGGGTGTCGGGGAAGATCTCGATAGCCCTGCCGTTCTCGGCGATCTCAATGGTGGCCGGGATCGTTTCCTGGCACCTGGTGCGCGACATCATGCCGCCTTCACTCATCTTGCAAAGCTTGACCCGCTTGGGATCGATTTTGGCGTCGAAGTAGCTGGGGATGGTGATGCTCAGCTTGAGGATGGCGGTTTTGCGATCCTTCGGTTTGAGGATCAGGTAGTACTCCGAGCGCTTGAGGCGCTGGGTATCGGTCATGAAGTAGTAGAGCTTGCGGTAATCCTTGGTGTTGTCCCAGCGGAACTCCATCAAGCTCGGTGTGCCCTGGGCCAGCACTCCTGCGGGCTGGGTGCTGAGGGCGACGGCGCCGGCTCCGGCCAGGGCGGCAAGGCTCAGCAGGGGGCGCAGGGAAGGGAAACCCATCAGGGCGATACCGATCAAGACCACAATTCTCGTCAGCTGGCAGCGACCCAGGTGGCTGTGGTGGCCGGACCCACAGGTGGCGGGGTCAGTGTTGGACCCGGTCGGGGCGCAGGCGGGCGGCCTCCCGCAGGTAGGGGTGCACGGGCGTCCGCTCCGGGTGCAGCCAGGCATGGGCCAGCAGCCGGATGCAGCGGGGCAGATCGCCCGCCACCACCATCTGCTGGCAATCGAGCAGGGCCACCTGCTCCCAGCCGGCCTGGCGTCGGGCGATGGCGGCCGGGAAGCAGGCATCGAGGTCGCGGGTCACCGAAAAGGTGACCGACACCACCTGCGCTCCTGCCAGGCCGTTGCGTGCCACCAGCGCATCCACCAGTTCGGCCACCGCCACCTCGATCGCCTCGGCGGAGTTGGCGTCGGCAGTGGTGGCCCCGCGCAGGGCCCGTAGGACAAGCCCCACACTCATGGCCGGTAGAGCCACAGGGGTTGGCCGCTCCAGGCCAGCTCCAGGCTGAGGGCCGCCAGCAGGCCCCGCAGCTGGCTGCGCCCGGGAATCAGGCCGCCAAAGCGCTTCGGCGGGCTGCCGAAGGTGATCGGGCGGGTTTTCTCCGGGTCGAGCTCCGCCAGCTCAGCTGCCAGCCGCCGTGCTGCCTCCTCGTCGCCAAGCACATCCACCAGGCCCAGCTCCTTGCCCTGGACACCACTGAACACACGGCCATCGGCAAAACCGCGCACCGCCTCCTGGCTGAGCCCCCGTCCGGTGGCCACCGCATCCACAAACTGGTCGTAGCTGGAATCAATCAGGCTTTGCAGCAGCTCCCGTTCGCCGTCGGTGAGGGCGCGATCGGGGGAGAGGATGTCTTTGTAGAGGCCGCTCTTGACGGTTTCGAAGCTCACCCCCACCCGCTCCAGCAGCTTGGAGAGGTTGTTGCCCCGCAGGATCACGCCGATGGAGCCGGTGATCGTGCCGGGGTTGGCCACGATTTGTTCGGCGGCCACGCCGATGTACACCCCGCCCGAGGCGGAGATGTTGCCGAAGCTGGCCACCACCCGGCAGCCCTTCTCCCGCAGGCGCAACAGGGCGCTGTGGATTTCCTGGCTGTCGCCCACGGTGCCACCGGGGCTGTCGATGCGCAGCAGCAGGGCGGGGCACTCCCGCTGCTCCACCTGACGCAGGGCCTTGAGCACCCGCTGGCGGGTGGGGCCGGCAATCGGGCCTTCGATGGCGATGCGCGCCAGGGTGCGACGGGTCTTACGGCGCCAGGGCCAGGGCATTTCGGCGGTGTGAAGTGGTTGGATCTTAAAAAGAAAGCCTTCACCGGCCCGGAAGCACCATGCCCCAGGCCCTGCGTTGGCCCCTGATGCTGCTGCCCTTTGCGCTCTGGGGCACGGCCATGGCAGCGATGCGGCCCCTGCTGGAGGGCGGCACTCCCCTGCAGGTGGCCAGCTTGCGCCTGCTGCCCGCCGGTGCCCTGGTGCTGCTGGCCGCGGTGCTGCTGGGGCGGCCCCTGCGCATTGCCGCCGCCGACTGGCCCTGGCTGCTCGCCTTCGCCCTGGTGGACGGCAGCTTGTTTCAGGCCTTGTTGGCTCAGGGGCTCGGTCAGACCGGAGCGGGTTTGGGGTCGGTGCTGATCGATTCCCAGCCCCTGCTGGTGGCTCTGCTGGCCCGCAGCCTGTTTGGCGAGGCGATCAACCCGGTGGGCTGGGTGGGCCTGCTGGTGGGCCTGCTGGGGATTTGTTGCCTTGGCCTGCCAGCGCCGGTGCTGCGCCACTGGTGGCTGGATGGCCCAGCCGCCCTGGGGGAGCGGGCCTGGAGCCATGGGGAGTTGTGGATGCTGGCGGCGGCGGCGGCCATGGCCCTCGGCACGGTGCTGAGCCGCTATGCCAGCCGCGAGAGTGATCCGGTGGCGATCACCGGTTGGCATTTGCTGCTGGGCGGCCTGCCGCTGCTAGGCGGGGTTGCCCTGCAGGGGCCGCTGCTGCCGGCCTGGAGCCCGACTGACTGGGCTCTGATGGCCTACGCCACCGTGTTGGGCAGTGCTTTGGCCTACGGGTTGTTTTTCTGGTTTGCCAGCAGCGGCGATCTCACCGGCTTCACGGCCCTCACCTTCTTAACGCCGGTGTTTGCCCTGCTCTGTGGCGTGCTGCTGCTGGATGAGCAGTTGCGGCCGCTGCAGTGGCTGGGGGCGGTGCTGGCCCTGGCCTCGGTGCTGTTGATCAACCGGCGCCAGCAGCTCTGGCAGGGCACGCCCCTTTTGGAGCAGTCCTGATGCGGCTCCTGGTGGTGAGCACCCCGGTGGGGGCCCTGGGCAGTGGCCGTGGTGGCGGCGTGGAGCTCACCCTGGCCAGCCTGGTGGCAGGGCTGCTGGAGCTGGGCCACCGGCTCACGGTGCTGGCGGCGGAGGGCTCGGTGTTGCCCCCTGCCTGTGCCGCCGCCGCGCTGTGGACCTGCAGCGGCAGCTCCCAGCCCAGTGCCCAGCATCAAGAACGGGCCGCGCCGATCACGATGCCGGCCGACGGCCTGCTGCCCCGCTTCTGGCGCCGGGTTCTGGCCGAGGCGCCGGCGGCGGGATTCGATGCGGTGCTCAACCTGGCCTACGACTGGTTGCCCTTCTGGCTGACGCCGCTGGCGGAGCTGCCGATCTTTCACCTGGTGAGCATGGGCTCGGTGAACGACGCGATGGATGCGGTGATCGCCGAGATCGCCGCCTGGGATCAGCGCCGCCTGGCCTTCCACACCGCTGCACAGGCCGCCGATTTCGCCCTGCCTGCCCCGCCGGTGCTGGTGGGCAATGGTTTCGATTTGAGTGCCTATGGGTTTTGCGCCGAGCCAGAGCCGCTGCTGGGCTGGGCTGGGCGCGTGGCGCCGGAGAAGGGCTTGGAGGATGCGGCGGCGGCGGCGGCGCAGCTGGGCTTGCCCCTGGCGGTGTGGGGCCTGGTGGAAGATGAGGCCTATGCGGCGGCGGTGGAGGCGTCGGTGCCGGCCGGCACGCTGCAATGGCGGGGCTTCCTGCCCACCGTGCAGTTGCAGCAGCAGCTGGGCCGCTGCCGGGCCCTGCTCAACACCCCCAAGTGGAACGAGGCCTACGGCAACGTGGTGGTGGAGGCGATGGCCTGCGGGGTGCCGGTGGTGGCCTACCGACGCGGCGGGCCCGGCGAGCTGGTGCAGCCGAGGGTGAATGGGCTGTTGGTGGAGCCCGACAACGTGGTGGCCTTGGCAGCGGCGGCGGCTGAGGTGGGCGCGATCGATCGGCGCGCCTGCCGGCAGTGGGTGGAGGCCCATGCCTCGCGGGCGGTGCTGGCTGAGCGGGTGGAGGCGTGGTTGCTGGCGGGTTTGGGTTTGTGAAACGGTTTGTTCAACGCACGCTGGGGCCGAAATGTTGATGCCTCCTTGCCCTGGCCGTGCAAGCCTGAAACGCCGGTCTGGATGCTTGGTCGACTAAGTTGGTTGACTGAGTGAAGTTGATCACAGCCATGCGGCAGGTGAACATGCACGAGGCCAAAACGCACCTCTCGCGGCTGGTGGATGAGGCAGCAGCAGGGGAGCCGTTTGTGATCTGCAAGGCCGGCCGTCCAATGGTCCGCGTCACCCCCCTCAGCGAAGCGGGCGCTGCTGCGGCACCGCTGCGGCGCCTGGGCTTGCTGGCCGGTCAGTGCCAGGTGCCCGACGACTTTGATCAGCTGGGTGCTGCCGAGATCGCCGATCTGTTTGAAGGGGCCTGAGGCCAGCAGATGCGCTTGCTGCTCGACACGCATCTGTTGGTGTGGGCGATGGGCTCGCCCGAACGGCTGCCAGCGGCCCTCTCGGCGATGCTGCAGGATCCTGCCAACACGCCGGTGTTCAGTGTGGCCAGCCTGTGGGAGCTGGTGATCAAACAGGCGCTCGGGCGGCCCGATTTCCACGTGGAGCCTGCCGTGCTGCGCCGAGCCCTGCTTGATGGCGGCTGGCAGGAACTGCCGATCCAGGCCCATCACACCCTGGTGATGGCCGCACTGCCGCCCCTGCATCGCGATCCCTTTGATCGGCTGTTGCTCTCTCAGGCCAGCGCCGATGGCCTGCTGTTGATTACGGCCGATCAGCAACTGGCGGCCTATCCGGGGCCGGTGCGACTGATGGGCTGAATGTTCCCGAGGCTGTCAGGTCAGTCTGAGCAGCATGCAGGATCAGCTCCGGCCTGCCCCCCCCACCACCGGGCGCACCTCCCTTCAGTACTTTGAGCACTTCGGCGAAACGCCCTCTGCCACAGCGCGCAACGTCAACTAAACGGCGCTGGGTGTTGCTGCTCACCCTGGCGATCGGCCTGGTGCTGTTTGTGTGGCAGCTGGGCAGCACCGGCCTGGTGGATGAAACGCCGCCGCTATTTGCCGCTTCAGCCCGGGCCATGGCCGACACCGGCGATTGGCTGATCCCCCGCGTCAACGGCCTGCCCCGCTACGACAAGCCGCCGCTGGTGTACTGGCTGATGGGGGCCCTCTACGCCCTGCCCGGCCAGGAGGCATGGAACCCGCTGGGCACCTGGGCGGCGCGGCTGCCCTCGGCCCTCGCCAGCGTGGCGCTGATGCTCGGCCTGGCTCATACCCTGCTGCGCTGGCCCCAGCGCTCCGCAGGCCAAGCGGCCACAGCCCTGGCGGCGGCCCTGGCCTACGGCCTCTCGCCGCTGGCCTTGGTTTGGGGCCGGATCGCGGTGAGCGATGCCCTGCTGGCGGGCTGCCTTGGCTTCAGCCTTTTGCTCAGCTGGCGCTGCTACGCCGCTGGCGAGAGCACAGGAGGGCGCCATTGGGGGCAGCCCTGGCTGGTGCTGGGGCTGGCGGTGCTGGCCAAGGGGCCGGTGGCGGTGGTGCTGCTGGGGCTCACGCTCCTTTTGTTTGGCTGGTTGCAGGCGGATCTGGCCGGGCTCTGGCGGCGGCTGCGGCCCCTGCCGGGGCTGGCGCTCACGGCACTGGTGGCGTTGCCTTGGTATGGCGCGGCGCTGCTGGTGGAGGGGGAGCCCTTCTCACGCAGCTTTTTCGGCTACCACAACCTGCAGCGCTTCACGGCGGTGGTGAACAACCACCTGGCGCCTTGGTGGTTTTTTGGCCCGGTGCTGGTGATCGCCAGCCTGCCGCTCACCCCCGTGCTGCTGCTGGGGCTGGCCCAGGGCATCGGCCGCCTGCGCTGGCGCTGGCTGCCGGCTGAGCCCCTGCCGCCCGAGCAATCCCTGCAGCGCTTCGCCGCCTGCTGGCTGCTGGCGGTGCTGCTGTTTTTCAGCGCTGCGGCCACCAAGTTGCCCAGCTACTGGCTGCCGGCCACCCCGGCGGCGGGCCTGCTGGTGGCGCTGGCCGCCCAGCGGGGCGGTCGCTGGGCCTGGGGGTTGAGCCTTGTGCTCACGGGAGTGGTGGCGGGGGGATTGGCGGCCGGGCCGCTGTGGCTGCCGCTGATTGATGCTCCAGAGATGCCCTCCCTGGTGGCTGAGCTGCTGGCTGCCCCCTGGGTGCCGTTGGGGGCTGCGTTTTGGGCCCTGGCGCTGCTGCTGGGGGCCTGGGCCGGCTGGCGCCGGGGCGCTCTGGTGGGTCTGCTGGCGTTGCAGTTGCCGCTGGTGGCGTTTGTGCCGGTGGTGCTGTTGCCGCTGGTGGGGCTGGGCGATCGGCTGCGGGCCCAGCCCGTGCGCGAGCTGGCGGCAGCGGCCACGGCGGCCCGCGCGGCCAGCAGGCCAGGCGAACCCCTGGCGATGGTGGGCTTGCTCAAGCCCTCGCTGCACTACTACAGCCGCCAGGTTGTGCTCTACGAGGGTGCCGAGCCCGCCGATCTCGTGAACCTGGCCGATCGCCTGGCCCGCGAGCACCGCCCCGGCCTCAATCCCCAGCCACCCGCCGCCGGCCGCAGCCTGCTGCTGGTCATCGATCACGGCACCGCTGAGCTGCCCTACTGGCAGCAGCTCAACCCCCAGCGCCTCGATGCCCGCGGCCCCTACGCCCTCTGGCGGCTGGAGCGCTCCAGCCTGGAGCGGCGCGCCGCAGCCCTGCGTCGTCTGGGTGTGGTCGCCACCTGGGAGGAGCCCAGGCCGGAGCGCTACTGATCCTGATCTGCTCTTTGTGGAGCTGGCGTTTGTGGGTGTCAGGTGGTTGGGGTTGGGCCCAGGTCCCGTTGGCGGCAGAAGCTGCAGTGGCCCCAGCGGGCCATCTCGCCGGCAGGTGCCGGGCTGGCGCAGTTTGGGCAGGTGGCCATGCCATGCACGTCCACCCGGCTGGGGTGGGCGGCCCACACCTCCGCTTCCTGCAGGCCGCCCGGCGCAACGGCGGCACTGGCGTGGTGCTGCTCCAGGCGCAGGTCGCGCACCGTGAAGCCCTGGGCGCGCAGGGCTCCCAGCAGCTGGTGGCGGTTGTATTGCAGGGCCTGCAGCCAGGGGCCGGGGGCTGCCCCCACGGTGAGCAGGCCGCTGTGCAGCCGCAGGGGCCGGCAGTGGGGCGCCAGCTGGGCGCCGGCGATGCGCGGCCAGGCCCGCCACAGGGCCGCCAGATGGCCACCCTGCTGCCAGCGCTGCTCCAGCTCCCGCAGGCAACTGCCCAGGCCGCTGGCGGGCGGCCGCGGCGCCGGCACCAGCAGGCTGAGGTTGCCGATCTGGCGGGTTTGCTGACGGGAGGCCTTGGCCATGGGCCGAGGTTATTCGGGGTGCGGCAATCCCGCTGGTGAACTGCAGCCGGGCCTGGCTACCCTCAAGCCTCGCCCCCGCCGACTCCGATGGGCTTTTTCGATCGCCTCAGCCGCCTGATCCGTTCCAACGCCAACGCGGTTGTCGGAGCCATGGAGGATCCCGCCAAGATCCTCGACCAGTCGGTGGCCGACATGCAGTCGGACCTGGTGAAGCTGCGCCAGGCGGTGGCCACGGCCATTGCCAGCCAGAAGCGCATTCAAAATCAGGCCGAGCAGGCTGAAGCCCAGGCCAAAACCTGGTACGAACGGGCCGAGCTGGCTCTCCAGAAGGGCGAGGAAGACCTGGCCCGCGAGGCCCTCGGGCGTCGCAAAACCTGCCAGGACACCGCCACGGCCCTGAACACCCAGCTGCAGAGCCAGGCGGGTCAGGTGGAGCAGCTCAAGAAGAGCCTGGTGGCTCTGGAAAGCAAGATCGCCGAGGCCAAAACCAAAAAGGACATGCTCAAGGCCCGGGCCCAGGCAGCCCAGGCCCAGGAGCAGCTGCAGAGCGCCGTTGGCAGCCTCGGCACCAACAGCTCCATGGCCGCCTTCGAGCGCATGGAGGAAAAGGTGCAGACCCTGGAGGCCCGCAGCCAGGCGGCTGCCGAGCTGGCCGGCGCCGATCTCGAAAGCCAGTTTGCGGCTCTGGAAGGGGCGCCCGAGGTGGATGACGAGCTGGCGGCGATGAAGAACCGCCTGGCTGGTGGCGTGACCGCGCCGCAACTCGAGCCCGTCAAGGTGAGTGAGCTGGATCCGGAGCTTGAGGAGCTCAAGCGCTCGATCGACAAACTCTGAGGTTCGTCTGGGAGGTTCCGTCCAGGCTGGGCGCTCCGCCCAGAGGATCCCTTCCATACAATCGCCCTATGCACCCGTCGATTCAGGCCCTGCCGTGACTGTTGTTCATCTCACCGATGCCAACTTCCAAGCCGAAGTGCATGAGTCGGCCACCCCGGTGCTGGTGGATGTGTGGGCCGAATGGTGCGGCCCCTGCCGGCTGATGGCCCCGATGATGGACGCAATGGCGGCGGAATACGCCGGCCGTTTGACCGTTGGCAAGCTGGAAGCTGACGGCAACCCCATCAGCCGCGATGGGCTGCAGATCCAGGGCCTGCCCGCCCTGATCCTGCTTCGGGATGGTCAAGAGCTGGCTCGCCATGAGGGCGCCATGGCGAAACCACAGCTGAAGGCCTTTGTGGATGCCCATCTCTGAGCGGCTGTCGCGGCTCGGCAGCGGCGTTTTCGCCCGCAACGACCAGCGCAAATCGGCCTACTCGGCCCGGGCTGCCACCCAGGGCCTGCCGCCCCTGCTCGATCTCTCGCTGGGGTCCACCGACCTCCAACCTCCTGCGGCGGCGATCCAGGCCATCGCCGCCCAGCTCGGCCAGCCCGCCAGCGCTGCCTATTGCCTGCACGGAGCCACCCTGCCGTTTCGTCAGGCTGTAGCGGCCTGGGCCCTGCGGCGCTTCGGGGTGGCCGTGGATCCAGGCACCGAGGTGCTGCTGCTGGTGGGATCCCAGGAGGGCACGGCCCATCTGCCCCTGGCGGTGCTCAATCCCGGTGATCGGGCCCTGTTGCTCGATCCCTACTACCCCTCTCACATGGGGGGGCTGCACCTGGCTTCGGCCGAGCCGGTGCTGCTGCCGCTGGATCCGGCGGCGGGCTGGCGGCCTGATTTCGAGGCCCTCAGCACCGAGCAGTGGGATGCCCTCAAGCTGATGGTGCTGGGGTTTCCCCACAACCCCACGGCCACCACCGGTGAGCAGGCCTGGGTCGATGAAGCTGCCGAGCGGGCGGTGCGCCATGGGCTGGTGTTCGCCCACGACAACCCCTACGTGGATCTGGCCCTCGATGGCGAAGCCCCGGCCCTGCTGCGCTCGCCCCACTGGCGAGAGTGCGGCATCGAATTTTTCTCCCTCTCGAAGAGCTGGTGCCTCGGCGGTTACCGCCTGGCTTTTGCCATTGGCGCGGAGTGGTTGATCACTGCCCTACGCCAGCTCAAGGGCGTGGTGGATTTCAACCAGTCGCTGGCCCTGCAGGCCGGTGCCATCGCCGCCCTGGAGCAGGCGCCCGACTGGCCCCACCAGCTCCAGGCGGTGTACCGGGAGCGGCGCGATCGCATGGCTGCGGCCTTGGAGGCGGTGGGCTGGCCGGTGCGGCGGCCGTCGATGGCGCTCTACCTGTGGTTGGCGTTGCCGCCTCAGGCCCAGTCCCGCGGCTGGGACAGCGAAGCTGTCGCGGCGGCCCTGCTGGAGGCCACCGGTGTGGCCCTCACTCCTGGCAATGGCTTTGGCCCCGGTGGCGAGGGCTGGCTGCGCCTGGCGCTGGTGCACCCGGTGGAGGAGCTGGAAGCCGGTGCGGCCCGCATCGGCGCCTGGCTGGCCAGCCTTTGACCGTGCCGCCAGGCCTGGGCTGGCAGCTCCGGCGCCTGCCGGTGTGTGCCAGCACCGAGATCGAGCTGGACCGTTGGTTGGCGCAGCGGCAGGCCCAGGACGCCCGCTTGGCGGTGCAAGCCCGGCGGCAGCGTTTTGGCCATGGCCAGCAGGGCCGCCCTTGGGTGTCTCCAGCTGGCGGGCTCTGGCTCAGTGCGGCCTTCCCCTGGGCCGAGGCGCTGCCGGGCTCGGCGGCCCTGGGGCTGGCGGTGGCGGTGGGGTTGGCCCAGCAGTTGGAGGCCCTGGGGCTGCCGGTGCAGCTCAAGTGGCCCAACGACCTGCTGGTGCAGGAGCGCAAGCTCGCCGGCCTGTTGCCGCGGCTGCGGTTGCGGGGCCAGCAGATCCGCTGGGCCCAGGTGGGGGTGGGACTCAACGGCTGCAACCGGGTGCCAGCTGGGGCCATCTCGGTGGCCCAGGCCCTCGGCTTTCGACGCCACCATCCTTGGGCCCGGCCGCAGCGCCTGCTGGGCCTGGTGCTCGCCGGCCTCGATTGGGCCGTCGCCCACGCCCACCAACCCGAGCCCGTGCGGCGTGCCGCCGAGGCCCGGCTGTGGCGGCCGGCAGCGGGCTGGTGGCACGACGGCCAGCTCTGGCAGGTGTGCGGCTTGACCACCGATGGACGCCTGCGCCTGGTCCGCGGTGACCAGGAGCTGACCCTGCAGCGCCACTTCTGAGGCGCCATTCCTCAGGGGGCTGTTGCCGCCGGATCTGGCCGATCGGCGGAGATTTTTACACTGGGCCCCATGAGTGATCCGATCAGCCAGCGCCAATCCTCCCGCGCCAAGGCGATGTTGGCGCTGCTGCCTGTGGTGACGGTACCCTTACTGGGGGTGGGGTTGGCCTGGGGTCAGGACCAGCTCACCCCGGCGCCGATCAGTCCGGAGCTGCCGCCGCCGGTGCCCGTGGCCCTGCCGCTGCGGCCCGATGCCAGCCAGTTGGCGCCTGCTCGCCCCCCTGCCCGCTTTGATGCCTCCCTCGACGCCCTGGTGCGCGATGGGGTGGTGAGTCCGGCGGAGCGGGCTCGGATCCGCTCCGGTGGCGGGATGACCCCCTTCAACGTGCCGGCCCACCAGCAGGCCTGCCGCAGCGGTGCCCTGTCCCAGCAGGAGTGCAGCAGTGGTGTGGTGGTGCGCTGGCGCGGGCGCCTCAACAACGAAGCCGGGGCTGGGGAGTCAGTCCGCCTCGGCCTGGATGGACGCCCCCTGCCGCCGCTCACAGTGCCGGTGTCGGCCCTGCTGGCGGGGTCCGGCGGCAGCTTCCGGCTAGCCGACGTGTTCGGCGTGACGCCCCGGCCGGCACCGATCGGCGGCAATGGCAACCGGAAATTGCTGTTCCCCCTGATCGGCTCGGCCGTAACCAGCAGCAATTTCGGCTACCGGCTGCACCCCATCCTGGGCAGCTGGTTGATGCATGCCGGCCGGGATTTGGCGGCCCCGGAGGGCACGCCGGTGGTGGCTGCCCTGGGCGGCCGGGTGGTGAGCAGCGGGCTGGCGGGTGGCTATGGCCTCGCCATAGAGGTGGAGCACGACCGGCCGCGGCGGCGCACTTTGTATGGCCACCTCAGCGAGCTTTATGTGAAGGAGGGCGATCGGGTGCGCCAGGGCGAGGTGATCGGCCGGGTGGGCAGCACGGGCCTGAGCACCGGTCCGCATCTGCACTTCGAATTGCGGCTGCCTAGCGATGGCGGCTGGATGGCCGTGGATCCCGGCGATCTCGACCCCGGCCAAGGCGCCGCCGGCAGTGATGCCATCGCCCTGTTGATGGGCCAGCTGCTCCAGAGCCTGGAGCGGCCCGCCGCCAACCCGGCGAATCAGGGTTGATCACAACGGCTGGCTGGCGGGCGGACGGCTGCGGCCTGCCAGTTGGGCGGATCAGGTTTGTTGAACACGTTGTGCAACAAACCCAAGATCGGTTTTGGAGTTGGCTTCCACCCGCTGGCCGCCCCTTCAGCTGAGGATCCGCCCGTCGCGGAAGCGCACGATCTTTTCTGCCCGGGCTGCCACGTCGTCTTCGTGGGTCACGATCACCACGGTCATGCCGCCGCGATGCAGGGCATCAAAGATGTCCAGCACTTCGGCGGTGGTCTGGGAATCGAGGGCGCCGGTGGGCTCGTCAGCCAGCAGCAGCGCCGGCTGGTTGATGATCGCCCGGGCGATGGCCACCCGTTGCTGTTGGCCCCCGGAGAGCTGGTTGGGTTTGTTGTGCAGCCGTTGGGCCAGCCCCACCCGCTCGAGCGCTGCCTGGGCCCGTCGCAGCCGTTCGGCGGCGGGCACCCCTGCGTACACCATCGGCAGCATCACGTTGTCGAGGGCGCTCAGCTGGGGCAGCAGGTGGAACTGCTGAAACACAAAGCCCAGATCTCGGTTGCGCAGGTCGGCCAGCTGGTCGTCGCTGAGCCCATCCACCGGGGTGTCATTGAGGCGGTAGCTGCCAGCGGTGGGTCGGTCGAGGCAGCCGAGGATGTTCATGGCGGTGCTTTTGCCCGAGCCGGAGGCTCCCATCACGGCCAGGTAGTCGCCCCGGTTCACGGTGAGGTCCACGTGGTCGAGGGCTCTGACGGCCATCTCGCCGCTGCCATAGATCTTGTCCACGCTGATCAGTTCGGCGACCGGTTTGGGCAAGGGCTAAACAACGAGTTGGAGAAGGCTATCGGCGCCATTGCCTTGCCTGGCTCAATGACACCAGCATGGCGTGAGCTTGAGACTCACACCGGATCCAATTGGATCATCAGGGTTAGGACGTCGATGGGAGAAGGGCGAAACCCCAGCGATCGGTAGAACCCTGCAGCCCGATCATCCAGAGCGTGCACCAGCAGTGCTTTGGCACCGATCAGTTGGCGCGCCTTCAGACTTCGGCTCAGCGCATCCGCCACCAGGGCCCTGCCCAGGCCTTTCCCTTGATAACGCTGGTCCACCGCCAGCCTGCCCATCACCAGCACGGGTAAAGGATTGGGCATGTTGCGCCTCAGCCGGTTCGGTACGTCAGAGAGCAGGATCGCGCCAGCCGAAAGGCAGCTGTAAGCAATCACGACCTTGCTGTCCTCCAGGCAAACCACCACCGTTCGAGACACCCCCTCCCGCTCGTTTTGGCGGGCGCGGTGAGTCAGCCAGCGGTTGAGCGGGGCATCGCCGCAATCAAAGTCTCCGAGTTGATGCTGATCCCCCAGGGATTCAGGAGCCTGCATGCCAGGGGCGTGGGGCAGCGAGCAGTTGTTGGATGGCGGCCTGGTCTTGTGCCTTCAAGGCCGGATCGTTGAGGTCGTTGAGCAGCGCGGTGCTTTGTTCATCACCCAAAGAGAACACCGTGCGCTCGAGCAGCACGTCGCGGGCACGCTCCTGGCAGCAGCGCAGCATGAACTCGGTGCGACTGACGCCTTCGGCAGCAGCGGCCTGATCAATCAGCTGCCGCTGTTCACTGCTGGCCCGAAGCTGCAGCACCTGATCCCTGCCCATCGCGCCCCAGTGGTTGTAATGACATTGTACTGAGCCTTGACCGCTTTGTTTGGCCGGTCAGCCAATCGCCTGCACCAGCATCGGCGTGCCGGTGACGGCTTCGCTGGCCCAGACGAACAGCGGGTTGGATAGGATGCCGCCCACGGCGGTGACGATCACGCAGCCCACCAGGGCGGTGCGCAGGGCGGGCAGGCCGGCCACGCTCCAGCTGATCTCCGGATAGGCCTTCACCACCTCGGAGGCGTCCTGGGGCTCCTTCACCACCATCATCTTGATCACCGAGATGTAGTAGTAGATCGACACCACCGAGGTGACCAAGCCCACCACCACCAGCAGGTATTGGTGGTCGGCCCAGCCGGCGAAGAAGAGGTAGATCTTGCCGAAGAAGCCCAGCATCGGCGGAATCCCACCGAGCGACAGCAGGCAGAGGCTCAGCCCCAGGGTGATCAGTGGATCCTTCTGGTAAAGGCCGGCGTAGTCGGCGATCCGGTCGCTGCCGGTGCGCAGCGAAAACAGGATGATGCAGGCAAAGGCGCCCAGGTTCATGAACAGGTAGGCCGCCATGTAGAGCACCATCGCGGCGAAGCCGTCCTCGGTGCCGCACACCAGGCCGATCATCACGAAGCCGGCCTGGCCGATGGAGCTGTAGGCCAGCATCCGCTTCATCGAGGTTTGGGCCAGGGCCACCACGTTGCCCAGCACCATGCTCAGCACCGCCAACACGGTGAACAGCAGCTTCCACTGGGCATCGAAGCTCTCGAAGCAGCCCACCAGGATGCGCAGGGCCAGGGCGAAGCCAGCCGCCTTGGATCCCACCGACAGAAACGCCACCACCGGGGTGGGCGAGCCCTCGTAGACGTCGGGGGTCCACTGGTGGAAGGGCACCGCCGCGATCTTGAAGGCCACCGTGGCCAGCACAAACACCAGGGCCAGGGCGGTCACGGGCGAGGCACTGGTGCGCAGGGCCACCGCCACCGCATCGAGGCCCGTGGCGCCACCGGTGAGTCCGTAGAGCAGGGAGGCGCCGTAGAGAAACACCGCCGCCGCCGCCGAGCCCACCAGGAGATATTTCAACGCCGCCTCGGAGCTGCGGGCGTCTCGCTTCATGTAGCCCGCCAGCAGGTAGCTCGACACCGAGAGGGTTTCGAGCGACACGAAGATACTCACCAGGTCGGTGGCGCCGCACAGGAACATCGCCCCGAGGGTGGCGGCCAGCAGGATGCCGGCGAATTCGCCCACCGGGGTGCCGCTGCGCTCCACGTAGCGCCAGCTCAGCATCAGGGAGATCAAGGTGGAGGCCGCCACCACCGCCCTGAAGGCGATGGCGAGGTTGTCGGCCAGGAAGGAGCCCACGAAGGAGGGCTGCAGATCCGGCGTGTTCCACTGCAGCGCCAGCAGCACCAGGGCACTTCCCAGGCCGGCGTAGCAGATCGGTGGCACCCAGCGGCTGGCGGCCTTTTCGCCGGCCAAGTCCACCAGCAGGCAGGTGAGCAGGGCGATCAGCACCGCTGCTTCCGGGGCGATTGCGCCGGCGTTGAGCTGCAGATTCAGCGCCCCGGTTCCGGCACCACTGCCGATGGCATCGGCCACGGTGGAGAGGGCGCCAAGCAGAAACATCAGGGAGACGGCGGCGAGGTGGGATCTGTGATCTCGAGGACTGTAGCCGCGCTTCGCAGCCAACCCGGTCCCTGGATGCGATAAAGAGGGGAGCGGTTATGCGCTGGTCTGTGGGTCACACCCTGGTCATTGTCGAAAGTCCCACGAAGGCCCGCACCATTCGCGGCTTCCTTCCCAAGGACTTCAAGGTGGAAGCCTCGATGGGGCACGTGCGCGACCTGCCCAACAACGCCAGTGAGATCCCGGCGGCCCACAAGGGTGAGAAGTGGGCCAACCTCGGCGTGAACACCGCCAACAACTTCGAGCCCCTCTACGTGGTGCCGAAGGACAAGAAGATAGTGGTGAAGGAGCTCAAGGATGCCCTCAAGGGCGCCGACCAGCTGCTGCTAGCCACCGACGAAGACCGGGAAGGCGAATCGATCAGCTGGCACCTGCTGCAGCTGCTCAGCCCCAAGGTGCCGGTGAAGCGCATGGTGTTCCACGAGATCACCAAAGAAGCCATCGGTCGGGCCCTGGAGCAGACCCGCGAGCTCGACATGGAGCTGGTGCACGCCCAGGAAACCCGCCGCATTCTCGATCGGTTGGTGGGCTACACCCTCTCGCCGCTGCTGTGGAAAAAGGTGGCGTGGGGGCTGAGCGCCGGCCGCGTCCAGTCGGTGGCGGTGCGCCTGCTCGTGCAGCGCGAGCGGGCCCGCCGGGCCTTCAGGAGCGGCAGCTACTGGGACCTCAAGGCCCGGCTGGAGCAGGCCGGCGCTGGCTTTGAGGCCAAGCTGAGCCAGCTGGGCGGCGTGAAGATCGCCGGTGGCTCCGATTTTGATGAGAGCACCGGAGCCCTCAAGGCCGGCAGCAAGGTGCGACTGCTGAGCGAGGCCGAGGCCAAAGCCCTTCAGGCCCAGGTGCAGGGCGCCGCCTGGACCGTGGCGGAGGTGGAGGAGAAGCCCACGGTGCGCAAGCCCGTGCCCCCCTTCACCACCAGCACCCTGCAGCAGGAGGCCAACCGCAAGCTGCGGCTCTCGGCCCGCGAAACCATGCGCACCGCCCAAGGGCTGTACGAGCGCGGCTTCATCACCTACATGCGCACCGATTCGGTGCACCTCAGCGACCAGGCGATCAACGCCGCCCGCAGCTGCGTGGGCGCCAAATACGGCAAGGACTATCTGAGCCCGTCTCCCCGCCAGTTTTCCACCAAAGCCCGCAACGCCCAGGAGGCCCACGAAGCGATCCGCCCCGCCGGTGAGAGTTTCCGCGATCCCGCCGCCACCGGCCTCGATGGCCGCGATCTGGCCCTCTACGAGCTGATCTGGAAGCGCACGGTGGCCAGCCAGATGGCTGACGCCCGGCTCACCATGCTGGCGGTGGAACTGCAGGCCGACGGCGGCGCTCTGGGCCCTGCCAGCTTCCGCGCCTCCGGCAAGCGCATCGACTTCGCCGGCTTCTTCCGCGCCTACGTGGAGGGCTCCGATGATCCCGATGCCGCCCTGGAGGGCCAGGAGGTGCTGCTGCCGGCCCTGAAAGTGGGCGATCGCCCGGCCTGCAAGGCGGTGGAGGCCCTCGGCCACCAAACCCAGCCCCCCGCCCGCTACAGCGAAGCGGCCCTGGTGAAGATGCTGGAAAAAGAGGGGATCGGCCGCCCCTCCACCTACGCCTCGATCATTGGCACGATCGTCGACCGGGGTTACGCCACCCTGGCGGGCAACGCCCTCACCCCAAGCTTCACGGCCTTTGCGGTCACGGCCCTGCTGGAGGAGCACTTCCCGGACCTGGTGGACACCAGCTTCACCGCCCGGATGGAGAACACCCTCGATGAGATCTCCCACGGCCAGGTGCAGTGGCTGCCCTACCTGCAGAGCTTCTACAAGGGCGAGCAGGGCCTGGAAACCCAGGTGGCCCAGCGCGAAGGCGACATCGATCCGGGGGTGTCGCGCACGGTGGAGCTCGAGGGCCTGCCTTGCGTGGTGCGCATCGGCCGCTTCGGTGCCTACCTGGAAACCAAGCGCGTGGCCGACGACGGCAGCGAAGAGCTGCTCAAGGCCACCCTGCCCCAGGAGATCACCCCGGCCGATCTCGATGCCGACAAGGCCGAGCTGATTCTCAAGCAGAAGGCCGATGGCCCCGAATCCCTAGGCGAGGATCCGGAAACGGGCGATCTGGTGTATCTGCTGTTTGGCCAGTACGGGCCCTACGTGCAGCGGGGCCAGGTGAGCGATGAGAATCCCAAGCCCAAGCGGGCTTCGCTGCCGAAGGGCGTCAAGCCGGAGGAGCTCAGCCTCGAGGATGCCCTAGGCCTGCTGCGGCTGCCGCGGCAGCTCGGGGAGCACCCCGATGGCGGCAAGATCGAGGCGGGCCTGGGCCGCTTCGGGCCCTACGTGGTGCACCACAAGGGCAAGGGCGAGAAGGACTACCGCTCCCTCAAGGCCGAAGACGATGTGCTGATGGTGGGGCTGAGCCGCGCCGTGGAATTGCTGGCCATGCCCAAGAAGGGCCGTGGCGGCCGCACCGCCCTGAAGGATCTCGGCACTCCTGAGGGGGGCGATGAGGCGATCCAATTGTTCGATGGCCCCTATGGCCTCTACGTGAAGCAAGGAAAGGTGAATGCGTCGTTGCCGGAGGGCACCACCGCCGACACCATCACCCTGGAGCTGGCCGTGGAGCTGCTCGCCGCCAAGGCCGCCACCGGCAAGGCCAAGGGCCGCAAGCCAGCTGCCGGCGCCGCCAAGAAGCCTGCTGCCAAAAAGCCCGCCGCCAAAACAGCTGCCCCGAAGGCCCCCACCACCACCAAAACAGGCCGCCTGCGGGCCAGTGCGGTGCGCGTGATCCGGGCGGCTGACAGCTGATGGCCGCCATGGCCTGGGGTCGCCTGCGGTTGCAGATGCGGTTGGCATTGGCGGTTTGCGGCCTGGCTCTGGCTGGCTGCAGCGGCACCCGTTTGGGCGACCAGCTCTCCCGCAGTTTCTCGGCGCCCCCAGCCCAGCCCGTGGCCCTCACTCCGGCAGCCCCCACTCCGGCAGCCCCCACTACGGCAGCCCCCACTACGGCAGCCCCGAATGGGGCGAGCCCCAAGCCCCCGCTCGCCCCGCCGCTTCCTTCGGTGGCTTCACCCACCAAGCCGGCCCCCTACCGGATCACAATTCAGTTGCCTGCGGCCGATCCGGCCGCCCCCGCCGAGGCCGTTACTGAGGCCCTGCGGGCGGCGGGCGTGAGCTTCGAAGTGGAGATGATCGAGCGCATCGGCGCGTCCACGCCGAAGCCAGCGCCCACCGTCACGCCGGCACCCACGGTCACGCCGGCCCCGGCACCGCGTTGATGCCATCCCGCCGCCAGCTCACGCGCGGACAGGCCCGCCAGTTGATGGACACGGCCTATCTGGCGTCCGCCACTGCCCTGCTGTGGGTGGCGCTGTATTACCTGCCGGTGGGCAGCCCTCTGTTTCGGCTAGCCCTGCCCCTGCCCCTGGCCCTGTTGCAGCTCCGCCACGGCTGGCGCTGTGCCGTGGAGGGCCTGGTGGTGACGGCCCTGCTGCTGGTGGCCCTGATGGGGCCGATCCGCGGCCCCCTGGTGCTCTTCCCCTACGGCTTCCTGGCGCTGTGGCTGGGCTGGTGCTGGCGCGGCACCGGCGGCTGGCGGGCCAGCTGGTGGGTGAGCTGGGGCCTCGGCAGCCTGATCGGTGCGGCAGGCTTTCTGGTGCGGGTGGCGGTGTTGTCGCTGCTGGTGGGGGAAAACCTCTGGGTGGTGCTCACCAGCGCGGCCGCTGGTTTGCTGGAGAGGCTGGCCGGCTGGGTGGGCCTGGCCGCCAGCATCGACCTGGCCCAGGTGCAGCTGGCCGCCGTCGCCCTGGTGTGGGTGCAGAACGGAATCGTGGTGCTGGCCCTGCATGCGGTGGCCTACTGGATCTTTCCGCGCCTGCGCTCCCCGATCCCCGAGCCCCCCCGGGCCCTTCGCGCCCTGGTGGCCCTCGATCCCCTCTGAGCCCGGCGATGGCCCCTGATCGCTGGCGAGCAGCGCTGCAGCAGGGCTGGCCGGTCAGTCGCACCCTGCTGCTGCTGGCCGCCACCGACACGGCAGCGGTGCCGGGAATTTCCGCCGCCGGGGCCACCCCCGAGGCCCGCCTGGGCACGGCAGCCGCCGACGCCGAGCTGCTGCTGCAGGGGCCCGGCGCTGGGCGAGTTCATGCCCTGCCGCCCCTGCCGGCTGGGGTGAGCCCAGCCTTGATCAGCCATGTGGTGCTGCGGGAGTTGGGGTTGCTGGAGCGCACCCGGGTGGTGGATCTGGGCTGTGCCATCGCCCCATCGGTGCCGCACCTGCGCCTGCCCGCGCTCGAGAGCGCCGGCCCGGCCTGCTGCCTCAGCACTGGCCGGGCCCTCGATCCGGCCCGGGTGAAGGCCCTGCTGCAGCGCGGCCGCTCCTGGGGAGAGCGCTGGAACCCCGCCGAGCCGCTGCTGCTGGCGGAGTGTGTGCCGGGGGGCACCACAACCGCTCTGGCGGTGCTGCAGGGGTTGGGGGTGGAGGCGGCCGGGCTGGTGAGCGGCAGCCTGCGCCAACCGGCCCATGGCCTCAAGGCGGCGTTGGTGCGGCGGGGCCTAGAGGCAGCCGTGGCTGGGGTTGTGCCTGGGGGCGGCGCCGAGCCCAGTCCCATGGCCGTGCTGGCGGCGGTGGGCGATCCGATGCAGGCGTTGGCGGCTGGTTTGGTGGCGGCGGCCGCGGCGCGGGGCACCCCCGTGCTGCTGGCCGGCGGCAGCCAGATGGCGGCGGTGCTCGCCCTGGCCCTGGCCCTGGCGGAGCCCGAAGGGCGCCAGGCGCTGGTGAGCCAGGTGGGGCTTGCCACCACGGCCTGGGTGGCCGAGGAGCCCGGCAGCGATCTGGCCCTGCTGCTGGCGCGCATCGGTGCCCAGTGGCAGGTGCAGCCGCGGCTGGAGGTGGCGGCCCTGCGCTTCCACGGCTGCAGCAGCGCAGCCCTGCGCGACTACGAGCGCGGCTACGTCAAGGAGGGGGTGGGGGCCGGCGGCCTGGCCCTGCTCTGGGAGCTGGCTGGCCTGCCCCCTGCGGCCCTGGCGGCCGCCTGCGACCAGGCCTGCCGGCTTGAGCTCGGTGTCTAGGGTCGCAGCCATGGCTCTGTTGTCTGCCCCGCTCTCCCGTCGCCGGCTGCTGCAGCTGGGGCTGGGCGCCGGCCTGCTGGCCGCCTGCCGCCCCGCTGAGGGCCCCCAGTTGCTGCTGGCTGAGGGCGAACTGCCGGCCGCCTGGCTGAAGCAACTGCCGGATCCCTGGCGCTCCCAGCAACTGGCGGACCCCGCTGCGGTGCAACAACAGCTTCAGGTGGTTGTGCAACAGGGTGTGCAACACACCGCGCAGCCCAGAGTGCAGCCCGGCGCGCAGCCTGGTTTGGTCGCCCTCAGCGACGGCTGGGCCAGCGGTCTGGGCAGCGGTCTGGCCAGCGGTCTGGGCCCCAAGGTGCTGCAGCCGTTTGGGGCGCCGCGGCTGTGGGCCCGCTTGGCGCCCTTCAGTGCCGAGGTGGCGCGGCTGTTTGGCTCGGTCGGCGCCGGCGAACTGGCCTTTCCCTGGGCCTACAGCCCCTGGGTGATCGCCCTGCGCAGCCGCTCCGACCTGCTGGCCCGGCGGCAGGAGGGCTGGGCGCTGCTGCTCGATCCCAGCCTGCGGGGCCGGCTGGTGCTGCCCTCCAGCCCCCGCATCAGCCTGGAGATCGTCAAAGGCGATTTCGCCCAGCTCGAGCGATTGCGGGCCCAGGCCCTGGCCTACGACGAGCGCGATGGGCTCAATCTGCTGCTCAGCGGCAAAGCCGACGCGGCGGTGCTGCCCCTGCAGCGCCTGATCCCCCTGCTGCGCCGCGACCAGCGCCTGGCGGTGATCTGGCCGGAGTCGGGGGCGCCGCTCAGCTGGCAGCTGCTGCTGCGGCCGGCGGCGAGCCCACCCCAGCAGCCCCCCTTGGAGTGGCTGGGGGCCGTGCTGGAGCCGCCCCTGCTGGAGCAACTGCTGGCCCGGGGTTGGGTGCCGCCCCTGCCCCAGGCGCAGCTGGCGCCGATGGCCCGGCGCTTTCCGGCGGCGATGGCCGCGCTGCTGCTGCCCGGCGATGCCCTGCTGCAGCGCTGCTGGAGCCTGCCGCCGCTCAGCCTGGCCCAGCAGCTCGCCCAGCAGAACCTCTGGGATGCGGCCGCGCCCAGATCCTGAGATTCAGCCCCAGAGGCGCCGTCTCGGTGCGGCGGCCAGACGCCGGTGGGTGTCGGCCAGCAGCGCGGGGATGGGCAACTGGTGGGGGCAGCGGGGCAGGCAGGCGCCACAGCTTTGGCAGGCCTCGGCATTGCGCTCCTCCCACCAGTGGCCGGCGCGGCCGATCAGGTTGTAGCGCTCGCCCGCGAACGCCTCCATGCCGTGGCCGACGGCCAGGTTGCGCAGGCGCAGCAGCTCAGGGATCGGCACGCCGTTGGGGCAGGGCAGGCAGGCGCGGCACTGACCGCAGCGCTCGGCCCCCAGGCGCTCCCGGCCCGCGGCACTCAGGCGCTCCAGGGCTGCGAGTTGCGCGGCACTCAGCCAGGGCGAGGGCCCTTGAATGGCAGTGGCCCAGGCCAGATCGCCCGGCTGCTCGGCCCCCAGGCTCAGGGTGGAGACCCCCTCATCCAACAGAAAGCGGTAGGCCAGCTCGAGGGGGTGAAACGGGGCGCAGTCGGCCAGCAGCTCCGGCGGCGGGTCGTAGAGGCGGCCCCCTTTGTCGGCCGGGGAGATGGCCAGCACGCCGATGCCGCCGGCCAGGGCGGTGCGGGCCAGGGGCAGGCGGGTTTGGTCGAAGAGGTGCAGGTGCAGGCTGCACACCCGGAAAGCCCCGGAGGCGAGGGCGGCCTCGATCAGCTCGGGGCTGCCGTGGCTGCTGAAGCCCACCTGGCCCACCAGCCCTTCGCCGCGGGCCCAGGCCAGCAGGTCGCCGCCGGGGCCGTGCAGGGCCCACTCCAGGTGCTCCGGCGTGTTGAGGCCGTGGACGGCCAGGGTGGTGAGCTGCGCCACGCCGAGGCGCGCCAGGATCGCCCGCAGCTGCTGCTGGGCGGTGGCGAGGTCCGAGACTGGCAGGAGCTTGCTGGTGATCCGCCAGCCGCCCTCCGGGGCCAGGCCCTCTGCGGCCAGGGCGGCGAGGGCCTGGCCCAGGAAGCTTTCGGCGGGGCCGTAGGCGGGGGCTGTTTCCAGGTGGTTGATGCCGGCGGCCAGGGCGGCGCGCAGCACGGCCTCCATCTGCGCCGGGCTGCCCAGGGCCCGCATCGTGCCAAGGCTGAAGGGGGACACCGGAGGGCCATCGCCGAAGGGGCGCAGGGCCGGGGCTGTCATGGCGCGGGTGTGTCCGGCGGCTCGGTCTCTGGGTGGGCTTGCTTGAGGTGGCGCACCAGGTCGGCGGGGCTGGTGCTGTCCAGGAAGCGGCGGAAATTGTCCTGGTCTTCTGCATCGGCCTCCGCGTCCACCGGGATCGAGGCATCGGCCACCACCTCCTCCAGCATCCAGATCGGGCTGCCGGTGCGCAGGGCCAGGGCGATCGCGTCGCTGGGGCGGGCATCGAGTTCGAGGCCAGCCGGGGCCTGCACGGCCGCCTCGGCTGTTTGGGCTTCGGCTGTCTGGGTTTCGGCTGCTTGAGCGTCGAGATTGGCGTGCTCAGGCTCGGCAGGGCTCAGTTTCAGCACGGCGCGGAAGGTGCTGTCTTCGATCGTGTGGATCACCACCCGGTCGAGCTGCAGCCCCCCCGCGTCGATCAGGGAGGCCATCAGGTCGTGGCTGAGGGGCCGCGGCGGCGCCTCGTCGCTGAGGCCGGCCAGGATGTTTTGGGCCTGGGCCTGGTCGATCCAGATCGGCACCTGGCGCCGGCCCGCGGGATCGCGCAGCAACACAATCGGACTGCGGCTGGCCGCATCCAGGGCAATTCCGGCAACGCGCATCTCGACCATGGCTTGCCTGGTCCACCCTTTGCACGATTATGGCCAGATTGGTTCGCCCTGGGCTTGATAGCGGATGTTTACCGGGCTGGTGCAGGCAATCGGTGCAATCCGGCGCAGTTCCAAGGGGGTGCAGGTGCAGTGGCATCCGCCGGCGGGTGCGGCTTGGGGGCCAGCCCAGCTGGCCCTGGGCGACAGCGTGGCGGTGGATGGGGTGTGTCTCACCGTGGCCGAGCGCCTGGCCGATGGGTTTCGTGCGGACGTGAGCGAAGAGACGCTTGGACGCACCACCCTGGCGGCCAAGGCGGACCGGGGCGGGGCGGTGAATCTGGAGCCGGCCCTGCGGCTGGCGGATCGCCTCGGTGGCCACTTGGTGAGCGGCCATGTGGACGGGTTGGGGGTGGTGCGGGCGATTGCGCGTCAGCCGGCCTCCTGGCGCCTCGAGCTGGCCTGGAACGACCCCGCCTACGGCCGCTACATCTGCGAAAAGGCCAGCGTGGCGGTTGATGGCATCAGCCTCACCGTGGCGGGTTGCGACGCGGATGGCGGGGGCTTCTGGATCGCTGTGATCCCCCACACCTGGGCCAGCACGACCCTCGCCCAGCTGGCCGTCGGCCATGGGGTGAATCTGGAGGCCGATCTGCTGGCCAAGTACACCGAGCGGTTGCTGGCGGGCCGAGGAGGGGGGGGCGGGGACTCCTGGAATGGCGATTTGGGTTTGTTGAACAAAACGTTCAACGGAGCTGAACAGAGAAACAACGAGCAGGGGAGCTCCGGAGCTGGCGTCGATGCCGCCTGGTTGGCTGATCACGGCTGGGTCTGAGCCGCGTGTGGCCAGGGCCGCCCACCGTGATTACGGTCCGAGTGATATCGATGGAACACTGATGGGTTCAAGTCTGTTGTCCCCCAATGGCGCGGGACTCAAAGCCTTCACCCTGTTTGAGGGGGTGTTGATGCTGGTGCTGGGGGTGCTGGCTCTGATCTTTCCGGTGGTGGCCTCAGCCTGGATCACCGTGATCGTGGCGGTTGCCTTTCTGGTGGGCGGCATCGTGGGTTGGGTGAGCAATCTGGCCCGCTCCCGTCAGTTGGGCCGCTGGTATTGCTTCTGGCGCCTGGTGATCTCCACCCTGTTCATCGTCGTGGGGGCCTGGATGATTCAGCAGTTCCGCGGCGGGCCGCTGGAGGGTGGTGTTGTGGTGGCCAGCCTGGCCTTCGCCATCGGCCTCGTCTTCATCCTGGAGGGCGTGGTGTCGGTGCTGGTGTCGCTTGGCCACACCCAGGTGAGGGGTTGGGGTTGGGGCCTGCTCAATGGCATCGTCACCCTGATCCTGGGCGTGCTGATTGTGACCATGCAGGGCTGGGGCCTGCTGTGGGTGATCGGTGTGCTGGTGGGCATCAGCTTCCTATTCAGCGGCATCGACCTGCTGGCCTTCAGCGCCAGCTTTCATGGTGATGACTGAAGAAGGGCGATGACTGAGCGCGACGACTGAAGAGGGCCTGGCTTGCCCTACTCCTCCAGGGGCAGCAGCCAGATGGAGCCGGTTTCCTGGTGAATTTCGATGCGGAATTCCTGGCCCGGCTCCAGCCCCAGTCGCCGGGTGTAGGCGTGGCCGATCAGCAGGTTGCCGTTGCCGTGCACCCGCGTGCGGAACTCTGCCTGCCGCCCCTTGCCCTGACCGCTGGAGCGACTAGCGCTGGTCCTGCCGCCACCGTTGTTGGGCATGGAATAGCCCTTCGCCGCCACCAGGGCCCGGTAGAAACTCTTTTTGAGCACTCGACCGCTAGGGCCCACGTAGCCACATGCCCGGGCAATCTCATCTTCGGGGCGGTTGCTCAGGGCCCGGGCCCGATCGAGCAGCGCCTTCCCCTCCAGCATTTCGGGGGGACCGTCGTCCGTCCTGCCAGCCATGGGTGTTGCCTGCCCTCGACAGAGTGATGGGTCGATTGTGCCGAGTGTGCTTCCAATTCGCCAACGCTGCCAGCGCTTGAACACCATCCCAGCGCCTGAAGACGATCAGAGCAGATAAAGAATCCCGTAGAGCACTACCCAGATGCCGTCCACAAAGTGCCAGTAGAGCTCGGCCGCTTCCAGGCCGAAGTGATCGCTGGCGGTGTTGCGGCCGCCCTGGCGGGTTTGCAGGGCCACGATGGCAATGCAGATCACGCCAAGGGTGACGTGCAGGCCATGGAAGCCGGTGAGGGCATAGAAGGTGCTGGCGAACAGGTTGTCGGTGAGGCCGAAGGGCAGGTTGAAGTATTCGACCATCTGCCCGGCCAGGAAGATTGCACCCAGCCCGCCGGTGATCGCCAGCCAGAGGCGGCTGGCAGCGAGGTTGCCACCGCGGCATTCCTTGCCGGCCCGGTGGAAGGTGAAGCTGCTGATGATCAGGACAACGGTGTTGATTGTGGGGAGCAGTAGTTCGAGTTCGTAGGTGCTGCCCTCCTGGAGGGGATTGACGGCCCGGAAGGTGAGGTAGGCGGCGAAGAAGCCCGCGAAGGTCATGCCGTCGGCCACCAGGAAGGTGGCCAGGCCAAACAGACGGAAGTCGCCATGGCCCTCAGTGGCGTGATCGGCTGCGTGGTCTGTGGCTTGGTCGGCTGCGAGGCTGCCGGGATCCTGCAGGGGGGCGGTGCTGGTCATGCCTGGACCTCCTGGGGTACTTCCTGATGCTGGCCGTAGCCGTAGGGCTCGGTGACCAGCGGCGCTTCGCCAATCCAGTTTTCCACTGGGGGCGGCGAGCTGGTCAGCCACTCGGGGGTGAGGGCGTTCCAGGGGTTGTCACCGGCAACCTTGCCGTTGATGGCCGTCACCACCACGTTGATCAGCAGCGGCAGGGTGCTGATCGCCATCAGCAGGGCGCCGACGCTGCTCACCTGGTTGAGGGTGGTGAAGGTGGGGTCGTATTCCGCCACCCGGCGGGGCATGCCGTTGAGACCCAGCCAGTGCTGGGGGGCGAAGCAGAGGTTGAAGCCGATGAAGGTGAGCAGGAAGTGCAGCCGGCCCAGGTCTTCATTGAGGAGTCGCCCGGTGAACTTCGGATACCAGTGATAGAGCGAGCCGAAGATCACAAACACCGTGCCGCCGTAGACGATGTAGTGGAAATGGCCCACCACGAAGTAGGTGTCATGCACGTGGATGTCGAAGGGCACCTGGGCCAGGGCCACGCCGGTGATGCCGCCGAACACGAAATTCACGATGAAGGCGCAGGAAAACAGCATCGCCGAGTTGAGCGCAATCTTGCCGCCCCAGAGGGTGGCCAGCCAGTTGAAGAATTTGATGCCGGTGGGCACGGCGATGAATGATGTGGCGATCGTGAAGAACAGGCGCATCCAGGGCGGCGTGCCACTGGTGAACATGTGGTGGGCCCAGACGATCAAGCCCAGAAACACAATCGCCATGATCGAGTACACCATCGTGGTGTAGCCAAACAGGGGCTTGCGGGCGTGCACCGGCAGGATCTCACTCACCAGGCCGAAGGCCGGCAGCACCATGATGTACACCGCCGGGTGGGAATAGAACCAGAAGAGGTGCTGATAAACCACCACATTGCCCCCCAGGGCAGGGTTGAAGAAGCCCGTGTGGGCAATGATGTCAAAGCTCAGCAGGATCAAGGTGCCGGCCAGCACTGGCGTGGAGAGCACCACCAGGATGCTGGTGCCGAGCATGGCCCAGCAGTACATCGGCAGCTGCATCAGCTTGAGGCCAGGCCGGCGCAGCTTGAGGATGGTGGCGATGAAGTTGATGCCGCCGAAGATCGAGCTACCGCCCAGCAGCAGCACACTCAGGATCCACACCACCTGACCTGCTGCCGGGGTGGTGAGGCTCAGCGGGGGATAGGCGGTCCAGCCGGATTGGGCCGCAGCTCCTGCGATGAAGTAGCTGCTGATCAGCAGGATGCCGGCGGGGGGAATCAGCCAGAAGGCCACGGCATTGAGCCGCGGGAAGGCCATGTCGCGGGCCCCCACATAGAAGGGAATCAGGTAGTTGCCGAAGGCGCCGTTCACCACCGGCACGATCCAGAGGAAAATCATCACCGTGCCGTGCAGGGTGAGCACCTCGTTGTAGGTGTCGCGCGGCATGAAATCGGAGAGCGGCGTGGCCAGCTCGGTGCGAATGGCGCCAGCCAGGGCTCCGCCGATCAGATAGAAGACAAAGCCGCACACCAGATATTGCAGCCCGATCACCTTGTGATCGAGGCTGAAGCTGAAGTACCGCAACCAGCCCTGGGGTTGCAGGCTGCCGTTGAAGTCGCTCGGATTGGCGAGGGTCATGGCGTTTCAGGTGGTGGTGCTGGCGGGGCTGTTCTGCTGCAGCCAGGTGGCGTAGGCCTCGGGTTCGTGCACCACAACGGTGGAGCGCATGCCGCCGTGGTACGGGCCGCACAGTTCGGCGCACACGATCGGGTAGCTGCCGGCCTTGGTGGCGGTGAAGGAGAGCACGGTGGGCTGGCCGGGGATCACGTCCTGCTTGAGGCGGAACTGGGGCACCCAGAAGGCGTGGATCACGTCGCGGGCTTCCATATGCAGCTCCACGGGTTGGCCGGTCGGCACGTGCAGCTCGCCACTGGTGATGTTGGCGTCGGGGTAATGGAAGATGAACGCAAATTGCATCGCCGTCACCTCAACCGGCAGCACGGCGCCGGTGGGTGCGGCATCCATGCCGGCCCCACCGATCCCCCCCCACACCCTGGCCTGGGGCTCCATCGCCGCGTGGGCCATGGCGGAGTGGTCGTTGAGGTTCACCATGCCGCCCATGCGTTCGTAGATGTCGTAGCTGTAGATCCCAACGAATAAAACCACGATCGCGGGAATGGCCGTCCAGACGATTTCCAGCGGCAAATTCCCCTCAATGGCGAGGCCATCGCTGAGGTCGCCGCTGGGGCGGCGGAATCGAAACAAGCTGTAAACCAGCAGGATCACGATGCCGAGAAACAGCACCGTGCCAATGCTGAACAAAACCTTAAAGAGGGCGTCATAGGTGGGAGCGTTGCTGCTGGCATCCAGCGGCAACATGTTGACGTTGTTGCCCACCCAAAGGCCTGTCAGCACAAGCGCTGTGGTGGCCGCAATAATAGTGAGGACGGTACGAATCGGCACGGTGCGCTTTGCCCCTTAAGCCAGCCTATGGGGCGCTGCCTTCGGCTGCGGGGACAACGTTGATTTGGTTGGCAAAACAACGCGATGGCAGTGGGTTTCTGGGGCAAGGTTTCAGTCTTGAGATGTGCGGGAATCCTGATCCCTGCTTCTGGTCAAGCTGGCTAACTTGACCCCACTTCCGGGAATGGCCTGGCCATGGCGGCGGATCTCCACTCCCAACCAGGTCCAGCTCCCGACCTGGCGCTGCGTCACCGCCTCGGCTTGCTGGCGTCCCACCTGGTGGTGGCCCTGGTGGCCCTGGTGGGCATCGGCGGT
Organism: Cyanobium sp. ATX 6E8; assembly: GCF_024346335.1. Classification (NCBI taxonomy): domain Bacteria; kingdom Bacillati; phylum Cyanobacteriota; class Cyanophyceae; order Synechococcales; family Prochlorococcaceae; genus Cyanobium; species Cyanobium sp. ATX 6E8. The sequence goes on along the minus strand of NZ_JAGQCT010000003.1, from coordinate 129,333 downwards.
GCCACCCGGGTGATGGAGGCCGGCCTGGCTTGCCCGGATTGGCCGCTTTGTTACGGGCGCCTGCTGCCGGGGCGCCAGATGAACCTCCAGGTGTTCCTGGAGTGGTTCCATCGGCTCGATGCCTTCGTCGTGGGCGTAGCCCTGCTGGTGCTGACTGGCGCCAGCATTCTCTGGCGCCGCCGGCTGCCGGCGTGGCTCCCCTGGATAGCCGGCGCAGCCTTGTTGCTGGTGGCTGTGCAGGGTGGGCTGGGGGCCCTCACCGTCACCCAGCTGCTGGCGGCTCCCTTGGTGACGGTCCATCTCACCACCGCCCTGGTGTTGGTGGCCCTCACCAGTGCCCTCTACCAGCGCATCGCTATGGCTGGTCGTGGCCTCGTGGTGCCGCCGCTCTGGTGGGGGCTGCTGGCGTCGACGGCCCTGGTGCTGGTGCTGGCCCAGTGCTTGCTGGGCGGTTCCATGGCCAGTCAATGGGCCGCCGACCAATGCTTCAGTTCAGGAGAGGGTTGCCGGTGGTTGCTGGCCCACCGCCAGGTGGCGATGCCCGCGGCCCTGGCCGTGCTGGCTCTGGCGGCATCAACCCCGCTGCTGCCGGCGGGGCTCGGACAGTTGCCAGCGCTGGCTCTTGGCTCCGCAGCGTTGGTGGTGGCCCAGGTTGCCCTCGGGGTCTTGACCCTGCGTCTCCAGCTTGAGGCGCCCCTGGTGACGATTGCTCACCAGCTCACCGCTGCCCTGCTCGTGGGCTTGCTGGCCGCCGTGGTCGCCCGCTGTTTGGGGCGTCGCTCGGCCCGATCCCTGTTGACGTCTGAGGTCCCCTCCGAGGTGGTTCATGGTTAGTGCAGCAGTGCCTGCAACGGCCGCTGCTTCGGTGGCGAATGCCCCAACTGCGGCCTCAGCGATCCGTCCTTCGGTGAAGCTGCCCGCCTGGTTGGAGGTGGCCAAGCCCCGCCTGATCCCCCTGCTGCTGGCTACCACCCTGGGCGGCATGGCCCTCAGTGCCGGTGGCCCCCCCAGCGGCGCCACCATCGCCTGCACCCTGGTGGGGGGCAGCCTGGCTTCGGCGGCGGCCGGGGTGCTCAATTGCCTGTGGGAGCAGGAGCTCGATGGGCGCATGCAACGCACCAGTCGCCGGGCCCTGCCCTCGGGGCGCCTCGCCCAGCGCCAGGCCTTCGCCCTGGCCATCGGCCTCACGGCCCTCTCGGTGGCGGTGTTGGTGATCGGTGTGAACCCGCTGGCCGCCAGCTTGTCGCTGCTGGGCCTGTGCAGCTATGTGCTGCTCTACACCGCCTTCCTCAAGCCTCGCACCACCCAGAACATCGTCATCGGCGGGGTGGCCGGTGCGATCCCGCCCCTGGTGGGGGCGGCGGCGGCCACCGGTGGCCTGGGTTGGTCGTCGTGGTGGCTGTTCTCGCTGGTGATGCTGTGGACGCCCGCCCACTTCTGGGCCCTGGCCCTGCTGCTCAAGGACGACTACCGATCGGTGGGGATTCCGATGCTGCCGGTGGTGAAGGGCGTGGTGGTCACCACCCGGGCGATCAGCCATTACGCCTGGGCCACGGTGGCCTTTAGCCTGCTCGGTGCGCTGGCCTTGCCCACTGGCGGCCTGCTCTACGGCCTGATGGTGCTGCCCTTCAACGCCCGTCTGCTCCAGCTCAGCGGCCGCTTGCGCGCCCAGCCCGATGATCCCCAGCGCGCCCGCGCCCTGTTCCGCTGGTCCATCTTTTACCTGTTTGGCATCTGCCTGCTGCTGCTGCTGGCCCGGCTGCCCCAGGCGGCGCTGATGGGCCCTGATCTGTTCAGCGTCTCGCTGTTTGCGCTGCCTACATTGGTCGGCTGATTGGGCGGTCTGAGTCGGTGATCGAACTGCAGCAGCTCCGAAAGTGCTACGGCGGTGGCAAAGCCAGAGGTGGCAAAGCCAGAGGTGGCAACTTGGCCGGTGGCGTGCTGGCCCTCGATGGGCTGACGCTGCAGGTGCCGGCCGGCAGCCTTTACGGCCTGCTGGGGCCCAATGGCGCCGGCAAGACCACTGCCCTGCGCATCCTCTGCACTCTGCTGGCCCCCGACAGCGGCAGCGTGCGGGTGGGCGGGGTTGATGCCCTGTCCGAGCCGCGGGCGGTGCGGCGCCTGCTGGGCTACGTGGCCCAGGAGGTGGCGATCGACAAGATCCTCACGGGCCGCGAACTGCTGCAGCTCCAGGGCGATCTGTATCACCTGCAGACCTCCGCGCGGAACCAGCGGATCGGCGAGTTGATCGAGCTGCTGGGCATGGCCGACTGGATCGATCGCCGCTGCGGCGGCTATTCAGGCGGCATGCGGCGCCGGCTGGATCTGGCGGCGGGTCTGCTGCATCGCCCCCAGGTGCTGGTGCTCGATGAGCCCACCGTCGGCCTCGACATCGAGAGCCGGGCGGCCATCTGGGGTGTGCTGCGCCAGCTGCGGGATGGCGGCACCACTGTGCTGCTCAGCAGCCACTACCTCGAGGAGGTGGATGCCCTGGCCGACCACCTGGCCATCATCGAAGCCGGTCGGGTGATCGCCGAAGGGGCGCCCTCGGTGCTCAAGGCGGCCCTCGGCGGCGATCGGGTGACCCTGCGGGTGCGGGAATTCAGCGACGCCGACGAGGCTGAGCGGGTGCGCAGCCTGCTGCACGCTTGTGCCGGTGTGCGCCAGGTGGTGGTGAACCAGGCCCAGGGCTTCTCCCTCAACCTGGTGATCGAGCACGACGGCGTGATCGAGCAGCTGCGCCGTCAGCTGGCCGAGGCCGACCTGCCGGTGTTTGCCCTGGCCCAGAGCCGCCCCAGCCTCGATGATGTCTACCTCCAGGCCACGGGCCGCACCTTGATGGATGCGGAGCTGGCCGTGGCCGGCAGTCGCGATCCCAAGGCCGAACGCAAAGCGAGCATGTGATGACCACCACCCTTCCCGTTCCCGTCCCGACCCGCGATCCCGCCCCGGGTTCACAGCCCGAGGCTTCCGCCCTGGCTGAGATCAGCCAGGAAACCCTGGCCCTAACCCGGCGTTTGTTTGTGCAGCTGCAGCGGCGGCCTTCCACCCTGGTGGCGGGGGTTCTGCAACCGCTGATCTGGCTGGTGCTGTTCGGCGCTCTGTTCGCCAAGGCCCCGGAGGGCCTGCTGCCCGGCGGCATCAGCTACGGCCGCTTTCTGGGTGCCGGCGTGATCGTGTTCACCGCCTTCAGTGCGGCCCTCAATGCCGGGTTGCCGGTGATGTTTGATCGGGAATTCGGCTTCCTCAACCGCTTGCTGGTGGCGCCCCTGCGCTCGCGCAGCTCGATTGTGTTGGCTTCGGTGCTCTACATCACCTCCCTGAGCCTGGTGCAGAGCCTGGCGATCATGGGCACCGCTGCCCTGCTCGGCTACGGCTGGCCGGGGGGCGCCGGATTGTTGTTGGTGCTAGTGACGCTGCTGCTTCTGGTGTTTGCCGTCACGGCCCTGAGTTTGGGCTTGGCCTTCGCCCTGCCGGGGCATATCGAGTTGATCGCGGTGATCTTCGTGGCCAACCTGCCGCTGCTGTTTGCCAGCACCGCGTTGGCACCGCTGTCCTTCATGCCGGCCTGGCTGGGCTGGCTAGCGGCCCTAAATCCCCTTACCTTCGCGATTGAACCGATCCGTGCCGCCTACGCAGGACAGGTCTCCCTCACCGCCGTGGTGCTGGAGGCCCCCTACGGCCAGCTCAGCAGCGCCACCTGCCTCGGGGTGCTCGCCGTGTTGGCCGCCGGGATGTTCCTGCTGATTCGGCCGCTGCTGGATCGCAAGCTCACCTAGCCACCCCTCCCGTGACCCAGCCCCCCAGCTTTCCACCGCCAGCCCGCCCCGACCTGGCGGATCGTCTGCTGGCGGCGGTGGCCGAACGGGACCAGCCCATGGCCGAGCGCCTGGTGCAGCAGTGGGTGCACCGCCGCGGCCTCGCGGCCCTGGACGCTTTGGTGGCGGGGCCGCTGCTGGCCAGTCAGGGGGCTGAAGCCGCCCAGTGGTTGCAGGAACGGGCTGGCGGCGGAGCTCCCCTTGGGTTGGTGCCTGCGGTGCTGCAGCCCGAGCCGGAATGGCTTTCAGAGTCTGTTGAACAGGTTGTTGAACCCGTTGTTGAACCCATCCCCGCGGCGGTTCTCTCCCGTTCCTGGTCCCAACTGGCCGTGGTGCCCGACGGGGAGCCGGCGCCCGCACCCCGTGCCCTGGCGCCCCTGCGGGCCTGGCTTCCCGATGCCGACTCCCTTCCCTTAGCCAGCTGAGTGAAAGCTTCTGGACTGATCGTGTCGGTGCAGGCCCCCGAAGGCTCACCCCTGCGCGATCCCGATGTGATCGCGGCGATGGCGGAGGCCAGCCTTCGCAATGGCGCCAGTGGCGTGCGGCTGGAGAGTCCGGAGCACATCGGAGCCGTGCGGAGCCGTTGCCCCGACGCCTTGATCGTGGGGCTGTGGAAGCGCACCTACCCCGGCAGCTCCGTGTACATCACCCCGGGCTGGGAGGAGATCCGCGCCGTGTGGGGGGCAGGCGCCGATGTGGTGGCCCTCGATGCCACCGAACGCCACCGGCCCGGTGGAGAGACTCTCGAGCAGCTGATCAGCCGCGCGCGGCGGGAGTTGGGTGCCCTGCTGATGGCCGATGTCGACTCGCTGGCCAACGGCTTGCGGGCCGCCGCCCTCGGCTGCGACTGGGTGGGCACCACCCTGTATGGCTACACCGAGGCCACGGCTGCTTGCCAGCCGCCTGCCTGGGAGCTCTTGCCCCAGCTGAAGCAGCAGCTGCCCGCAGCGGTGAGCTTGATCTGTGAGGGCGGCATCGCCAGCCCCCAGCAGACCCGTGGTGCCCTCGATGCCGGCGCGGATGCGGTGGTGGTGGGCACGGCTATCACCGGGGTGGACCTGCAGGTGGCGGCCTACGTGAAGGCCTGCTGAGGGGCTGCCGAGCGGCTGGGCCTCACATCATGCCGGGCATGCCCATGCCGCCCATGCCGCCCATGCCACCCATACCGCCCATCCCGCCCATGTCGCCGCCGGGGGCCGCTTCGGGTTCGGGTTTGTCGGCGATCACCACCTCGGTGGTGATCAGCATTGAGGCGATCGACACTGCATCCTGAAGTGCCAGACGCACCACCTTGGCGGCATCGAGGATGCCGGCGGCGAGCAGGTCTTCGTAGACGCCGGTGAGGGCGTTGTAGCCCTTGCCCAGCCGCAGGATCTCGGCCGCCACCACAGCGCCATCAGCACCGGAGTTGTAGGCGATCTGCCGCACCGGCTCCGCCAGGGCGCGTTGCACGATCTGCACACCGGTGCGCTCATCCCCCTGACAGGACGCCGCCAGGCCGCTGAGACCTTCGGCCAGCTCCAGCAGGGTGCAGCCGCCGCCGGCGATGATTCCTTCCTCGACGGCGGCGCGGGTGGCGTTGAGGGCATCCTCAATGCGCAGCTTGCGGTTTTTGAGCTCGGTTTCGGTGGGGGCCCCCACCTTGATCACGGCTACACCACCGGCCAGCTTGGCGATCCGCTCCTGCAGCTTCTCGCGGTCGTAGTCGGAGTCGGTGTTGTCGAGCTCACGCTTGATTGAGGCCACCCGGTCGGCCACGGCGGCCTGGTGGTCGCCGCTGGCCACGATGGTGGTGGTGTCCTTGGTAATCGTGATGCGGCGGGCCTGGCCCAGCTCGGCGAGTCCGGTTTTCTCCAGGCTCATGGACCGCTCTTCGCTCACCACGGTGGCACCGGTGAGGATGGCGATGTCGCCCAGCATGGCCTTGCGCCGATCGCCGAAGCCCGGAGCCCGCACGGCGGCCACCTGCAGCACGCCGCGGTTCTTGTTGACCACCAGGGTGGCCAGGGCTTCGCCGTCCACCTCCTCAGCCAGGATCAGCAGCGGTCGGCCGCTCTTCGACACCGCCTCCAGCACGGGCACCAGGTCAGTGATGGTGCTGATCTTGCGGTCGGTGATCAGGATCAGGGCGTTTTCAAAGACGCACTCCCGGCGCTCCTGATCGGTGACGAAATAGGGGGAGCTGTAGCCCCGGTCAAAGGCCATCCCCTCGGTGATTTCCAGCTCAGTGGCCAGGGAGGTCGACTCCTCCACCGTGATCACCCCATCGGCGCTCACCTTGGCCATGGCCTCGGCGATCATCAGGCCGATCTCGTCGTCGTTGCCGGAGCTCACGGCCGCCACCTGACGGATGGCATCGCCACTCACCGCCTGGGAGCGCTCAGCGATCCCAGTGACGATGTGGGCCGTCGCTTGTTCCATGCCGCGGCGCAGGCCGACGGGGTTGGCTCCGGCCGCCACGTTTTTCAGACCTTCGCGCACCAGGGCCTGGGCCAGCAGGGTGGCGGTGGTGGTGCCATCGCCGGCGGTGTCCTTGGTTTTGCTGGCCACCTGCTGCATCAGCTTGGCGCCGACGTTTTCGAAGGGATCCTCGAGTTCGATGTCCTTGGCGATGGTGACGCCGTCATTGACGATCTCGGGAGCGCCGAATTTCTTCTCCAGCACCACGTTGCGGCCACGGGGGCCGATGGTCACCTTCACCGCGTCGGCCAAGGCGTTGACACCCCGCTCCAGGGCGCCGCGGGAGGCATCCGAGAAGCTGATCAGCTTGGCCATGACAACGGAACGATTTCAATGGTGATCAGGGTCCCACAGCGGCTGGCCGACGTGGTAGCGGACCACGGTGGGGAAAGCCGAATCGCCTGCAGCCCCAGGCTGCTGAACGGCTCCAGGCTCGATAGGGTCAGGCGATGGAAGATCTGCTCCAAACGGCCCTGGAGAGCGCCGACGAAGCGATTTCGCTGGATCCGGCCTCCAGTGCCAACGCCATGATCTTCGTGCTGGTGGCGGCGTTTGGCGTCGTGATGGCGCTGGTGTACGTGCCGGTGCGGTTGTTTCTCACGATCACGGCCCGCAGCCGACGTCTGAGGCTGCTGCAGCGGATTCGCCGCCTGCGCGAGGAGCTGGGCCAGCCGATCACCAACCCCTGAGGGCTCCTGCTTGGGGAACTACCGCATCACCATGCCGCCATCCACCTGCAGCACCTGGCCGGTGATGTAGGCGGCGGCGGGATCGGCGGCCAGGAAGCGCACAGCGCCGGCCACCTCGGCGGCGCTGCCCATCCGGCTCATGGGAATGGCGGCCAGGATCGGCTCCTTGTCGAGCTCGGCGGTCATGTCGCTTTCGATGAAGCCGGGGGCCACCGCATTGACGGTGACGCCACGGGCGGCGAATTCAGCGGCGTTGCTGCGGGTGAGGCCGATCACACCGGCCTTGGCGGCGCTGTAGTTGGCCTGGCCGGGGTTGCCCATTAGGGCCACCACCGAGGTGATGTTGATGATGCGGCCGATGCGGGCCTTGAGCATCGCGCGGCTGACGGCGCGGGTGCAGAGGAACACGCCGGTGAGGTTGAGGTCGATGACGCTCTGCCAGTCGGCTGTTTTCATCCGCATCAGCAGGCCATCGCGGGTGATGCCGGCGTTGTTGACTAGCACATCGAGCCGGCCGGCCTTCTCGAGCACGGCCTTGACCATGGCGTCAACCTGCTCTTCGTCGGCAACGTTGGCCCGGTGGCTCCAGGCCTGGCCCCCGGCCGCAATGATTTCGGCCACCACGGCTTCGGCAGCCTCCGGCGAGCTGGCGTAGTTGACCACCACCTGGGCGCCGGCGGCAGCCAGTTCGAGGGCGATGGCGCGGCCGATGCCCCGGCTGGCGCCGGTCACGAGGGCCACTTGCGCGGCCAGGGGGGCTGAGCTCGTCATCACGGCGCAAGGCATCCAGTGGCGCCGATCGTATGGCCCGGCTACTCCAGCTCCGGCTACCCCAGCCCCAGGGCCGCCAGCACGTCGGCTGCGCTCAGTTGCTCCAGGGAGCCGCTGGCACCCAGCCCCTGCACGCCGCCACGGTTGGGCAGGCTGGAGGCCTCCCGGCCTAAGGCCACCAGAGGCAGGCCGAGCAACAGGGCCAGTTCGATGGCGACTGAATCACTGGCCAGCACCACATCGGCGCTGGCGATCTGGGCGGCCCGCTGGCGCAAGGGCTTGGCCCCCTCGCCCCGCAGGGCAGCCACGGCCCGCAGGTTGGGCAGCTTGGCCTGGATGGCAGCGGGTAGGGCTTGCCATTGGGAGGCGCCCCAGTCGCCGGCGCTGCCGGAGGGGGCCAACAGCAGGGCCGGGCCGTCCCCGGCGGGCAGGGCGGCAGCAGCAGCCTCCAGATCGCTGGGGGCCACCGGCAATCGGAAGGCGTTGGCATCAAGCTCTACGCCGATCGGCCGCAGGAAGGCCTCCAGGGCCTGGTTGGGCCAGCCGCCCGCCCCAGGGCTGATCCGTTCGGTGGTGGAGAACCCGCCGGTAGCCACCCGGGTAGGGATGTGGCTCATCGACAGCATCAGGTCCATCTGGCGGCTGGGCGCCAGGTTGAGGCACACCTGGAAATCGGGCTCCCGCACGGTGCCAAGCAGGTTGGCCCAGTCGGCCAGGGTGGCCTGGTCGTAGGCGAAGGGAAGGGCGCGGCTGACGGCGGGGTGCAGGCTCCAGAGGGGCACAGCAGCGACCGGACAAACCACCTGCACCTCAGCCTTGAGCTGCTCGGCCACCGCCGCCACGGCGGCAAAGCTCTGCAGCTGTTGGCTGCTGCCGCCCGGAATCAGAAACAGGGCGCGCATCGAAAAGGCACGGTTCGGCGGCCTGATTGTATGGATCGGATTCGGATTGGCCTGATTCGAGGGAGTTGCTTGTGCATTTGCTGATCGCCGCCGCCGGCAGTGGCCGCCGCATGGGGGCCGAGGGCAACAAGTTGTTGCTGCCGGTGGCCGGCCGGCCCGTGCTCGCCTGGACCCTGGAGGCGGCCCTGGCCTGTCCGGCGATCCACTGGATCGGCATCGTCGGCCAGCCGGTGGATGCGGAGGCGATCGCCGCGATCGTGGCGGGCGTGCGCCCCGACCGGCCGGTGGAGTGGATTCTTGGTGGCGAGACCCGTCAGGACTCGGTGCGCTGCGGGCTGGCCGCCCTGCCGACCGATGCCGAAGGGGTGCTGATCCACGACGGCGCCCGCTGCCTGGTGGAGCCCGACCTGCTGGCGCGCTGTGCCGCCGCCATGCTCCAGGGCGCGGCTGTGATTGCCGCTACCCCCGTGACCGACACGATCAAGCAGGTGGATGGGGCGGGCACCATCACCGCCACCCCGGATCGCCGAGTGCTCTGGGCCGCCCAGACCCCCCAGGGGTTTCCCGTGGCCCAGCTGCGGAATGCCCACGCCACCGCCATCGCCGAAGGCTGGAGCGTCACCGACGATGCGGCCCTGTTTGAACGGCTGGGCCTGCCGGTGCAGGTGCTGGAGGCGCCCCCCTCCAACATCAAGCTCACCACCCCTTTCGATCTCACCGTGGCGGCGGCCGTGCTGGCGGCTCGGTGCTGAAGGGCTAGGTCGGCGGAATGTGCAGCCGGCCGCTGCCAGCATCCAGCCGCGCCCAGGTCCCCAGGGGCAGGGCTGCATTGCCGACCCCATGACCCACGGGCAGGTTGCTCACCACGGGAATGCCGAGATCGGCGGTGCGCTCCCGCAGCACCTGCTCGAGGCTGAAGCGATCCGGCTGTGTTTCACAGGCTGTTTCACAAACCGAATCCGGCGGTTGGGGACTGGTTTCGTCGGTGGGCCTCGCGTCAGCAGCCACCACGTCGTCGCAGTCGGTGAACTGGCCCAGACCGATGCCGGCCAGCTGCTGCAGGGCGCCGCTGAGGCGCCAGTGGGTGAGCATCCGCTCGATGCGGTAGGGGGCTTCGCTCACGTCTTCGAGCACCAGGATCGCGCCGCGTAGATCGGGCAGGTGGGGGGTGCCGAGCAGGTGGGTGGCCACGGTGAGATTGCCGGCCAGCAGCGGGCCTTCGGCCTGGCCGCCACACCAGCCCTCGCCGTGGAGATCGGCCAGGGACTCGCCGAACAGCAGGGCCCGCAGCCGCTCCTGGCTCCAGGCCGGCTCGGCCGCCAGGGTGGTTACCAGGGGCCCGTGGATGGCGCCGCCCTGGCCCTGGGCCAGCTGGGCCCAGAGCAGGGAGGTGACGTCGGAGAAGCCCAGCAGCCAGCGGGGCGGTAGGTCCAGGGGCTGCTCCAGCAGTCGGGCCGCCCCCCAGCCGCCGCGCACGCAGGCCAGCAGCTCCGCCCCCCGCCGGGCCGCCGCCTCCAGGTCGCCGCGCCGTTCCGGGTCGCGGCCGGCCAGGTAGCCCCACTGGCGCCCGTGCAGCGGGTTCCGCTCCACCTGCAGCCCCCAGCCCTCGAGCACGGCAATGCCGGCCTGCAGCCGCGCCAGGGCGTCGTCGCCCAGCAGGGCTGAGCTGGCCGCCACCAGCTGCACCCGATCGCCGTGCTGGAGCGGCGCCGGCTGGTGCATGGCCACGCTCATGGCAGCTGCCCCAGCACCAGGGCCAGCAACAGCAGCCCGCCGAGCTGCACCTGGCGGCTGAAGTGACGGCCGTAGGCCGAGCGGGGCAACGCGGGGCGACGCAGCAGGGCGGCTTCGCGCTGCATGCCGAAGGCCGCCAGCAGCCAGAGGGGCCAGACGATCCAGCCACTGCCCTGCAGCCCGACACCCTGCAGCCCAGCGGCCAGCGCCAGGGCGGCGGCGGCCAGGCCATAGCTCACCGCCACCGCCAGGGGAGCCTGCGGCCCGAGGCTGAGGGCGCTGCTGCGCACGCCGATGGCCCGGTCGTCGTCGCGGTCGGCCATGGCGTACACGGTGTCGAAGCCGAAGGTCCACAGCAGGGTGGCCAGCCACACCAGGGCCAGAGGCCAACCGCCCGCTAGGGAACCCGTGCGGGCCGCCCAGGGGATCAGGACGGCAAAGCCCCAGCAGAGGGCAAGCACCAGCTGGGGATACCCAAACCAGCGCTTGGCCGAGGGGTAGAGCAGCACCGGCGGCAGCGCCGCCAGCGCCAGCAGCAGGCAGAGGCTGCGGCCGCTAGCCGGCAGACCCAGCATCAGCACCAGCAGCACCGTCAGGGCCACCACCAGGGCGAGCAGCAGCAGCGCCAAGGCCTCCCGCACCCCCACCCGGCCATCGGCCAGAGGGCGGTTGCGGGTGCGCTCCACCAGGGGGTCGATGCGGCGGTCCCAAAGGTCGTTGGCGATGCAGCCGGCGGCGCTCACCGCCAGCCCCCCCAGCACGATCAGCCCCACCAGCAGCGGCGCCGGTGGGGCGTTGGGGGTAAGCCAGAGGCTCCAGCCTGCGGGGATCAACAAAATCAGGCGGCCACTCGGCTTGTGCCAGCGCACCAGCTCCAGCCAGGCCCCCAGCCTGGTGCCGCTTGCGGAGTTGGCCATGCCCCATTTCCGTTGCGAGGCACCCTAGTTGTGCCGGCAGAGGGGGCCATGGGTGGCAAAGTGGCGCCCCTGCGGCTGCTGCCGAACCCCATGGTTCAGGCCCCCAACCTCAAGCAAGCCGGGCGTCGCCGGGTGGCCGCCATCGATATCGGCACCAATTCGATCCACCTGCTCGTGGCGGAGGTGGATCCGGAGCTGTGCAGCTTCAGCGTGGTGCTGGCCGAAAAAGCCACCACCCGGCTCGGGGAGCGCGACCCCCACACCGGCGACCTCAGTGCCGAGTCGATCGAGCGCGCCTTTCGCACCTTGCGCCACGATCGCGACCTGGCCCTGAGCCATGGCGTCGAGCAGATCGTTACGGCGGCCACCAGCGCCGTGCGGGAGGCCCCCAACGGCCGCGACTTCCTGGTGGCGCTTCAGGAGCAGCTGGGGCTGGAGGTGGATCTGGTCAGCGGCCCGGAGGAGGCTCGGCTGATCTACCTGGGGGTGCTCTCGGGCATGGCCTTCGGCAACCAGCCCCACCTGATCATCGACATCGGCGGCGGCTCCACCGAACTGGTCCTGGCCGACGGCCGGGATGCCCGCAGCCTCAGCAGCACCAGGATTGGGGCGGTGCGGCTGCAGCGGGAGTTCTGCCAACAAGACCCCCTATCAGCAGACCGACGCTCCTTTCTGCAGGCCTACATCCAGGGCGCTCTCGATCCGGCCGTGGCGGAGGTGAAGGCGGCCCTGCAGCGCAGTGAGCAACCGTTGATGGTGGGCACCAGTGGCACGGCAATGGCCCTGGCGGCTCTGGCGGCATCGGAGGATCCCAAGCCGCCGCTGAAGCTGCAGGGCTACCGGCTCAGCCGTGAGCGCATCGACCAGCTCACCGCTCGGTTGTTGGCGATGTCGCCGGAGCAACGCCGCGCCCTGCCCGCCATCAACGACCGGCGGGCCGAGATCATCGTGCCTGGAGCCATGATCCTGCAGACGGCGATGGCCATGCTCCAGGTGCGGGAGCTGGTGGTGTGTGATCGGGCCCTGCGGGAGGGTTTGATCGTCGACTGGATGCTGCGCAATGGGCTACTGGGGGATCGCTTTGCCTTCCAGAGCACGATCCGCGAGCGCACGGTGCTGCATCTGGCCCAGCGCTTCGGTGTGGACCGGGCCAGGGCCGATCGGGTGGCGGCCCATGCCCTCAGCCTTTACGACCAGTCCCGCGGCCTGTTGCACCACGACGACGGCCCGGGTCGGGAGTTGCTGTGGGCTGCCGCCCAGCTGCACACCTGCGGCAAAAGCATCAACATTTCCGCCTATCACAAGCACAGCTGGTATCTGATCCGCCACGGTGAGCTCCTTGGCTATTCCGAGGCGGAGCACCTGATGGTGGCGGCCATTGGTCGTTACCACCGCCGCAGCCTGCCGAAGAAGCGCCATGAGTCGTGGCAGCTGATCGAAGACCGCGACCAGCGCCGCACGGTGACGTCGATGGCGTTGCTGCTGCGCCTGGCTGCCGCTCTGGATCGTCGCCCTGCCGCGGTGATCGGAGCGCTGCAGGTGCTGCCCCTCGCTGGCGCCGTGAGCATCGGCCTCGAGCCACTGGTGGCAGCCCCGGGCGAGCAGCCGGTGGATCTGAGCCTGGAGCGCTGGAGCTTGCGCTCCTGCGTCGATGTGGTGCAGGAGGCCTGCGGGCTCGACCTCAGGGTGCCGGAGCCTTGAACTGCTGCCAGCGCACCTGATCGATCCGGCCTAGGGGTTTGGCCGGTCCGCTGCCCAGCTGGGCCTTCACCAGGTCGGGCCGTCCGGCCAGCACGCTCAGCCCGCCGCCGAGGGGGAAGCGCCGCTCGCCTTCGAAGGTGCCTCGGAACAGGCTCTCGCCACCCTGCTGCTTCACCTCCAGCCAGCTGGGCTGGCTGCTGATCAGCAGCAGCTCAGAGCTGCTTGGGGTTTCTGGAGCTGAGACTTGCGGTGCAGTGGCTTGCGGTGCAGTGGCTTGCGGTGCAGTGGTTTGTGGTGGGGCTGATTGTGGTGCGTTGGCCGGTTCCGGTTCGGCTGGACGGGACGCCTGAAGGCGCTGCCACTGCTGCCAGCCCGCTGTGCCACCGGCGCCGAGGGCCGCCACAAGCCCAGCGGCCAGGGCCAGTCGACCGACGGCCTGTACGGGCGACGGCCGACCGGCTCCAGGGGCCTCTCCCCGAGGGGCGAGTTCGGCCACCTTCACCGGCCTGGGTTGGAACCCGCCGCTCTCCCGCAGGGTCTGCAGGGGGGCGTCAACGTTGATGGCCAGGGTGTTGGCCACCCGGCGGGCCTGGGCGATCACGAACACAGGCTCGGGGAGCCGGTCGGCATCGCCATCTTCCAGGGCTTGCAGCTGTTCTTGGCCCATGTTGAGCCGTTGGGCCAGCTCGGCGATCGCGAGCCCCTGCCCCTCACGGCCTTGGCGCAGTGCTTGGCCTAGGGCCTGCAGGGCAGCGATGGGCTCGTGGCGAGAGGAGTCAGACGCCAAATGGGTCAAGCCGGATACAAATTTGAATTATTCTGCCGAGTCGAGCTGGGCGCGCAAGCAGTTGATCCGGGCGCGCCAGAGCTTGGTCGGGGGGCTTTGCCGGAGGGGCTTGGGCCCGAATTACCAGGTCAAATGGGCGATACTGGATTCGAACCAGTGACCCCTTCCGTGTGAAGGAAGTGCGCTACCGCTGTGCTAATCGCCCGCACACACAGAGCTTAAAACACCACCGGCACCTCATCGGCGAGCATGGGTTCAGAACCAGCCGTCTCGCGTGAGCGCCACCCCCATCTCTACCCCGGCTCCTGCTGAACAGCCAGCCCCTGCGGCACAGGGGGAGGCAGACGTCGATGTGTTGATCGTGGGCGGTGGGGTGTGTGGCACGGCCCTGCTGTTTGAGTTGGCTCGCTACACCGATGTGGAGCGGATCCTGCTGGTGGAGCGCTACGACCAACTGGCCCGGGTGAATTCCAAGGCCACCAACAACAGCCAGACGATCCACTGCGGCGACATCGAGACCAACTACACCCTCGAGAAGGCGGTGAAGGTCAAGCGCACCGCCGAGATGATCGTGCACTACGCCGAGCTGCTCGATCCGGCCACCCGCGAGCGCTGTGTGTTTCGTACCCCGAAGATGGTGCTGGGCGTGGGCGAGACGGAATGCGCCTTTCTGCGGGAGCGCTTTGCGCGTTTTTCGCCCCACTTCCCGGCGATGGAACTGCTCGACAAGGAGCAGATTGCAGCGTGGGAGCCCCAGGTGGGTTTGGTGGACGGTGCGCTGCGGCCGGAGGAGCTTGTGGCGATCGGCATCCGTCGCACCTACACCGCCGTCGATTACGAGGAGCTCTCGGCCTCATTTGTGGCCCAGGCCAAGAAGGGCGTGGCCGGCACAGCTCGCCAGCTCACGGTGCAGCTCGGCACCAGCGTGGGCACGATCACCGCTGAGGGCGACGGCTATCGGGTGGAGCTGGCCCCCACCCCCGGCTGCAGCGCCGGCCTGGCTCCACGCTCGGTGTGGGCCCGGCACGTGGTGGTGAATGCCGGCGCCCACAGCTTGCTGATGGCCCAGCGGATGGGCTACGGCCTGGAGTATTCCTGCCTGCCGGTGGCGGGCAGCTTCTACTTCACGCCCGACCTGCTTCAGGGCAAGGTGTACACGGTGCAGAACGACAAGCTGCCCTTCGCCGCCATCCACGGCGACCCGGATGTGCGCGCCCCCGGCAAGACCCGCTTCGGCCCCACGGCCCTGCTGCTGCCGCTGCTGGAGCGCTACAAGCCGGCGTCCTTCTGGGAGTTTCTGCAGGTGCTGCGGCTGGATTGGGCCGTGCTGGCGGTGTTCTGGCAGCTGTTCCGCATCGCCGACATCCGCAACTACATCTTCAAAAATCTGCTGTTTGAGGTGCCCTGGCTGCGGCGGCGCCTGTTCCTGGCCGATGCCCGCAAGATCGTGCCCGGCATGCAGCTCAGCGATCTCACCTTTGCCGAGGGCTATGGCGGCGTGCGTCCCCAGTTGATCGACAAGGTGAACCGCAAGCTGATGCTGGGTGAGGCCAGCATCCCGGCCCGGCTGGGTCTGGTGTTCAACGTCACCCCGTCACCGGGGGGCACGTGCTGCCTCGGCAATGCCGCCCGCGATGTGGAGGCGATCGCCGAGCGGCTGGGCTGCAGGTTTGATCGCCACCGCCTGGCCCAGGAGCTCTACGGCGAGAGGGCCTCAGATGCCGCCGCGGAACAGGTGGTTGTGGCTGGCTGAGTAGAGCTTGGAGCGGGCTTCTGCCGGCGCCGCCAGGGCCGGACTCACCACATAGAGGGTGGTGCGGATCAGCTGCCGCTCCTGGCTCACCCGGGCCATTTCAGCCAGCGGCACCACCTGGATCCACTCGTCGGGCCAGCTCACCCGGTAGGCAATCGCCACGGGTGTGTCGGCGGGGTAGTGGCGCAGCAGCTCGCTCTGCACCTCCTCCACGTGGCGGGCGCTCAGGTAAAGGCACAGGGAGGCCCGCAGGGCAGCCAGCCGCTCCAGGCTCTCGCGCTCTGGTACACCGGTGCGGCCGCCGGCGCGGCCGAGCACGATCGTCTGCACCAGGCCGGGAATGGTCAGTTCGCTCTGCAGCGCTGAGGCGGCGGCCTGGTAGGCACTGAGGCCGGGTACCACCTCCACGCCGATGCCGGCATCGGCCAAACGGCAGATCTGCTCGGCGATGGCGCCGTAGAGGCAGGGATCGCCGTCGTGGAGTCGCACCACGGTTTTGCCGGCGCGGGCCCGATCCAGCACCACCTCCATCACCTGCTCCAGGGTGAGGGTGCTGGTGCGCACCTGCTCACAGCCCTCGGGTGCCAGGGCTGCAACCTGGGGATTAACGAGGGAGTCGGTCCACACCAGCACCTCCGCCTGCTCCAGCACCTTGGCGGCGCGCCGGGTGAGCAGGTCGGGGGCGCCGGGGCCAGCCCCGACGATCCACACGGGTTTGGAGCTCAGCTCAGCTGCATCGGTTGGGGTCAAACGGACACTCCACTGGGGTCGGGAAGGGGACGGCGGCGGCGGTAGAGCCACCAGAGGCCCACGCCACCCAGGGCGATCAGCAGCAGGCTCACCAGTTGGGCCATGCGCAGACCACCCTCACAGAAGGGGGGATTGGAGAGCAGGCAGAGCGGATCGAGCCGCAGACCCTCAATCCACACCCGGCCGCTGCTGTAGGCCATCAGATAAACGCAGCTCAGGGCTCCGGGCAGCAGCTGGATGCGGCCTCGGCTGGCGGCGCGGAATAGCCACAGCAACAGGATGCAAACCCCCAGATTCCAGATGGATTCGTAGAGGAAGGTGGGGTGAAAGTAGAGCTGCTCGAGAAATTCGGCCGGGCGGCTGTCGGCCGGAATCTTCAGTTTCCAGGGCAGATCGGTGGGTAGCCCAAAGGCCTCGGAATTGAAGAAGTTGCCCCAGCGGCCGATCGCCTGGCCCAGGGCCACCGCCGGCACCAGCACATCGAGCAGCGACCAGAAGGGCTGCTTGCGCCAGCGGCAGTAGAGCACCGTGGCCAGGCTGCCCCCCAGCAGGGCGCCGTGGATGGCGATGCCGCCGCGCCAGATGGCGAAGGCATCCAGCCAGTTGCCCGAGTATTGGCGCCACTCCAGGGCGACGTAATAGAGACGGGCGCCGATCACCGCACCCAGCACCAGCACGGGCAGCAGGTCGGCGATCAGGGCGGGTTCGATGCCCCGAGCCCGGCCCAGGCGAGTTGCCAGGCTAAGGCCGAGCAGCGCGGCCACGGCGATCAGCAGGCCATACCAGCGCAAAGCAAAGGGGCCCAGCTGGAAAACCAGGGGCCCCGGTGAGGTGAAGGTGGCCAGCACGCTGCTCAGACGAGGCCTTCTGCTGCCTGAACTTTCTCCACCTGACGCTTCTTGAGCACCAGCATGATCTGGGCCAGGGCGATGGCGGCGAAGAAGGCCAGCAGGCCGTAGATCCGAACGGGGTTCTGCAGCACGATCTCGGCGTCGATCTGGCCAAAGCCGCCGACGTTGGGATCGTTGGTGAGAGCCGCACCAGCCACCACGGCATCGCCCACGGCAGCGGTGAGGGTGGGGCCGGCGGGCACGGTTTCCGTGGCCTTGCTGCCGTCTTCAGCGGTGATTTCCACCACCGTGGCGCCATTGTCGCCAGGGGTGATCGCGGAGATGGTGCCGGCGACCGGTGCGTTGAAGACGCCGTTGTTGCTCTTCTCACCGGTGGGATACACCTGGCCGCGACCGCGGTTGCCGCCCACGTGGATCTGGGTCTTGCCGAAGTGGATGCTGCTGTCGGTGGCGGGGTCGGGCGAGAGGATCGGGAAGACGATCTCCTGATGCTGGTCACCGGGGAGAGGACCCACCAGCAGGATGTTGGGCTGGTCGTCGGAGTACTGGGTGTAGTAGACGCCGGCGGTCTCTTCCTTGAGTTCGTCGCTGAGACGGTCCTGGGGAGCCAGGGTGAAGCCGTCGGGCAGCATCACCACCGCACCCACGTTGAGGCCGGTGGGGCTGCCGTCGCCCGACACCTGCTGGACGCTGGTGTCGTAGGGGATTTCGACCACCGCCTTGAACACCGTGTCGGGGAAGACGGCCTGGGGCACCTCCACCCGGGTGGCCTTCTTGGCCAGGTGGCAGTTGGCGCAGACGATCTTGCCGGTGGCTTCCCGGGGGCTGGCGTAGTTCTGCTGGGCCCAGAAGGGATAGGCCCAGCTGGGGCTGGCGCCGCTGAGCAGCACGGCCAGGCTCAGGGAGGTGCCGATCAGGGTGCCGAGCAGGAGGGAGAGGGAGCGACGCATCACGGGATCAGGCGACAGACGGGGAGGGAAAACGCGGGGATCGGGCGGGGGATCAGGCCCACCAGGGCTTGTCGCCGTTGCGGAAGTCCGTTTCGGTCCACTGGCTCAAGAACACGGTGTCGTTCTCAACCGACACGTGGGCCAGGGCCAGGGAGAGCGGGGCGGGGCCGCGCACCACCTTGCCGGTGGCGTCGTACTGCGAGCCGTGGCAGGGGCACATGAACTTGTTGGCGCCGCTGTTCCAGGGCACCACGCAGCCCAGGTGGGTGCAGATGGCGTTGATGCCGTAGCTGCCGATGGCGTCGCTGCCTTCGACGATCAGATAGGTGGGGTCGCCCTTGAGGCCCTGCACCAGGCTGCGATCGCCTTCCTTGTGGGTGCTGAGCCAGCCGCTGGCGGTGACGGTGTTGCCCAGTTCATCCTTGGCGGTGGTGCCACCGCCGCCGCCGGCTGCCTTGGGGGGGATGAAGTAGCGGGCCACGGGATAGAGGGCACCCAGGGCGACGCCAGTCACCGACCCGAAGGTCAGCAGGTTCATGAATTGCCGACGACCCATTCCGGGCACGTCTCCAGTGGAAGCGCTCGCTGGCATCTGGGTCATGAAGACGCGCCGGGACAATGTGGCGCCCATTATGAACCTTGCCTGCGCGGCCCCGGGGCCCGCTCGCCAGGGTGCGCCTGGGCCTGCAACATGCTGTTGTGCAATCCGTCGTGTGCGCCCCGGCGTGTCCCTGCCCTCCAGCGCCCTGCCACCCTCCGCCGATGACGGCGCACCCCTGTTGGCCCAGGAGCTCTGGGACCTGCTGCAGGAGCGCTGGCAGGCCTCCTACGACCTGCAACTGGTGCAGCGCCGCGGCCGGATGTATCTGCAGGTGATGTGGGCCTACCTGGAGCAGCAATCCTTTCCCCTCAGTGAGGAGGGCTACCGCAACAAGCTGGAGGAGCTGGTGGGGTTGCTCAACGGGCTGGGGGTGGCGGCCCAGGTGCGCAGCTGGCTCCGCACCACCAGCGACAAGCCGCGGCTGGGCAAGGCCATGGGGCTGGCCCTGGAGATTCCCGCTGGCCGGGCCAGTGAATTCCTGCTTTAGGCGGGCCGCTTCAGGCTGGACGCAGCCGCTCGGTGAAGGCCACCAGCGCCACGCCCACCAGGTAGAGGGCCGTGATGGCCCCGGAGAGCAGCAGCATCGTCACCGGGTCGGTGGACGGGGTGAGCACGGCGCCGGCCAGGGCGCTGGCCAGCACCACCCAGCGCCAGCCGGCCAGCATCGGCTTGGCCTTCACCAGCCCAAGGGCGCCGAGCAGCAGCTGCAGCACCGGCAGCTGGAAGGCCAGGGCGGTGGCCACCATCAGCAGCAGCACGAAGTCGAGGTAGCGCTCGATCGACCAGCTCGGCTCCACCACATCGGCGCCGTAGCTGACCAGAAAGCGCAGGGCCGCTGGCACCAGGGCCCACCAGGCGAAGGCCAGCCCGGCGGCGAACAGCACCGCCGAGCCCGCCACCGCGGGAGCCACCAGGCGCCGTTCGCGGCGGGTGAGGCCCGGCAGCACGAAGCAGAGCCCTTCGTAGAGCACATAGGGCAGGGCCAGGGTGAGGCCGGCGTAGCCCGCCACCTTCAGCGACACAAACAAAAACTCCCCGGGGGCCAGCTGCAGGAAGCGAATGCCCTCGGCCGGCATCTCCAGCAGGCGCACCAGCGGCTTCACCGCCGCCAGGCAGACCGCCGCCGCCACCACCACCGCCAGCAGGCTGCGCAGCACCCGCCGGCGCAGCTCCTCGAGGTGGTCCACCAGGCTCATCTCGACTTCGTCAGGGAAGTCGTTGTCGGGTTTGTCTCCAGCACCGGAGGGGGCAGGCACCCGGATCGGCGGTGGCGGCGCAAGGGGCGGTGGCGCCAGGGGTGGCTCGGTGGTGGTGGAGTCGGGTTCGGCGCTCATGGTCGCTGCTCTGGCAAAAGGCTAAGAGCGCGTTGCGGCTCGCCCCAGAGCACGGTGCCGCCGCGATGTCGCACCGTACCGGGAGCGGCGCCTGGAATGCGTTGCAGCTCCTCGGTGGGCACCATCACCACCGGCACGCGCCGGTTGCCCCGGCCGCGGCTGAAGTGGGCCGCCAGATCGGCAGCCGCCTGCAGATCGCCCTCACTGGCCTCCTGCTGCGAGCTTTTCAGCACCACGTGGCTGCCCGGCAGTTCCTGGGCGTGGAACCAGAGATCGCCGCGGCGGGCCTGGCGAAAAGCGATCCACTCGTTCTGGCGGTGGTTGCGCCCCACGTGCAGCGGCAGGCCCGAGGCGGTGTGGAGCTCCAGGGGCTGGGGTACCCCTTCGGTTGCGGGGCTGCGCCGCGCCTGGCGGTTGCCTGTCTGGACTCCGCCCCCCTGGCTCCCCCGACTGCGCTCCGCCAGCAGGGCTTCGAGTTCACCGGCCAGCTGCTCCACCTGCTCGAGGCTATCGGCCTGCTCGAGGTAGGTGAGGCTCGCTTCCAGCCAGGTCAGCCGCTGCTGGTGCAACTCGAGACGCGGGGTGATCGCCGCCACGGAGCGGCGGCGTTTGCGGGCGGTTTTGTACAGCTTCTGGGCCTCCTCGATGCACGCCCGGCCCGGCTGCCGTTGGCTGAGCAGGGCATCGGCACGCCGCTGCAGCGCCTCGCTTTCGGGCACGGCCGCCAGCAGGGCTTGCTGCTCCGCGGCCTGGCGGTGTTCTCGCTCGGCGGCGGCCTCGAGCCGGCGGCCCAGCTGCTGGCGCCGTTGCAGCAGCACCTGGGCCGTGAGGTGCTCGTCGATATAGGCCGCGAGGCCCTGGTTGACCGTCACCGTGGGCTCTATCGCGCCAGCTTTAGGTGCCCACCAGCAGCGGAAGCCCTCGGGCTCGAGCTTCCAGTCGAAGCGCTCGCTCTCGACGGCCTCCAGCCAGCCGCGCCAGGCCTGCCAGAGCTGCTGCCACTCGGGCGGGCTCAGCGTGTCCACGGGCCGCTCCCCCCAGCCGGTCGGCAGCAGTTGGCGCAGCAGGGCCGGGCTGATGCCCTGGTAGGCGCCGCGCAGGGCCTGCGCCAGGGGCACAGGCAGCAGCTTGAGCCGCCGCTGCCAGCTCTCGAAACCTTCCTCCAGCCGAGGCGGCTCGCCCGCCAGGGGCGGGGGCGGTTGGTAGGGGTCGCCGGTGCCGATCGGCCGCAGCCGCGACTGCTGCGGCTTCACCTGGCGCGCCAGGGCCACCACCTGGCGATCGCCATCAAGCAGCAGCAGGTTGCTGAAGCGCCCCATCAGTTCGGCCACCAACCAGCGCTGCACCGGGTCGCCGGGACGCCGGGCAAAGCCCAGCTCCACCACCCGCTCCCAGCCCTGCTGGCGGATCTCCACCAGGGCGAGGCCCCGCAGGCCGTGCTGGAGCTGTTGGGCCAGGGTGCTGCCATCGCCCTGGCGCGGCGGCGGTGGAATCGTGTGCAGCCGCGCTGCGTCCGCCTGCCAGCTGAGCTCGAGCCAGTGGATGCCGCTGAGGCTGCGCAGGCCGATCTGCAGGGCGTGGGGGCTGGCCTGCTGGGCCTTCTCGAAGCGGCTGGGCAGCAGCAAGGACCGCCATTCAGCCAGCACCGCCCGCAGGGTCGTCACGTCTAGTGCCTGAAGGCGGGAGCAGGCCATGGGCTTCGAGGCTGGCTTCTACTCTGCAGGCCAGAGCTGACGCCCGCCATGAGCGCCCCGCCCGGCCGCCTCACCCTGATCACCGGCCCCAGTGGCGTGGGCAAGGGCACCCTGGTGCAGCGGCTGCTGGCGCATCACCCGCAGATCTGGTTGTCGATCTCGGCCACCACCCGCTCCTCCCGGGCGGGGGAAGTGGAAGGCGAGCACTATTTCTTCCTGAGCCGCGAGGCCTTCGAGCAGCAGGTGGCTGAGGAAGGCTTTCTGGAGTGGGCTGAATTTGCCGGCAACCTCTACGGCACCCCCCGCCAACCGGTGGAGGCCCAGCTCGCTGCTGGCCGGCCCGTGCTGCTGGAGATCGAGCTGGAGGGCGCCCGCCAGGTGCGGCGCAGCTTTGCGGCCGGCTTTCAGATCTTTGTGGAGCCCCCCAGCTTTGCGGAGTTGGAGCGGCGCATCCGCGGCCGCGGCACCGACAGCGAGGAGGCCATCGGCCGGCGGCTCGAGCGGGCCCGGGTGGAGCTGGCGGCGGCGCCGGAATTTGATGCCGTGCTGGTCAACGGCGATCTGGATGCGGCCCTGGCGGAGCTGGAGCGGTTGATGGGTCTGGTGGGCTGAGCCACCGGGCAGCTGGACACGGTGATGTCACAGCAAAAAGCGGCCCTCCTGGGGCCGCTTGAGGGTTTTGCGGTGTTTCACGCCTCGTGAAACAAGCTGAGCGTTCAAAAACCAGAAGGTTCAAGACTCCCCAGGGTTGAACCTTCTCAGAGGGGGTGGAACAGCAGGTCGGGGAAGAAGCGGTTGAACTCGATCACGATCCCAGCGGTGACGGTGAACCAGATGGCTGCGAACACCGGAGCGGTGGTGAGGAACTTTTTCATGGCTGGACGTTGGGGAGGAAGGAAACCAGAGGAGGCGCTGTGGCTTGCTGCGTGCAGCGAGTGACGACGTTCAGCGAGGCGAAACCGTGACCTTGTCGTCGGATTCGAGCAGCTTGCCGCTGGTGAGCTCACCGAAGGCGGCCAGGGGCCAGGTGGCGGCGGCCAGGGTGCTCTTGAAGGCCAGGGGCAGATCGATCTGGATCTCCTTCATGGTGGCGTCCTTGTCACCGCGGATGGCGCGCAGGTAGTTGCGCCCAGCCCAGCCGATGCAACCGGCGATGTAGAGGAAGGCGATGCCCGGGATCATGAAGTCACCGGCGTGGTCCCAGCGACCGTCCACGATCAGGTGGGGCAGGCCATCGGTGCCGCACACGGCCTGGCTGTACATCGCAAAGCGGGCCTTGGCCTGATCGGTTTTGGCTCCGGCGGCACGCTGCTGGAAGCGGGCGTTTTCGGAGCACGGGGTCAGGCCTGCCACATCGGCCTTGGCCGCGGGAGCGAAGCCGAGGAGCAGGAAGGCGGAGAGCAGAACTGCGAACAGTCGGCGGGAAAAAAGACGGCGCATCAGACGCAAGGCCGCGGGGCAGGATGACACCACCGGACAGTACGGGAGCTGCTTAGGTCCAATGCCCACGGTTCTTGCCCTCGAAACAAGTTGTGACGAGTCAGCGGCAGCGATTGTGCGCGATCAGACGGTGCTCGCCAGCGCCGTGGCCTCCCAGGTGGAGGAGCACGCCCGCTGGGGTGGCGTGGTGCCGGAAATCGCCTCGCGGCGCCATGTGGAGGCCCTGCCCCAGTTGATCGAGCAGGTGTGCCGGCAGAGCGGTGTGGCCCTCGCGGAGCTCGATGGCATCGCCGCCACCGCTGCGCCCGGGTTGGTGGGGGCCCTGTTGGTGGCCTCGGTGACCGGCCGCACCCTGGCCCGCCTCCACGCCAAGCCCTTTGTGGCGGTGCATCACCTCGAGGGTCACCTCTGCTCGGTGCAGTTGGGCGAGCCGCTGCCGCCAGGGCCCTACCTGGTGCTGCTGGTGAGCGGTGGTCACACCGAGCTGTTGCGGGTGGATGGGCCGGGCCGCTACCAGCGCCTGGGCCGCAGCCACGACGACGCGGCTGGGGAGGCCTTCGACAAGGTGGCGCGGCTGCTGCGGCTGGGCTATCCGGGCGGTCCTGCGATCGAGGCGGCCGGTCGTGACGGCGACGCCAACCGCTTTGCCCTGCCCAAGGGCCGGGTGTCGCGGCCGGAGGGGGGCTACTACCCCTACGACTTCAGCTTCAGCGGCCTCAAGACGGCGATGCTGCGCCAGGTGCGGGCGCTCGAGGGCGTTCGGGATGCCGCCCCGGACGCCGCGCCTGAGCCCCTGCCCCTGGCCGACCTGGCGGCCAGCTTTGAGCAGGTGGTGGCGGAGGTGCTGGTGGAGCGCAGTTGCCGCTGCGCCCGCGAGCAGGGGCTGGCCACCCTGGTGCTGGTGGGCGGGGTGGCCGCCAACCGGCGGCTGCGGGCCCTGCTTGAGGCGCGCTGCCAGCGGGATGGCCTGGCCTGGCGGGTGGCGCCGCTGGCTTACTGCACCGACAACGCCGCCATGATCGGCGTGGCAGCGGCCCAGCGCCTGGCCGGCGGCCAGAGCAGCTGTCTCGACCTGGGTGTGGCGGCGCGGTTGCCGCTGGAGCAGGCGGATCGGCTGTACGAACGGCAACCTTGCTTTTAATGCCCGTAGGCTGGGAGCTCTGCGGGATTGGTGTGGCGCCATGACCCCCCTCGACAGTGAGCGCGATCCCCACGCCGTTGTTGAACACGACGTTGAACGGGTGACGCCGACCGAGCTCAACGCCTGGCGGCGAGGCTTCACGCCCCAGGCGGAGATCTGGAATGGCCGACTGGCCATGCTGGGCCTGTCGGTGGGCCTGTCGGTGTTGCTGGTGGCCCGGCTGGCGAGCCACTGACCGCACCCCATTTACGTGCGACCGCGCAGGGCCTGGGCCAGTTCATTGGGCTTGAGGCTTTGGGCGATGGCGTCTTCGGCGGTGACGCGGCCGTCTTCGACCAGTTGTTGCAGCGACTGATTGGCCGTCTGCATGCCATCGAAGCCGCTGCGCTTCATGATCTCCTCGATCTCGTCGAGCTCGCCTCGCTGGATGTAGTCCTTGCAGGCTTCGGTGTTGATCAGGATGTCGTGGAAGGCGGCCCGCTTGCCATCGGTGGTTTTCAGCAGCCCCTGGGCAATCACCCCCAGCAGCGATTCCGATACGGCCCGCCGCACGCTGTCCTGCTCATTGGGGGGAACCATGCCGAGCACCCGTTCCACCGTCTTGACAGCGGAGTTGGTGTGCAGGGTGCCGAACACCAGGTGACCCGTCTGGGAGGCCTCGATGGCGGTTGCCAGGGTTTCCTGGTCGCGGATTTCTCCGATCAGGATCACGTCGGGGTCCTCGCGCAGGGCGGCGCGTAGAGCGTTCTGGAACACCTTGGTGTGTTGGCCCACCTCCCGGTGGCGGATCAGCGACTGGCGGCTCTCGTGCACAAACTCCACCGGGTCCTCAATCGTGAGGATGTGGCGGCTCATGTTGCGGTTGATCCAATCGATCATCGCCGCGAGGGTGGTGCTCTTGCCGGAGCCGGTGGGGCCCGTCACCAGCACCATTCCCTTGGGCCGCGCTGCCAGCTCCTTGAGCACCGGCGGCAGGTTGAGATCTTCGAGGCTGGCGATCGTCTGGGGGATCAGCCGCAGCACCATCGCTGGGCCCCGCAGCGAATCCAGCAGGTTGATGCGCACCCGCACGAAGGGAAAGGCGTGGGAGCCGTCGAATTCCTTGTCGCGTTGGAAGGCGTCGATCTCGGCGGGGCTGAGCATCTCCCGCATCCAGCCGTTGAAGGTGGCCGCATCGGTGATCGGCCAGCCGGTGCCCGCTATCTCGCCGCGGGCCCGGTAGCGGGGCTCCTCGCCCACGCCCAGGTGCACGTCGGAGTAGCCCTTCTCGTTGGCGATCCGCACGATCTCAGCGAGGGCGCCGGGTTGGCTGCCGGTGTTGGCAGCAGCTGGGGTCGCGGCCGGGGGAAACGGAGAGGGAGGGAAGGGTGACGGGGGAAAGGGCGAAGTCGTCATCGGCGGCCACCTGGATCGCCCCAGCTTCGCCGCTGCAGCGGTTTCTGTCAGTCCCTGATCCCTCCCAGCAGCGTTCGTAGGATCCGCCTGTCTGCAGCGCTTTGGTGTCCAAGCCCCTTGTCACGATCGTGCTGGGCACCCGTCCGGAGGCCATCAAGCTGGCGCCGGTGATCCGGGCGTTTCAGCAGGCCGACGATTTCCGCACCCGGGTGGTGCTCACGGGCCAGCACCGGGAGATGGTGAGCCAGGTGATGGGGCTGTTCGGCCTGACGGCCGACCACGACCTGGCCCTGATGGCCCCCAAGCAGACCCTCACCCACATCACCTGCGGCGCCTTGCAGGGGTTGAAGGAGGAGTTCACCGCCCATCGGCCCGATCTGGTGCTGGTGCAGGGCGACACCACCACGGCTTTTGCCTCGGCCCTGGCGGCCTTCTACGAGCAGATCCCGGTGGGTCATGTGGAGGCCGGGCTGCGCACCGACAACCTGCTCGATCCCTTCCCCGAGGAGGCCAACCGTCGGTTGATCTCCCAGCTGGCCCAGCTGCACTTCGCTCCCACGCCCCTGTCGGCGGCCAATTGCCGCGCCTCGGGCGTGGTGGGCACGGTGCTCACCACCGGCAACACGGTGATCGATGCCCTGCTGCTGATGGCGGAGCAGGCGCCGCCCTACGTGCTGCCCGGCCTTGATTTCGCCACCCAGCGGGTGATCCTGGCGACGGTGCACCGACGCGAAAACTGGGGTGAGCGGCTGCAGCACATCGGCCGCGGCTTCCGCGAGCTGCTCGACCGCTACCCCGACACGGCCCTGCTGCTGCCGCTGCACCGCAACCCCACCGTGCGCGAGCCCCTGCAGGCCCTGCTCGGTGACCACCCCCGCGCCTTCCTGGTGGAGCCGCTCGACTACGACCAGCTGGTGGCGGCGATGCGTGGCGCCACCTTGGTGTTGAGCGATTCGGGCGGGTTGCAGGAGGAGGCGCCGTCGCTGGGCAAGCCTGTGCTGGTGCTGCGCCGCACCACCGAGCGGCCGGAGGCGGTGGAGGCCGGCACGGCCCGGCTGATCGGCACCGACAGCGCCGACATCGTGGCGGAAGCCAGCCGGCTGCTCGATGATCCCGCCGCCTACGAGGCCATGGCCCGGGCCCACAACCCCTTCGGCGACGGCCAGGCGTCGGGGCGAATTGTGGAGGCCGCCCGCACCTTCCTGGCCGGCTAGGGGCGCTTTTTGGCCCAGGGCGGCAGGTCGATGAACACCCGGGTGCCGCTCTTGAGGCCCGAGAGGATCTGGGTGTTTTTGCCGCTGCTGATGCCGAGCTCCACCGGTTGGAAGTTGGGCTGGTTGTTCTTGCCCACCAGCAGCACCCCCGGCCGGCCCGACTCGGTCACGATCGCCACGGTGGGCACGAGGGTGTCGGCCTGCACCTGGCCGGTCTGGAAGCCCACGTCGGCGGTCATGCCGATGCGCAGCTGGGCGGTGTCGCCCACCAGGCGCAGCACCACATCGAAGGAGGTGACGTTGTTGAGCTTCACCGCCCGGGGCGTGATGCGCTTGACCCGCGCTTCAAAACGCTGGTCGGGAAAGGCATCCACCCGCACCGTGGCGCTTTGGCCCAGCCGCACCCGGCCGATGTCGCTTTCGGGCACCTTGGCCACCACCTCGAGGCCCTGGGCCAGCTCCACGATCGAGGAGCTGGTGGCACCGGCGGTGGCCGAGGCGGTGGTGGTGGGGGTCACAAACGCGCCGGGATCGGCGAAGCGCTGGGTCACCACCCCATCGAAGGGGGCGCGCACGATCAGGTCGGCCTGCTCCACCCGGCGGGCGGCCAGACGCTGGCGGGCGGCCTGTTCGGCCGCTTGCTCTACCAGGAAGGTGCTGCGCACGCTGTTGTAGTCGCTGAGGCTGATGGCGTTCTGGCGGTAGAGCCGCTCGTTGCGTTCCAGCTCGCTGCGGCTGCGCACCAGCTGGGCCTGGGCGGAGCGCAGCTGAGCCTGGAGCTCGGCCAGCCGCTCGCCCAGGTCGCCGCGATCCATGCGTGCCAGGGCCTGGCCGCGGCGCACCGGATCGCCCTCCTCCACAAACAACTCCTCGATCACCCCCTGGCGTTTGGGGCTCACATTCACCCGCTTTTCCGCCTCCAATTCACCGCTGGCACTCACCACGCCGGGCAGGTTGCCCGATTCGGCCAGCACGGTGTAGGGGGCGAGATTGGCGTTGCCGGCGCTGCGTTGGCGCTGCACCACGGCGAGGCCAGTGACCAGCACCAGCCCCGCGGCCGCAGCCGCCCAAACGCGCCGTCGCTGCCAGCGCGGTCGAGGCGGCGGATTGGGGCTGGGGCTGGTGGCTGCTCCTGGAACCACGGACTGGCTGGGCACGGCCGGCGGTGGGATGAGGGTGGGAATCGGCCTGTGGGGCAGTGGCCTCCAGTTTCGCTGCTGGATGGCTTGACCTGCGGCCCGTAGATTTCAGCCATGCTCAAAGCCGGAATCGTCGGCCTGCCCAACGTGGGCAAGTCGACCCTGTTCAACGCCCTGGTGGCCAACGCCCAGGCCGAAGCCGCCAACTATCCCTTCTGCACGATCGAGCCCAACTCGGGCATTGTGTCGGTGCCGGATCCGCGCCTGCAGCAGCTCTCGGATCTGAGCCGCAGCAAAGAGATCATCCCCACCAAGGTGGAGTTTGTGGATATCGCCGGCCTGGTGAAGGGGGCCAGCCAGGGCGAGGGCCTGGGCAACAAGTTTTTGGCCAACATCCGCGAGGTGGACGCGATTGTGCACGTGGTGCGTTGCTTCGACAACGACGACGTGATCCATGTGAGCGGCTCGGTGGGCCCGGCCCGTGATGCCGAAGTGATCAACCTGGAGCTGGGCCTGGCCGATCTCTCCCAGGTGGAGAAGCGGCGCGAGCGCCTCAAGAAGCAGGTGCGCACCAGCAAGGAGGCGCAGGCAGAAGACGCGGCCCTGGAGCGCATCCAGGCTGTACTCGAGGCCGGCGGTGCGGCCCGCAGCGTGGCGCTCAGCGCTGAAGAGGCCTTGATGGTGAAGCCCCTGGGCCTGCTCACCGCCAAGCCGATCATCTACGCCACCAACGTGAGCGAAGACGATCTGGCCAGCGGCAATGCCTACTGCGAGGAGGTGGCGGCTCTGGCGGTGAAGGAGGGCGCCGGCACGGTGCGCATCTCGGCCCAGGTGGAAGCCGAGCTGATCGAGCTGCCGGAGGAGGATCGCGCCGAATTCCTCGCTGGCCTGGGGGTGGAGGAGGGCGGCCTGCAGAGCCTGATCCGCGCCACCTACGCCCTGCTAGGCCTGCGCACCTATTTCACCACCGGCGAGAAGGAAACCCGCGCCTGGACGATTCAGGCCGGCATGACCGCCCCCCAGGCGGCCGGCGTGATTCACACCGATTTCGAGCGCGGCTTCATCCGCGCGCAAACCATCGGCACCCAGCAGCTGCTGGAGGCCGGTTCGCTGGCCGAAGCCCGCAACAAGGGCTGGCTGCGGGCCGAGGGCAAGGAGTATGTGGTGGCCGAGGGCGACGTGATGGAGTTTCTGTTCAACGTGTGAGGTGCCTGGAGCTGGCGGGTTTTCTCACGTCGGAGATTCTGTACAGCTCCAGTCCCATCCCGTTCGGGTTCAGCCCTCCAGTCCCCGCCTCCGGGGTGCTCCAGAATGGCTGAAAGATGTTCTGTGGTGCCATGACGGATCCGGCCCAGCAACCCGCACCTCCCCACGGCACCTCCCCCGAGACGCAGCACGATTTCGACGTGCAGAAGGAGCTGCACCAGAAGATCCGCAACGATCCCGACTACGACGACTGGGAGTACGGCACCGAGCCCCTGCCCCACGAGGCCTGGGTGGCTAAGCAGACCCCCCAGGCGTCTCCTGAGCCGCCGGCCGCCGCCTGAGCCGCTTCACCAGGTTGAGCGCCGCCAGGCAGAGCAGGGTCATCACGATCCAGAGGCCGCCGGCGTGGCGCTGGGCATCGAGGGCCAGGCCGGCCAGCAGCGGCGCTGCCAGGGCGCTTAGGGCAAAGCACTGGGAAAACAGGGCCATGGCTAACCCCTGGTGCTCGCGTGGGCTGAGCTCGATCACCGCTTCGGTGGCAATCGGCAGGAAGGCTGCCGCCCCCAGGGCCAGCGGCAGCTGGGCCAGCAGCACCAGCCACAGGCCGAGGCTGCTCAGCGCCGAGAAGGCCAGCAGCACCGTGCCCGCCGCAAAGCAGGCCAGGCTGAGCCCCAGCCCATGGGCCACCGGCCGCTTCGCCAGGGCCTGACCCACCGGCCATTGGATCAGCACCAGCAGCCCCAGCTGCAGGCCGACCAGCAGCGCCCCCAGGCTCTCGGGCATCGCCGCCCGCTCCAGCCCACCACGCACAAGATCCAGCGGCAGAGCGCTCTGCATCAGCGCCGGCAGGGAGGTGGCGAGCAGGCTGATCGCCAGAACCGGCAGCAGCGGCGGCAGCCACTGGCGCCAGGGTGTTTGGTCGGCGGGATCGCCGCTGGGGGGGGTAGGCCGCGGCAGGGGCTGGCGCAGCAGCAGCACCACCACCGCCACCAGGCAGGCGATGTCCACCAGATAGATGCCCCGCAGCCGCCCGCCCGCCGCCAGCAGGGCTCCCAGCAGCGCTCCAGCGGCGATGCCGGCCGCATCGGCGCTGCGCGCCAACGCATAGCCCCGGGCCGACGGGATTGGCCGGGGCCCCATATGGCAGCCCAGCGGCACCGCCAGCTCGATCGCTGGCCAGTAGAGCCCAGCGGCGATGCCCAGCAGCAGTTGGCCCTGCACATAACCGCCAAAGGCGCTCGTGCCCAGCAGCCGAACGTCGCCCAGCAGCGCCGCGACGGCCGCCAGCAGCACCGGGACCGAGCAGGCCAGCCCCCGGTCCAGCAGCGCGCCGCTCAGAAACCGGCCCACCGTGCCCGCCAGGGCCGCCAGCGCCAGCCCCTGGGTTACCGCCTGGGCGCTGAAGGCCTCCTGGTGAAACACGATCGGCGTGAGATACAGCACGCCACCGGCCCCCAGCGAGGCCACCAGCCGCACCAGAGCCACCTCCCGCAGGGCCTTTGGAAACTGGGCCAGCCAGGACCGAAGGCTTGGGCTCAGGCGGTGGGGTGGGCTCAAGCAACAGGGCAGTCAGTTCGGGTGCAGTCTGCTGCCGCGGCCCGGAGGGAGGAGACTGGAGCACCCATGCCGCTTGATTTGCTTCTCCCCCCGCCTTGCCGCCGGGCCGCCCTGGCCGGGTTGCCGGTCCTTCTGGCGGCGTGGGCCGTGTGGGCCCCGCTGCCGGTGCGGGCTGCCGAGGAGCTGAGGCTGCAACTCGATGGGCTGGAGGTGCCGATCGATCTCGTGGCGCTCGAGGCCTGGGCCCGCCAGCCCGACCAGGCCAGCCCGCCCGGAGCCGTGGGCGGCGATCTGGCCGTGTGGCTCAACCTGCTCGAGCCCACCAGCCGCCGCGACCTGATCCGCCTGCTGCAGGCGCCCTTGCTGCGCGATCGCAGCTTCGGCCTGGAGCTGCTCAACAGCTGGACCGGCGAGCAGATGCTCAAGGAGGCAGGCACCCTGCTGACCACCTCAAATAGCCGCAGCACGGCGCCACTGCTGCTCAGCAGCCTGCGCCAGCTGCTGGAGCGTCAAAGCAGCGTGTCCAGCCTGGAGCTGTTGCGGGCCCTGCCGGTGCCCAGCGTCACCCTGCGCATCGACGGTCTGCTGGAGCTGGCCAGCCAGTGGCGCAGCCAGCTCCAGCGCCAGAACGGCGCCCTGGCCCAGTTGCGCCAGCTGCCCCTGCCCCGGCGCAGCTCCCGGGCCCTGGCTTTCACCAATGTGGTGCGGCGCCAGCCCCGGCGGCTGCAGTTGGCCGTGCCCCACCGGGTGACGCCCGTGCCGCTGGAACTCTGGCCCGCCCAGCAGGCCCGCCAGGGCCCTTGGGTGCTGCTGATGCCTGGCCTCGGCGGAAGCCCCGACCAGCTCAGTTGGCTGGCGGCCGCCCTGGCTGATCGCGGCTGGCCCGTGCTGGTGGTGGATCATCCTGGCAGCGATCAGCAAGCCCTCCAGGCCTCCCTGCTCGGTGATGCGCCGCCCCCCGGTGCCGAAACCCTGCCCCAGCGCCTGGCTGATCTGCAGGCTGTGTTTGAGGCCCAGCGGGACGGCCGGCTGCCGCCGTTTGGTCCGGCGCCGGCGGGGGAGCAGGGGGTGGTGCTGATGGGCCATTCCCTCGGTGGGCTTGCGGCGTTAATGGGCGCAGGCCTGGTGCCGGAGCGGGGCCTGGGCCGCCGCTGCGAACTCGCCCTGGCGTCGCTGCCGCTCACCAACCTGTCGCGGCTGCTGCAGTGCCAGCTGCCCCAGGTCACCGGCGATGGGGCCGCGAGCTCCGGCCCGTTGCCGGTGGCGATGTCCGCGTCGTCGCCCCTGTTGGGGGTGGTGGCCTTCAACGGCTTCGGCAGCCTGCTCTGGCCCTATCGGGGCCTGGAGGATCTCAAGGTGCCGGTGCTGCTGGTGGGTGGCGGGCTGGATCTGGTCACGCCGCCGGAGCAGGAGCAGTTGGCGGTGTTTGCCGGCGCACGCCACCCCCGCAGCCGCCTGGTGCTGGTGGAGGGCGCCAGCCACTTTTCTCCGGTTCGCATCGACAACCGAGGCGAGGTGTTGTTCCGCCTTGGCAATGAGCTGGTGGGCATCGAGCCCCTCAAGGTGCAGGCTCTGCTGCTCAACCTCACCACCGAATTCCTTCAGGGCCTCGAGCACCCCTTGCTGCTCTCCCCCCAGCGCCGCGACCAGGACGGCGTGCGCGCCTACGTGCTCGACCGTAATCAGGCCCGCCGCTGGCGCCAGCAGATTCCATTGCCTTGATCTTTCAGAAGCTGATGCGCGGGTCGAGCAGGGCCACCAGCGCATCCACCGCCACCGTCACCAGCACCACCAGGCCCGCCACCACCACCACGATCCCCTGCACCAGGGGGTAGTCGCGCTGGGCGATCGCCTCCTGCAGCCGGAAGGCGATGCCCGGCCAGGAGTAGGTGACCTCGATCAGCAGGGCGCCGCCGATCAGGGAGGCCACCGTGATGCCCGTGATCGTCAGCACCGGCAGCAGGGCATTGGGCAGGGCGTGGCGCAGCACCACCCGGGCTTCGCCCAGGCCGCGGCTGCGGGCCGCTTCCACGTAGTCGGAGCCAAGGGCGCGGCGCAGGTTGAGCCGCAGCGCATTGGCGAAGATGCCGCTCAGCAGCACACCGAGGGTGGCCGCCGGCAGCACCAGATGCCGCACGCTGCCCACCAGCTGCTGCCACTGGCCCGTGGCCAGGCCGCTGCGCAGGCTGTCGAACAGGTAGAAGCCGCTGCCCTCGGGCGGCAGCAACGTGGGCGGGAAGCGGCCCCCCACCGGCAGCCAGCCCAGCCACACCGCAAACACCAGCTGCACCACCATCGCCGCCCAGAAGGGCGGCAGGGCATAGGTGCCGATGCCATAGAGCCGGCCGGCCAGGTCGAGCTTGCCTTCGGGGCGGGCGATGCCGGAGAAGCCCACCGCCAGCCCCACCACGGCTGCCAGCAGCAGGGCCACCACCCCCAGCTCCAGGGAGGCCGGCAGGCTTTGGCGGATCACGTCGGTCACCGGTTGCTGGTTGGTGAGCGAGGCGCCCAGATCGCCGTGCAGCAGCTTGCTCAGGAAGGTGCCGTATTGCTGCAGCAGCGGTTGATCCAGCCCGAGCTGGGCCCGCAGGGCAGCCCGGGCACTCTCGGGGGCGCGGGTGCCGAGCAGGGCGTCGATCGGATCGCCCGGCGCCACCCGCAGCAGCAGGAACACCAGGCTGGCGATCAGCCACAGCATCACCGGCGCCAGGGCCAGCCGGGCCGCCAGATAACGCAGCAGGGTGCGTCGGCGGCTCATCGCACGCCACCTCCAGCCGTTGATGCGTGGGTGCGGTGCAGCTCCTGCAGCAGCAGCCGGCCGGAGCCATCGAAGCGGGGTTGGCTCACCTGGCGCTGGGCCCAGGCCCGCGGTGCTACCAGCCACACCGGCAGGTAGGGGTTGGCGGCAGCGGTCTGGTGCTGGATGCGGCGCAGCAGGGCTGTGCGCGCCGGACCCGCCAGGGCGGCGCTGCGCTCCAGCTCCTGCTGCAGGCCCGGCTGGCTCCAAAAGCTGCCGCTGGCGGCTGCGGCGCCCTTGCGGCAGCGCTCGCCTTCGGCCTGGTCGCAGCCCAGCAGCGGTACCAGGTAGTTGTCGGCGTCGGGGAAGTCGCCCATCCACTCCAGCAGGATCAGCGGGAAGGCGCCATCGCCTAGCTGGCGGTAGGCGGTGGTGGCCTCCATGCCAGTCACCTCCAGGGCGACGCAATCGCCAAGATCCTGCCTCAGCTGGGCCTGCCAGGTGAGGGCAAACAACTTGTCGGCGGGCACGTTGGAGCGGAAGGTGAGCGGCAGGCTCAGCCGCTTGCCGTTGCAGTATCCGGCCTGGCGGTAAAGCTGGCGCGCCTTGGCCGGGCTGTACCCCGGCCAGGCGGTGGGATCCGCGCCCTTGAGGCTGGGCGGCACCAGGTCGTGCAGGGGCGGCCGCAGCCCCAGGGTCACCCTGCGGCTGATCGTGCTGCGATCAAGGCTGTAGGCCACCGCCTGGCGCAGGCGCGGATCGTTGAGGGGTGGCTGGTCGGTGAGCAGGGTGAGGTAGCCGATCTCCAGGGCTGGTCCGCTGCCCTCCCGCAACGCCCCCGCCGCCGCCCGCCGCCGCAGGGCCGCCTGCTGGTCGATCTCCAGGCTGGTGGAGAGCAGCACATCCACCTCGCCGCTCTGCAGGGCGCCGAACAGGGCGGTGGAGTTGCTCAGGGCCACCAGATCGAGGCCGCCGTTGGCGGGCTTGGGCCCCCAGTAGCCGGCGAAGGGCTCCAGCCGCTGCTGCTGGTTGGTGAAGAAGCTGAGCCGGTAAGGCCCCGTGCCCACGAAGCGGTCGTTGAGGAAGCTGCGGCGGTGCTTGCGGTAGGCGCTGGGGGAGAGCGGCGTCAGGTTGACGGCGCTGAGCAGCTCGGCCAGGGCGCTGTAGGGCCGTTTGAGCTTCAGCTCGAGCGTGTAGGGCCCCACGGCCCGCACGGCGCTCACCCGATCGCCGAGCAGGTAGCTGAGCTTGCCGATCGCCAGGAAGCGCTCAAGCGTGAACACCATGGCGGCCGCGTCAAACGGCGTGCCGTCGTGGAAACGCACCCCCTGGCGTAGTTCCACCCGAGCGGTGAGGCCGTCTCCGCTGAGCTGGGGCAGGGCCACCGCGAGCCGCGGCTCCAGCTGGCCTCGGGCGTTGATCGCATACAGCGGATCGCCGATGGCGCTCAGCAGCTGCATGGCGCCAAAGGTGTAGGCGCCCGCGGGATCGACCGTGTCGATGCGGTTCTTGCTGGCCACCACCAGGCGGTTGTTGGCCGGGTGGGATGCGTTGGTGCCTTGGCGGGGTTGGCAGCCCCCGAGGGTGAGACCCATCCCCAGGCCGGCCATCAGCAGGGCTGCAGCCTGGATGCGGTTCAGCCGCGGAGCGCGGGGCAAGGGGCGTCCGTCAAAGCCTCGCCATTCAAGACCGATGTGGCCGGGCCGGACGCACCTGCTGCAGGGAAATTTCAAACACCTCCGAACCCTGGCGGTCCAGGGGCCAGCGGCGCAGCCAGCAGCGGTCGTGATGGTCGTCGATGCCGATCACCTGGTAGAGCTGCTCATCGCTGCCGAGGTGCACGCAGGCGCCCTGGTGAAGGGCGGGTGCGGCGGTGGAGCAGGTGGGACCGGTCATAGGGGAAGGCGGCGATGGCTGCCGGATGGATGGATGACGGGGCTGGAGGGTGGGAATCGGGACAGAGTGGTGAAGGGTTGCAAAGGGACCCTTTACACAACGCAATCCTGCAGGTCCTACGAGGGCTGAAACTGTTCGTGTCGTTACCGAGGCCGGCCTGGTGAGGGGATCGTCACAGTCACCGGGCGGAAGGCGTCTTAAGGATTGCTTCAGATTGATGCACCCACTGTGGCCTGTCGTGGGGCCCTCCGGCCAGCGGGTGGCGATTTGCAGACCTGATGGCCTTGATCAGTCGCGCTCTAGAGGGTGCGCAGGCAGGCGGCCACGGCCTGCACGTCAGCCAGGGCTTCGATCGCGGCCAGGGCCTGGCGGAAGTTGGCTTCGCACACGTCGTGAGTGATCACCACGATTTCGGCGTCGCCGGCGCTCTGGGTTTCGAACTGCACGATCGACTGGATCGACACGCCCGCTTCGCCGAAGCAGGTGCCGATCTTGCCGATCACACCGGCCTCGTCGCTGGTGCGCAGCCGCACGTAGTTGCGGTGGGTCGTCTCGGCGCTGTCCACCAGGCGGCAGGCCCGCCAGCTGCCCGCGGCCAGCAGGGGATCGAGGGGGGGCTTGGCTGAGCCTGCGGTGGCCTGGCGGATGCCGGCGATGTTGAGGATGTCGGCCACCACGGCCGAGGCGGTGGGGCCAGCGCCAGCTCCCGGGCCGTAAAACATCACCTGGCCCACCGGATCCCCCTCCACCAGGATCGCGTTGTTCACCCCGTTCACCCCGGCCAGCGGATGGGCTTTGGGCAGCAGGGTGGGATGCACGCGCACATCCAGCAGCTGCTCGGCGCCCTGATTCAGGTTGGGCATGGCCTGGGCCACCGCCAACAGCTTCACCACGTAGCCCAGCTGGGCGGCGTAGGCCACGTCGCGGGCCTCCAGCCTGTCGATGCCTTCGGTGGGGATGGCGGCCCGGGGCACGCTGCCGCCGTAGGCCAGGCCCGCCAGGATGGCGATCTTGTCGGCGGCGTCGCCGCCCTGCACGTCGGCGGCGGGATCGGCTTCGGCGTAGCCCAGCCGCTGGGCCTCGGCCAGCACGTCGGCGTAGGCGGCGCCCTCGGCCGCCATGCGGCTGAGGATGTAGTTGGTGGTGCCGTTGATGATCCCGCTCACCCGCTGGATGCGGTTGGCACCCAAGGACTGTTTGAGCGGCTCGATGATCGGAATGCCGCCACCCACGGCTGCTTCGATCAGCACATACACGCCCTGCTCGGCGGCGGCCGCAGCGATCTCCTCGCCGTAGCGGGCGATCACGGCCTTGTTGGCGGTCACCACCGGCTTGCCGGCGGCGATCGCCCGCAGGATCAGGGAGCGGGCCGGCTCCAGGCCGCCCATCACCTCCACCACGATGTCCACGGCCGGGTCGTCCACCACCGCCTCCGGATTGGTGGTGAGCAGCTCAGCGGCCAGCTCCACGGGCCGCGGCCGGGTCAGGTCGCGCACCGCCACCCGACGCAGGTCCAGTTCAGCCACCAGCGGATGGCGCCCGGAGGGGGTCGCCAGAATGCCGGCCACGCCTGCCCCCACCGTGCCGAGGCCGAGCAAGCCGATGCCGATGGTCATGCGCTGGGGGATTGCAGTGGGGCGATCCTAGAAATCAGCCCGCCTGTGCCGAAATCAGCCCGCCAGCGCCTGGGCCTGGGCCTGCATCAGCCGCAGGATGTTGAGGAAGCCGTTGGCCCTCGACGGCGTGAGGCTGGCCTGCAGACCGGTGGCCGCGATGAAGCTCGGATCGATGGCGGTGGCCTGCGCGGGCGTCAGCCCCTCCAGTCCTTGGATCAGCAGGGCCAGCAGCCCCTTGGTGATCGCCGCATCGGAATCGCCGCGCCAGTGGAGCTTGCCGTCCACCAGTTCCCCCACCACAAACACCTGGGAGACGCAGCCCTTCACCTTGAAGGCGTCGTCGCGAAAATCTTCCGGAAGGGGCTCGAGCTTCTTGGCCAGCCACAGCACGTATTCGTAGCGCCGCCTGGGATCGGTCGTGCCGGCTAGACGCGCCACGATCTGGTCGAGGGCAGGGCTGCCGGTGGGGGCGGCTGCCATCAGCGGCGTCCGGTGCGCCGGCCGCGGCGCCAGGTCATGGTTATGCCCAGGGTCCCAACAATGGCTCCAACGCCCAAGACACCACCGCTGCCGCTGAAGGCCAGCGGCTGCCAGCCAGCGGCGCGTGAGCTGGAGGTGGTGGGGCTGGTGCCGGGCAGTTCCAGGTAGTCGCGATGCCCAGGCCCCTTGTCCACCTGCACTTCCCAGGCGGTGGTGGCCCCTGGGGGCAGGCGGAAGCGCAGCTGGCCGTTGGCGTCGGTGCGGCCCACGTCGATCGGGGTGCCGCCCGGTGGCACTAGCCGCACCACCGCATCATCGGCCGGTTCGCCGTTGCCGAAGCGGCTGTCGAGCACCACTTGGTTGGTGAGGCTGCTCAATCGCTCGAGGCTGCTTTCCAGGGCATGGCTGCGGGCCGGGGCTGGCCCAATCAGCAGGGCTGCAACCGCCGCGAGGCCGCTGGCGGCACTGAAGCGGACCACTGGATGGCGCAGGGTCATGGCTGGATCAGGACGCTTTCCAGCGACTATCGCTACTTTTGCCGGCCTGCACCATCCGCACCATCGAGCTCACCATCATCGAGAGGGCGTCGTGGCTCTGGCCCCGCTCCTGCAGTTCGGCGGCCAGCACCTGCTCAGGGGCTGAGGCGTGGCTGCTGGGGATGCGCGACGCAGACAGGTCCAAAGCGGTGCTGGAAGAATGGTATTGATCCTGGCAAACGGGGGCAGCTACTGCGCCGCTCGTGAAGCCTTTGTTGAACAAGTTGTTCAACAACCTGTTCCACCGGTTCAACACCGAGGCGCGGGATCCAGCCAGCCGGGCCCGTTTTCATCCAGCCAGCCGTGGAGTGGCACGTCCCAGGGGTCGCGGGGCAGTTGCTCCAGCCGGCAGCCCTGGGGCAGCACCGCCAGCGCCGGCACCCGCGCCCAGGCCGGATCGGCCCGCAGCCGGTCGTACCAGCCGCCGCCATAACCGAGCCGAATCCCGGCAGCGTCGCAGGCCAGGGCCGGAATCAGCAGCAGGCCCAGCATCTCCGGGTCTAGCTCGCCCCCTCCCAGCTCGCCAGCGCTCAGCTCTCCTGCTGGGGCGGGGATGCCACAGCCATCGGGCGCCAAGGCCTCTGCGTCGTGCCAGGGCCGGTACACCAGTTGGGAATCACCATCCCCTGCGGCGTGGGTGATGGCCGGCAGGGCGACCCGGCCGGGCAGCAGGCTCCGCAGGACCCGCAGATCCACCTCGCCGGGTAGGGGCCAGTAGAGCCCTAGGAGCTGACCCGGGGCCAGCAGCCCGGGCACGTGCCGTAGCGCTTGGGCCTCGATGGCGGGCTGGGCTGCCGGCAGCAGGGCCTGGCGCTGGGCGCGGAACTGCCGCCGCAGCGTGGCTTTGGTGCTGGCGGTGGCGTCATCCGCGGCGCTCATCGCTGGAACCAGCCCGTCAGGGCGGCGGCGAGGGCGTCGGCGGCGTCATCGGGCCGGGGTGGGGTGTCGAGGTCGAGCTCGCGCATCACCGCCTCAAGCACCTCGTCTTTCTGGGCATGGCCGTGGCCGGTGAGGGCCTGCTTGATCTGCATCGGCGGAAACTCCACCACCGGCACCTTGAAGCGCGCCAGGGTCATCATCAGCACGCCGCGGGCCTGCACCACGGCGATGGTGGTGCTGGAGCGGTAGAAGAAAAACTTCTCCACCACCGCCAGCTCGGGCCGCCAGGTGCGGATCAGCACCCGCAGGTCGCGGGCGATCTCCACCATCCGCTCCCCCTCGCTGCGGCCGGGCTCGGTGCGCAGGATGCCGCAGTCGAGCAGTGCTTGGCGGCCGCTGCGGCCCCGCTCGCTCTCCACCTCGATCACCCCGTAGCCCACGCGGGCCAGGCCGGGATCGATGCCGAGGATGCGCATGGCTCAGTCCTCGGGGCTGAGTCGGTACGGAACCCGCACATCGCCGAGGGACTCCGGGAAATCGCGGGTGTTGCGGGTCACCAGCTGCAGGCGATGGCAGCGCGCCGTAGCGAGGATGATGGCGTCAGGGATTTTCAGGCCCAGGCTGCGGCGGCAGGCCACCGCCTCCCGGGCGATGGCCTGGGTCAGCTCCA
Organism: Cyanobium sp. ATX 6E8; assembly: GCF_024346335.1. Classification (NCBI taxonomy): domain Bacteria; kingdom Bacillati; phylum Cyanobacteriota; class Cyanophyceae; order Synechococcales; family Prochlorococcaceae; genus Cyanobium; species Cyanobium sp. ATX 6E8. The sequence continues at coordinate 89,715 of NZ_JAGQCT010000003.1, read as the reverse complement.
GGCGCGGAAAGCTGCTCAGCCAGGGTTCCACGGCGCCCAATTCGTCATCGCGGCAGCCCACCAGGATTTCCATCCAGCTGATCACGCTGATCGAGGCAGCCCCGGCGTGGGCTTCGATCCAGGCGAGGGCCTGGGCTTCCCCGCGTAAGAGATCGATCAGGATGTTGGAGTCGAGCAGCAGCCCTGCAGCTGCAATCCCAGCGGCCACGTCAGCGCTCCCATTCGCTGCGCAGCGCCCGCTCCAGGCTCAGGGAATCTTCCGGGCGGTTGCGCCACAGGCCAAAGACGCTCTGGTGCTGAACGCCCTGGTGGTCCAGCCAGCTGCGCAGGGCCTGGCGCAGGCCTTCGGCGCGGGACAGACCGCGCTGGCGGCAGAGGCTGTCGAGCCGTTCCCGATCAACATCGGGCAGATCGATGATCGTGCGCATCGGGCCCGCGCCCCCGCGGTCAAGATTGATATCGACATCATATGCCGTTATCAATGCCGGTTTCGGACGTCCTTCCAGCGCTGTGATGGGCGGCCGCTCAGGCCGCCAAGGCCAACTCGAAGGCGCTGCGGTCGCTGCTGTCGGGGCGCTCGAACACCTTGCAGAACACCTTGACCACCCGGTCGCCCGAGTCGATCTGCTCGAGGGGGTCCTTGCGCAGCCGGTGGCGCAGGCAGCAGGCCACCACCCGGGCGATGTCGTCTTCGCTCACCTCGGTACGGCCCTCAAAGGCTGCCAGGGCGCGGGCGGCGCGGTTGGTGACGATGTCGCCGCGCAGGCCATCCACATCCAGCTCGCCACACACCGCCGAAATGCGAATGCGCAGGTCGTCGTCGATGGCCACGTGCGGCAGCCGCTGCTGGGCGTCCACCACCCGCGCCTGCAGGGCGTCCTGGGTGGTCTGCACGGCGTTGTTGAAGCTGTCGGGATCGCTGTCGAAGTTGGTGCGCTGGTCCACCACCTGCACCCGCAGTTCGGGATCGCGCACGGTGCGCACCTCCACGCTCATGCCGAAGCGATCGAGCAGCTGGGGCCGCAGTTCACCCTCCTCCGGGTTGCCCGAGCCGATCAGCACGAAGCGGGCCGGGTGGCGCACGCTGACGCCCTCACGCTCCACGGTGTTCCAGCCGGAGGCAGCCGAATCAAGCAGCACGTCCACCAGGTGGTCGTCCAGCAGGTTCACCTCGTCCACGTAGAGCAGGCCGCGGTTGGCCTTGGCCAGCAGGCCCGGCTCAAAGGCACGCACGCCTTCGCTCAGGGCTTTTTCGATGTCGATGGTGCCGCAGAGGCGGTCTTCGGTGGCGCCCAGGGGCAGGTCCACCATCGGCACCTGGCGGGGCTCCACCGGCAGCTCCTCGCCCTGCTCGGCGCGGGCGCGCACCTCGGCGCTTTGCAGGTCGGGGTCGTCTGGGGAGCTGTTGTAAGGGTCGCCCGCCACCACGTCGATCTCGGGCAGCAGGTCGGCCAGGGCCCGGATCGTGGTGGATTTGCCCGTGCCGCGGTCGCCCATGATCATCACGCCGCCGATGCGCGGATCGATCACGTTGAGCAGCAGGGCCAGCTTCATCTCCTCCTGCCCGACGATCGCGGTGAAGGGGAAGACCCTGCGCTTGCGGGGGGCTGGCGTCACGGATGGCTGGCTGGAGTGGTTTTGGATTGTTTCACAGCTGGCTCTGGCACGGGCAGCAGGCTGAGCACCTGGGGCGGGGTGGCATCGGCCGGATAGATCAGCCGCACCTGCAGCTGGCGGCTGGCCCCCGGCGCCAGGCTCACCGTGCCCAGGGCGGGCCCCGGCTCGCCGGCCCGCTGCACCAGGTGAAAGCTGCGCCGACCCGCCGGCCGGCCCGGGGCCCCCGAGGGGGAGGGCGTGCCATCCAGCCCCGTCACCTCCACCGTGCCGCGGAACATCACCGGTCGGCTGCCGGGGGTGCTGTGGAAGCGCAGGCCCCCGGCGGCAGCATCGCCCTTGATCGGCGATTCCAGCGCCAGCAGCAGCGCCACTGGCTGGGTCGTGTCGTTTCGCAGGGGGATGCTCAGGTCGTATTCGACGCCGTAGTTGCCGTGGGCGGCCCAGGCGGTGCCGGGGTAAAAGGCCTGGAGCTCGGCGGTTTGCACCTGGCCGGTGCCCAGGGTGCCGCGCTCCAGGCTGCTGATCGGCCAGGAGATCGGCGCCCGGCGCACGCTCAGCCAATTCTGGCCCGGATCGGTGAGGCGGCTGCGCCAGACGCTGCCCACCTGCACCCCACTCACCCGCGAATACACCATCCCCCCCTTGCTGCCCCGGGGGGTGGGGGCGTGCTCCCGCGGGCTCAGGCCCCCCTCCAGCAGCGCGGCCCAGGTGCTCGCCGGCGGCGGCTGGTTGCCGCTGCCGAAGGCGGCCAGGGTGGCGAGGCTCACGGGGCCGGAGCTCTCCAGGCGCATCTGCAGGTTGAGGCCATTAAGCAGGGGGTCGAGGCCCCGCACCGGCAGGGGCAGCACCACCAGGGTGCTGGGGGCGCCGGGCGGCAGGGTCCAGCTGGCGGGCAGTTGGGGGCTGCGCTGGCGGGCCAGCAGTTCGGTGGCCACCCGGCTGCCGGGTCCGGCCCACACCGGCGTGCTGCCCTGGGCCATCAGGGCCGGCAGCGGCAGGAAGGGGGCGCCGGCCTGGCCGGGCTCCACCGCCTGGGACAGCGCCGTGGAGCCGCTCAGCAGCTTCAGCATCACCGGCTCCGGCTCGCGGGGAGCCGCCAGCACCGCCAGCCACAGGGTGGAATCGAGGCTCTCCGGCTTGCCGGCGTACACGTGGTGGCTGAACAGATCGAAGCGGCCGTTGAGGACCACATCCAGGTGGGCCGACGGCACGCCGCGGCCGCTGCCGGGGAAGGTGGACAGCAGGATTCCCGGCTCGCGAATCAGCTCAGGGTTGTTGTCGTTCACCAGCAGCACCCGGTCGAGGCCGCCGCTGAGGGGCGCCACGGTTTGAGGGCGCAGCACGGGAGCTGGTTGGGCGAGCGACGGGGTCGGAGCGACCAGGACGGCCAGCAGCAGCAGGGGTAGGCGGGCGCGCCGCCGTCCGGAGGTGGAGTTCATTTACGGCCTACCAGGGTTTTGGACACTTCGCCGGCCATGGCACGGATCAGATCGGCGGAACGGGGGTCGTTGAACGGGCCCTTGACCATGAACGCCGCCACGGCCCGCTGGCCATTGGGCAGTTGGATCAGGGCCGCATCGGAATAGGCGATGCCGATGTCGCCGGTTTTGTTGTAGGCGGTGATCCCGAAGCTCAGCAGCTCGCTGTCGGGGTCGGCGGAATCCTTGCCGAGCCCCAGCAGCAGCCCCAGGGGAATCAGGGTGTTGGTGCGGGAGGTGCCCATGATTTCCCGAAACAGATCGCGGGCCCGGGGACTGAGTTTCTCGCCGGTGTCCACCAGAGCGATCGAGCGGGCCAGGTCGCGGCTGCTGGTGGTGTTGGTGCCTTCAAGGTCGGGCAGCCAGTTGTTCACCGCTGTGGAAGGCAGGCCGATGGCGGTGAAGCGCTCGTTGAGGGCGGTTTTGCCGCCCAGGCGCTTGATCAGCAGGTTGGTGGCGCTGTTGTCGCTCACCCGGATCATCTCGGTGGCCGCCTCGAAAAATGGGAAGCGGGTGCCGACTGGTTTGCTGGCCATCCAGCCGGCACCTCCACCCACCACCTCCTTGGTGAGGGGCAGCGGCTCGTTCCAGCGCAGTTTGCCGTTGTCGAAGTCTTCCAGACCCGCCAGCAGGATCGGCGTTTTGATCGAGCTGGCGGCCGGCAGGGCCAGGTCGGGCTGCAGTTGGGCGAAGCGACCGTCGTCGAGCACCAGCAGGAAGGCCGAGCTCTGCAGGCCTTTCTGGGCGGCGGCGAGCTGGGCCCAGCGCTGGCTCAGGGCTGTCAGCTCGGTGCGGGGTTCGAACTGGCCGGGGTCGAGCCCCTTGCCGGTGTTGGCGGCCCCGAGGTCGAGGCTGGGTGCCTCCATGGCGCCCTGGGCCAGGCGGGGGGCCAGCAGCTTGAGGCTGGTGCCGGTGATCACCCCCAGACCGATGCCCATCACCATCAAGCGCAACACCAGCCGCAGGGGCTGGCCCCAGCGGCTTTTGGGGCTGCGGGGCGAACGGCCAGCAGTCACAGGGCCCTGCAGTCGAAGTGGTCCGACGCTAAGGGGTCTGGCCAGGCTTGCTGCCTCGCTGGCTGGCCCAGCGCAGCTGACGCACCATGCCGCGCACCAGGGCCACCTCCTCGGCCGAGATCTGGGCCCGTTGCAGCAGGGCCCGCAGTTTGGCCATGCGGGCGTGGGCGGTGTGGGGATAGAGGAAGCCCACGTCGAGCAGCAGGGCTTCGGCGTCGCCGAGCATGGACTCGAGGGCCCGGCGGTCGCCGGGGTTGGGGGCCAGGCTTGGGGCTGGGGCCGGCGCAGAGGCGCCAGCAGCTCCGAGGCCGTGCCAGCTGTGCAGCACCAGGGCGGCAGCGTGGGAGAGGTTGAGGGAGCTGTAGGCCTTACCGCTGCCCAGGGTCAGCAGCCGACCCGCCTGGAGCAGCTCGTCGTTGCTGAGGCCCCGGTCTTCCCGCCCGAACACCAGGGCCCGGGCGCTTGGTGGCCCCTCGGCCAGCCAGTGCAGGGCCGGCTCCGGGGCCAGCAGGGGCAGGGGTTCACCGGCGCGCCGGCCGCTGGTGGCCACCACCCGGTGGCAGTCGGCCAGGGCGGCGCTGAGGCTGGGGAACAGGCGGGCCTGGTCCAGCACCCAGGCCCCATGCACGGCCATGCGGCGGGCCTCCTCGCCCAGGTGGTCGCAGCGGGGGGCCACCAGGCGCAGCTCCGCCACCCCGAAATTGGCGCAGAGCCGGGCGACGCTGCCGACGTTCAGGGGCCCGGCGGGCTCCACCAGCACCACGGCGAGCGGGGGAGGCGGTTGGGGTGTGGCGCTCACACCAGGCCGTTGAGATAGGCCAGCAGGTCGGCCATGGCCTGGGGCTCGGGTTGAAAGCGCGGCATCGGCGGGGTGCGGCCGCTCACAACTTGTTGGATCAGTTGGCGTGGGGCCTTGCGTTCCGCCACCCCGTGCAGGTTGGGGCCCACCAGGCCCTGGCCGGCAATGCCGTGGCAACCGGCGCAGTTGAGCCGGAACAGCCGGCCGCCGTTTTCACTAGAGCCGCTGAGCTCGAGGGTCTGGCGCGTGTAAGGGTCGGCCTGGGCTGCTGGCAGCACCAGCAGCACCGCCACGATGCAGGCGGCCGCCGCCATCCCCACCAGGGCGGCGATCAGGCCGCGGCGGCCGGTGGCGGCAACGGCTGCCGGGGCGACGGGTGCCGGGGAGGCAGGAGCTGGGGAGACCGTGGGGGTCAGGGGTGGGCCGGTCACAGTTGGTGCAGCAGGCTCGCGGTGAGAGCCATGGACGTGGAACAATTGTGCCCAGATTGATGCCGTAACCGCCCCATGATCGAACCCCTGCTCTGCGGCATCGTGCTCGGTCTGATTCCTGTGACCCTGGCCGGCTTGTTTGTGGCGGCCTGGAACCAGTATCGCCGCGGCACCCTGCTCGACTGAGGCTTGCTTGTCGTTTTGCGGCGATCAGGCCTGTTGCAGCACCACCAGGCTTGTGCTGCCATAGCGCCGTTCGTCCCGCTGCTGCCACCCCTTGGGCTTGGGTGGCACCGCTGAGCTGGCGCATTCCCACACCAAAGTGCCGCCGGGCTTAAGCCAGTCGCCTGCGGCCACGCCAGCGGCGATCGCAACGTAGAGCCCGGCGGCATAGGGCGGATCGGCGTAGATCAGATCAAAGCCTTCGCTGTCAGGCTGGGCCAGCCAGCGGCTCACTTCGCGGCAGTGCACCTCCCAGTGGGGAGATGCCTCAGCGGCCCGCGCCAGCCCCTGATCAAGCCCCTGGCCCACCGCATCCAGGTTGGCCCTGGCCACGGCGGCGATCCGCCGGTCCTGCTCCACCGCCACGACGCGTCGGGCGCCCCGCTGCAGCGCCTCGCAGGCCATCACGCCGCTGCCGCTGCACAGATCCAGCCAGGCGCAGCCCGGCAGCTCCGGCGCCAGCAGGTTCATCACCGCCAGCCGCACCCGGGAGCTGGTGGGGCGGGCCGTGTTGCCAGGCGGGCTCTGCAGGCGCCGGCCACCGCTCAGCCGCAGGCTCATTGGGCGGCGAGCCAGGCAAGCCAGCGGCGCAGGATCACCTCCCCGTGGGGGCCGGATTTCTCCGGGTGAAACTGGCACGCCCCGATGGCGCCCTGCCACACCGCGGCCGTGACGGCGGTGTCGCCGAAGCGCACCAGGGCGGTGTTGCAGGCCGGATCGTTGGGTTCGGCGGCGTAGGAGTGCACGAAATACACCCAGGTGTCTGGGCCGCCGGCGGGTAGCAGCGGGCTGGGGTTGGCGGCGATCAGCGGCTCCCAGCCCATGTGGGGAATCGGCTGGCCCGGGCAGCGCGGCAGGGCCCGCACCCGGCCTTTGAGCAGGCCGAGGCCTGCCGCCGTGCCCTCGTCGCTGGCCTCAAACAACAGCTGCAGGCCCAGACAGATGCCCAGCAGGGGCTTGCCCGCGGCACACCAGCGGGTGATCGCCTCGGCCAGGCCGCCCTGGCGCAAGCGTTGCATCGCCGGATCAAAGGCGCCCACCCCCGGCAGCACCAGGGCCGTGCAGCCATCCATCTCGGCGGCGTTGGACACCGGCTGCACCACGGCGCCGAGCCGCTCAAAGGCCCGCTGCACCGAGTGCAAATTGCCCATGCCGTAGTCGATCAGGCCAAGGCGCGTCATGGGGGCGTGATGGGTTGGCGCCGCCCAGGCTGCTCCAGCACCTGGTCGGGCGGAACGGGCAGGCTGTTGAGGACATCGAGCAGCTGGTAGAGGCGGCCGATGCGGCGGCGGTCGAAGTGGAAGTGCAGGCAGGGGCGCAGCAGGCCGTGGTCGTCGACGGTGTCGCGGGCCTGGATCACGCCCTCATCCACCAGATCGTCGAACTGGAGATTCAGGGCCTTGAGCTGCTCGCTCTGGAGGGCGGCGTTGAGCAGCAGCTCGATGCGATCGTCGCCGAGCCGCGCCGAGTGAAACAACCGGTAGAAGTGGCTGATGCGGGCCACCGCCTCCTCGCCCGTGTGGGCTTCGCTCAGCAGGTCGCCGTCTTCTGGGGAGATCACGCCGCGGGCGGCCAGCCCTTCGTTGAGATCCCGCTGCCAGCCGCTCCAGAAGCTGTCGTCTTCGGGGGCGAGCAGCACCAGGGGGATCGGTGGGGTGCGGCCGGTCTGAATCAGGGTGAGCGATTCGAACAGCTCATCGAGGGTGCCGAAGCCCCCCGGCAACACCACCAGGGCATCGCTCTCCCGCAGGAAGAACAGCTTGCGGGTGAAGAAATAGCGAAAGTGCAGCAGCCGGCCATCGCAGCTGCTCATAAAGCGATTGGCGTGCTGCTCGAACGGCAGATCGACGTTGAGGCCGATGCTGGCTTCGCAGCCGGCACCGCTGTTGGCGGCCTCCATGATGCCGCCGCCGGCTCCGGTCATCACCTCGAAGCCGGCTTCAACAGCACAGCGGGCCAGCTGCTCGGCCAGGCCGTAGCAGGGGTCGCTGGCGACGGTGCGGGCCGAGCCGAAGACGGTGATCTTGCGGGTGTCGCGATGGGGGTGAAACACCTCCAGCGCTTCGCTGATATCGGCCAGGGCACCGCTGATCAGGCGCCACTCATCTTGGCCGCGTTCGTGGCGACTCACCTGCAACAGCGACACCAGCGATCGCTCGATTAGGTGCCGCTGGGGGTGGTTTTCGAGCTCCTGGGCCAGAACCTGCAGCGGACTCTGGCCGAAACGGGATGGGTCGCTCAGCTGTCTGCCCTCAACCAGCAGGGATGCTTAGAGGTACTTGGAGATCGTGCCTGAGAGGGTGGTCTTGGGTACGGCACCCACCACGGTGTCGACCTTCTGGCCGCCCTTGAAGATCATCAGGGTGGGGATGCTGCGGATCCCGTACTGGCTGGCGACGTTGGGGTTTTCGTCGGTGTTGAGCTTGAACACCTTGATCTTGCCCTCGAATTCGGCGGCGATCTCGTCCACGATCGGCGCAACCATGCGGCAGGGGCCGCACCAGGGGGCCCAGAAGTCGATCAGCACGGGCAGATCACTCTTGAGCACATCTTGCTCAAAGGAAGCGTCAGTGACAGCGGCAGCGCTGGACATCCTTGCTGGATCAGGGTTTCAGGGAATCTAGCAAGGTTATTTCGAGGCAACCATGGACCGTTGCAGGACGTGATCAGCCTGGCTGGGTGGCTGCTGACTGGGTGCCGGGGGAAGACAAAAGGCCCGGACGCGCCGGGCCGGAGGGTGTGAGGAGTGTGTGAGCCGAAGCCCCCACGCCTTCACGCTAACGCCGCGATCTATTTGCCCATGCCCAGCTGCTGGGCCTTTTGATACACCTTGCCCTCGGTGAGCAGGGAGGGGGCCACCACCACCTCCACCTGCTGCATCTCCTTAATGGTGCGGGCGCCCAGGGTGCCCATGGAGGTGCGGATGCAGCCGAGCAGGTTCTGGGTGCCGTCGTCGAGGGAGGCGGGTCCGCGCAGGATTTTTTCAAGGCTGCCGGTGGTGCCCACTTTGATGCGGGTGCCGCGGGGCAGCACCGGGCTGGGGGTGGCCATGCCCCAGTGGAAGCCGCGGCCGGGGGCCTCGGCGGCGCGGGCGATGGGTGAGCCGATCATCACGGCGTCGGCGCCGCAGGCCAGGCATTTGCAAATGTCGCCGCCGGTGACGATGCCGCCGTCGGCCACGATCGGCACGTAGCGGCCGCTTTCGTTGAAGTAGTCGTCGCGGGCGGCAGCGCAGTCGGCCACCGAAGTGGCCTGGGGGATGCCGATGCCGAGCACGCCGCGGCTGGTGCAGGCGGCACCGGGGCCGATGCCCACCATCACGCCGGCGGCGCCGGCCCGCATCAGCTTGAGGGCCACGTCGTAGGTGACGCAGTTGCCGATCACCACGGGCACGCCGAAGTCGCGGCAGAGGGCCTCAAGATCGAGGGTTTCCTGGCCCTCAGGGCCGATGTGCTCAGTGCTGACCACCGTGGCCTGCACAAAAAACAGATCGGCGCCCGCTTCAGCAATGGCACGGCCGAATTTCAGGGCCGCCACCGGGGTGGCGCTCACCGCGGCGATGCCGCCCTGCTGCTTGATTTCAGCGATGCGCTGGCGGATCAGGTCTTCCCGCACCGGCTGGCTGTAGAGCTCCTGCATCAGCGGCACGAAGCTGTCGCGGTCGACGGCGGCGATGCGATCGAGGGCAGGGTTGGGGTCGTCGTAGCGGCACTGGACGCCCTCCAGGTTGAGCACACCCAAGGCGCCCTGCTTGGCGAGTGCCACACACATGCCCACATCCACCACGCCGTCCATGGCGCTGGCGATGATCGGGATCTCGCGGCTGATGCCGCCCAGGCTCCAGCTGCTGTCGGTGACGGCGGGGTCGACGGTACGGCCGCCCGGAACCAGGGCGATCTCGTCGATGCCGTAGGCGCGGCGGACGACGCGATTGCGACCGAGCTGGATGTTCACCGGAACTGTGCGTATTCGGGCCAAGCTATCAACCGGTGCGCCCCGATTCCTTTGGAGCGATGTCGGCTCAGCCTTTGCCGCGGAAGGACTTCCAGCGATTGCCCAGGCCGCTCAACAGCCGTTCCCGCTCGCTGCTGCGCAGCAGCTTGGGCACGCCGTAGCGCACCGACCACACCACGCCAGCCAGCTCCAGGAGCCCGGGCACCAGCGGCAGGCTGTCGAGGGCACCGAGCACGGCGTTGTAGACGCGCAGCACCAGCAGCAGGCCCACCAGGGCTGCCAAGAACGTGACGGGTTTGCGGGCCTGGCTCCAGAGGCTCTGCAGTTCACCCTGGTTGAGCCACTGGCCCAGCTTCTGCAGCAGCAGCTCCCACTCACCGCCCTCCCCCTCGCCTGTGCCCTCGCCGCCGGCTGATGGGCCCGGCTGGGTTGCGAGGGGAGCTGGTGAGGGCTCCACCACCAACGTGGTGGCAACGCTGGGCTCGGGGGGGGCGGTCACCGCTGCTTCAGCGGTTTGTTCAACAACCTGTTCAACAAGTCCAATCGGCTCAATCTGCTCAACCAGCTCCACCGACTGCTCCACCGATTCGACTGCTTGCTCAGCAGGCTCGGGAGTGTTCGGGTTGGTAGCGCTCTGGTCGGGGCTGCTGGTGGTGTCGTCGGCCATGGCAGGCGGCGCCGCGGGTGCACAGGTGTGGCGGGAGCTTACGTGTGGTTGGCAGCCAGACCAACACCCGGCCGACCAACAGCTCAGGCCTCGATCGGCAGCAGGCTGGGGCGCGCGCTCAGCGGCACCAGGGGCAGCCGCAGCGGGAAGGCGCCGCTGCGCAAGGCTTCCGCCAGGGCGGCGGCGGCGGCGGCGGCCAGCCGCGGGCTGTGGGAGGGGGCGCAGGCCACCGGGCGGCCCCGCACCGTGATCGTGCCGCTGAGCAGCTCCGCATAGGTGGCCGCCCCCAGGCTGGGCTTGACCCGCCGCGGCACCGACAGGTCGAGCACGGGTGCCTCCAACGCCTCTGGACCGGCGGCGGCCTGGCGCGCCACCGTGCCATTGATCAGCGGCACCGGCGCCGCGATCGCCACCAGCAGGGCGCTGCCGTGGCCCTCGAAGAAGCAGGGGCGCACCCACTCGGGCCGCATGTCGTGCAGATCCACGCTCACCGCAGCGGAGGCCCCCGGGGTGCGGGCATGGCCGCTGGCCTGGCGGCGGCAGCCGGGCTGGTGACCGCTGCCGGCCCCCACCACCCAGCCGAGGGCGCCGCCCACCAGCACCGGTGAGCCCGGGCCCAGCAGCGACAGCCCCGGCATGGTGAGGCCGATGCTGCCGGCGCCGCCACAGGAATAGAGGGCGTTGGCGGCTGGCCCCAGCAGGGTGCCGTAGGGGCTGGGGCAGGGGCCTTCGGCCTGGCTGAGGGCCACCACCCCGTTTTCACTGATGGCCCGGTGCAGCAGCAGGCGGCCGGTGCCGATCTGCTCCAGGCCCAGCTCGGTGTGCAGCTCGCGGCGGGGGTGCAGGGCGGTGGCCTCGCCACTGGCGTCGAACGGCAGCGCCCGGCCCTGCAGCAGGGCGGCCAGCAGCTCAGCGCCCCCAGGGGCATCGCCAAGCCCGCCGCCAATCGGCAGCACCAGCTCGCCGCTGCCGCAGCCCGCCAGCCCCTGCACGCCGGCCAGCTGTCCAGCGCGCAGGCGGATCGGTGGATCCGTGGGCCCGAGGCTTAGGAGCAGGCTGGCCTGGTCGGTGAAGCCCGCATCGGCCGCCACCACCACATCGGTGGCGGCGTAGGCCTCGGCCAGCCCGGCTTGCTGCACCAGGCTTCGAAACTCGGCGGCGGCGCGCACCTGCAGCTGGCCCTGCTCCTGTTTGCGGCGCAGCTCCGCCTCCTGGCGTGGCGGCAGTTCACGGCTATTCATCGCGAGCTTGGCGCTGATTTGGGCATTTCCCGAGGGGCTTCGATAAACTGACCCTTGCTCAAGACGGTCATCCATGGCGGACCCCAGCGGACCCGGTGCTGGCTCACCGGGGGAGTCCGGCGGCAACGGCGATTCGCGGATCATCCAGACCGATCTGCGCAACGAGATGTCGCGCTCCTATCTGGAGTATGCGATGAGCGTGATCGTGGGTCGGGCCCTGCCCGATGCCCGCGACGGCCTCAAGCCGGTGCACCGGCGCATCCTTTATGCGATGTACGAGCTGGGCCTGACCAGCGACCGGCCTTACCGCAAATGCGCCCGTGTGGTGGGTGAGGTGCTCGGTAAGTACCACCCTCACGGCGACACGGCGGTGTACGACGCCCTGGTGCGGATGGCCCAGGACTTCAACATGCGCATGCCCCTGGTGAACGGGCATGGCAACTTCGGCTCGGTGGACGGCGACCCCCCGGCCGCCATGCGCTACACCGAGTCGCGGCTGCAGGCGCTCACCACCGACAGCCTGCTCGAAGACATCGAAGCCGAGACGGTCGACTTCGCCGACAACTTCGACGGCTCCCAGCAGGAGCCGACCGTGATGCCAGCGCGGATTCCGCAGCTGCTGCTCAACGGCTCCACCGGCATCGCCGTGGGGATGGCGACCAACATCCCGCCACACAACCTTACCGAGCTGATCGACGGGATGCTGGCGCTGATCGCCAACCCCGAGATCGACGATCTCCAATTGATGGCGATCATCCCGGGGCCCGACTTCCCCACGGGGGGCCAGATCCTGGGCCGCCGCGGCATCCGCGAGACCTACACCACCGGTCGTGGTTCGGTGACCATGCGTGGCGTGGCCTCGATCGAAACGGTGGAGGTGAAGGGCCGCCCCGATCGCGATGCGGTGATCATCACCGAGCTGCCGTTCCAGACCAACAAGGCCTCGCTGATTGAGCGGATCGCTGAGTTGGTGAACGACAAGAAGCTCGAGGGCATCGCCGACATCCGCGACGAATCCGACCGCGACGGCATGCGGATCGTGATCGAGCTGCGCCGCGACGCCTACCCCCAGGTGGTGCTGAACAACCTGTTCAAGCTCACCCCGCTGCAGAACAACTTCAGCGCCTACATGCTGGCGTTGGTGAAGTCGGAGCCGGTGCTGCTCACCCTGCGCAAAATGCTGCAGGTGTTTCTCGACTTCCGCGTCGAGACGATCGAGCGCCGCACCCGCTACTTCCTGCGCAAGGCGGAAGAGCGTGACCACATTCTGCTGGGTCTGCTGCTGGCCCTCGACCAGCTCGATCCGATCATCGCCCTGATCCGGGCCGCCTCGGATGCGGCCACGGCCCGCCAGCAGTTGCAGGAGCGCCACGGCCTCAGCGAGATCCAGGCCGACGCCATCCTGCAGATGCAGCTGCGCCGCCTCACCGCCCTGGAGGCCGACAAGATCCGGCTCGAGCACGAAGACCTCGTGATCAAGATCGCCGACTACAAGGACATCCTGGCCAACCGCGAGCGGGTGCTCACGATCATCACCGAGGAGCTCGGTGTGATTCGCAGCCGCTACCTCTCGCCCCGCCGCACCGAGATCCTGGATCTGGAGGGCGGCCTTGAAGACATCGACCTGATCGCCAACGAGCGCTCGGTGGTGCTGCTCACCGAGAACGGCTATCTCAAGCGGATGCCGGTGAGCGAATTCGAGGCCACCAGCCGCGGCACCCGCGGCAAGGCCGGCACCAAGAGCCAGGGTGAGGAGGCCGTGAAGCTGTTCATCAGCTGCAACGACCACGACAACCTGCTGCTCTTCTCGGATCGGGGTGTGGTGTACACCGTGCCGGCCTACCGGGTGCCGATCTGCAGCCGGGCCGCCAAGGGCACGCCGATCGTGCAGATGCTGCCGATTCCCCGCGAGGAGCAGATCACCTCGCTGCTGGCGGTGAGCGAATTCGCCGAAGATGCCGTGCTGGTGATGCTCACCAGTGGTGGCTATGTGAAGCGCACCAGGCTCTCGGCCTTCGCCAACATCCGCTCCAACGGCCTGATCGCCATCTCCCTGGAGGACGGCGACGCCCTCACCTGGGTGCGGCTGGCCCAGCCCGGCGACAGCGTGCTGATCGGCTCGCGCAACGCCATGACCATCCACTTCCGCCTCAGCGATGAGGAGTTGCGCCCCCTGGGCCGCACCGCCCGCGGGGTGCGCGCTATGAACCTGCGCGCCGGCGATCAGCTGGTGAGCATGGATGTGATCCCGGCCGAGCTCGCCGACCAGGTGGCCAGCAGCGCCAGCGACGACGCTGACGCAGACGAGGGCGACGAAGTGGCGCCGAGCGAGGGTCCGTGGGTGCTGGTGGCCAGCGCCAGCGGCCTGGGCAAGCGGGTGCCGGTGAATCAGTTCCGGCTGCAGAAGCGGGCCGGCATGGGCCTGCGTTGCATGAAGTTCCGCCGCGCCGGCGACGTGCTGGTGGGCCTCAAGGTGCTCGGCGCCGGCGAGGAGCTGCTGCTGGTGAGCGAGAAGGGGGTGATCGTGCGCACCCAGGCCGATGCCATTCCCCAGCAGTCCCGCGCTGCCACCGGTGTGCGCCTGCAGAAGCTCGACTCCGGCGACCGCCTCACCGAAGTGGTGCTGGTGCCGCCCGCGCCGGAAGAGGAGGATGCTCCCACCCTGGAGGTGCCCGCTCTGGAGGGGGCCGAGGACCCGATTGATGCCGCGGTCAGCCCCGATACCGCCCCAGACGCCTGAGTCCCAGGCCTATCCCCATGGCCGACTTCTGGATCGCTAACACCGTCCGCGATCTGATTCAGGGTGATGTGAATGAGCACCTGCCCCTGGAGCGCATTCCTCTCCAGGGTGACGTGCTCGGCCTGGGCACCACCACCAGCATCGACAACGGCGAGCTCACCTTCCTGCAGGATGCCGATGGCGCGGCAACCACGATCTGGAAATGCCAGGCCAGCGATGGCGGCATTCGGCCCTTGCGGCCTGGGGATGGCAGCAGCCACTTCCCCTACGTGTGCTTCAGCGGTGATGCCACCGCCGTGCGCACGCCGGTGGATCTGGCCAGCCTGTGCGAGGTGCGGGGCCGGCCGTTGCAGGAGCTGGTGGCCGAGGCGATTGCCCAGCTGCGGCACCAGGGTCGGTTAGCGGAGGCGCCGATTTATGGCCTGCGCCTGGTGTCGCAGTGGGAGTCGCTGGTGATCACGGTGGCCTCGAAGCTGTGCATGGGGCAGCAGCGGCGCAACACCGCCATCGCCAGCAGTGCGGCCAGCGACGGCACCGCAGCGCGCAGCATCTACCAGCTGCTGCAGCACTACCGGTTGGCTCCGGAGGATCCTGGGGATCCCAGCGATCCGATCCGCTTTCTGGGCCGCTCCCTGGAGTGGGATTGCTGCGGCTTCTTCGATACCGATCCGGCCTTGGGCCGGGTCACCATCCCCGACCCCCATGCCCATCTGCATCTGCACGGCTGCAGCACCGATCTGCGCTACGGCGGCCACCTGCACCACGAACATCCCGGCACGCGGCTGGCCTCCCTGCAGCGGCTGGTGCTCTATCCCCTGCAGCACCTCCACCAGCTGGTGAGTGATCTGGCCATTGAGGCGCTGCACTTCCGCGATGGCAGCGCCCACTTCACCGTGGCCAACCGTGGTGCCATGGATGTGAGCGATGTGGGCGTTGCCGTGGTGGTCAACGACCGCTACAGCGGCCATCGCTATCTGCGGCTCCCCTGGCTGGCGGCCGGTGCCAGCGAAACCTTCAGCGTGCCCCTGCAGTTGCCCGCTGGGACCCATCGCCTCGTGGTGATCGCCGATCCCGAGGGTCAGATCCTGGAGGAGGCCGCTCTCCAGCTCAACAATCGCGCCAGCCTCGACATCCACCTGCCCGATGTCTGACGTGCCGGTTTCTGACGTGCTGGTGGTGGGTGGCGGCCCGG
Organism: Cyanobium sp. ATX 6E8; assembly: GCF_024346335.1. NCBI lineage: Bacteria > Bacillati > Cyanobacteriota > Cyanophyceae > Synechococcales > Prochlorococcaceae > Cyanobium > Cyanobium sp. ATX 6E8. The sequence continues at coordinate 74,358 of NZ_JAGQCT010000003.1, read as the reverse complement.
CGGCCCTGGCCATCGCCGCTGAGCTGGCGGAGCAGGGGCTTGCGGTGGCCGTGCTGGCGGCGGCTGATCCCCGCGATCCCTGGCCCAACACCTACGGCATCTGGGGCGATGAGGTGGATGCCCTCGGCCTGGGCCATCTGCTGGAGCACCGCTGGAGCCACACCTGCAGCTACTTCGGCAGCGGCAGCAGCGACCAGGCCGATCCAGCCAACAGCCCCACCCGCCACGGCCGCGACTACGGCCTGTTCGACAAAACCCTGCTGCAGCAGTTCTGGCTGGAGCGCTGCGAGGCCGCCGGCGTGCAGTGGATCCGGGGGCTTGCACAGGAGCTGAGCCATGGGAGCGGCCGCAGCCAGGTGCGCTATGCCCCTGCTCTTGCTGCCGATCTAGCCCTGATCGAGGCGCGGCTGGTGGTGGATGCCAGCGGCCACAAGGCGGTGTTTGTGCAGCAGCCTGAGCGGGGGCCAGTGGCGGGCCAGGCGGCCTATGGCGTGGTGGGGCGCTTCACGGCGCCGCCGGTGGAGCCGGGGCAATTCGTGCTGATGGATTACCGCGCCGATCACCTCAGCGCCGCGGAGCGGCAGGCGCCCCCCACGTTTCTGTATGCGATGGACCTGGGCGGCGGTCGTTTCTTCGTCGAGGAAACCTCCCTAGCCCTGGCGCCGCCGGTGCCCTATGCGGTGCTGCAGCAGCGGCTGGAGCGGCGCCTGGCCCATCGCGGCGTGGCGATCGAGCAGGTGGAGCACGAGGAGTTTTGCCTGTTCCCGATGAACCTGCCCCTGCCGGATCTCGATCAGCCGGTGCTGGGCTTCGGTGGGGCCGCGGCGATGGTGCATCCGGCCTCGGGCTACATGGTGGGGGCGCTGCTGCGCCGGGCGCCGGCGGTAGCGGCGGCGGTGGCGGCGCGGCTGCGGGCTGAACCGGCCGCCGACTCGCTGCAGCTGGCCGCAGCTGGCTGGCAGGCGCTCTGGCCCCCGGAGCTACGCCGTAAACACGCCCTCTACCAATTTGGGCTGGAGAAATTAATGCGCTTCTCCGAGCCCCAGCTGCGCAGTCACTTCGCCAGCTTCTTCTCCCTGCCCAGCGCCCAGTGGTATGGCTTTTTGACCAATACGCTCAGCCTGGGCGAGCTGCTGGCGGCGATGGTTGCCCTATTTGCCACGGCACCCTGGAGCGTGCGCTGGGGACTGATGGGCATGCGGGGCCGGGAGTTGCAGCTGGGCCTGCGCATGCTGGATCCCTAGTTTTGTGCCTAGGCCTGGACCGGCGCCGGCAGCCAATCAGCGGCGTTGAGCAACGGAAACAGGCCGTCTTCGATCGCCACGGCCTTGAGCCATTCGGCCGGCAGCTCGGTGCCGTGGTCGATGGCATCGAGCAGCCGCCAGAAGCGATCGAGGTGGCGCTCAATCCGCTCCTTGGCCAGTTCGGTGGTGGTGCCGGCCCGCAGGATGAAGCTCCAGTCGGAGCTCTGGGCCAGCAGCAGCTCCCGGCCGGCCTGGGTGAGCAGGCTGCGTTGGGCCTCGCTGGCCACGCCGCGCTGCACCCGCCCCACCATCGCCTGAGAGGCCCGCTGCCACTCGGCCACCACCCAGGCGTTGGTCTCGTTGAGCCAATAGTCGTGGTAGCCGCCCTGGCCCCAGCTGCTGGGGGAGGGGCGGCACACCTGCAGCGGATCGCCGCCCGCCAGGGTCTCGCGCAGGGTGACCAGCCGCACGCCGGCCTCGCTGGCCTGGCGGAACAGCGCCGCTAGGAACTGGGGGCCCTCAAACCACCAGTGGCCGAAGAGCTCGGCATCGAAGGGCGCCACCAGCAGGGGCTGCCGCTCCATCGAGCGGGCCAGGCCGGCCAGCTCTTCGGCGCGGCCCTTCAGGTAGGCGGCGGCGTGCTGCTCGATCCGCTCAGCGGCGACGGCCGGGGCGTAGGGCTGTTTCTGGTCGAGCGGGCAGCCCTGGGCCGTGACCCGGTGCAGTTTCAGGCCCAGGGGCCGGCGGCTGTGGATGCCGTGGTCGGTGAGTTCGCTCTCGGGCAGGTCCCAGCCCATGTCGCGGTGGAATTCCCGGTAGGCGCCGTCGCCGGGGTAGCCCTCGCGGGCGCTCCACACCGGCAGGGTGGCGCTGCTGTCGCGGCCGAACAAGGCCACCCCCACCGGCGAGCAGATCGGCGCAAACACCCCGTAGCGGGGCCGGGGCAGGGCGTGCAGCAGACCGTGGGCGTCGAGCACCGAGTAGCGCAGGCCGGCGGCCACCAGCTGCTGGTCGAGCCCCTCGTAGTAGGCGCACTCCGGCAGCCAGATGCCGAGGGGCCGCTCGCCCAGCAGCCGCTCGTGCTCGCGCACGGCTGTCACCAGCTGGGCCCGCACCGCCTCGGGCACCTGGCGCAGCAGGGGCAGGTAGCCGTGGGTGGCGCCGCAGGTGATCAGGTCGAGCACGCCCTGCTGCTGCAGGCGCCGGAAGCGGGGGATCAGGGCCCCCTCGATCTGGATCCACTGCTCCACCACCGCATCAAGCTGGCTGGCCAGGTGGGTGGCAGCCTCGCCGAGCTCCTGCGGCGCCTGCTGCAGCAGCTCCTGGCGCAGGGCGATCCAGGGCAGGAAGCGGGCGTTGAGGGGGCGGTCGGCCAGCAGCGACAGCAGGGTGGGCGAGAGGCCGAGGGTGAGCCGGGCGTGCTGGCGCCGGTCAGCCGCGGCGGCCTCGAGCACGGCCAGCAGCGGCAGGTAGCACTCCTGCAGCGCCTGGAAATACCAGTCCTCCTCCAGCGATCCGGGCTCGCTCGAGCGCACGTAGGGCAGATGCGCGTGGAGGACGAGGGCCAGATCGCCTGCGGCCATGACCTTCCCGCGGTAGTTGCACTGTAGGCGCAACGTTCGGGCGCCCCCTACAATGGGGCTAACTCATAGCCAGTCCGCTTAAGGGCTGGTTCGCCCCAGGAGCCCCGATGGCCCGCGATCCCGGCCGCGTTCTGATTTTCGACACCACGTTGCGCGACGGCGAGCAGTCGCCCGGCGCCAGCCTCAACCTGGAAGAGAAGCTGGCGATCGCCCAGCAGCTGGCGCGCCTGGGGGTGGACATCATCGAGGCCGGCTTCCCCTTCGCCAGCCCCGGCGATTTCAACGCCGTGCAGCGCATCGCCGAAAGCGTCGGCACCCCGGATGGCCCCACCATCTGCGGCCTGGCCCGGGCGGCAGCCGGCGACATCAAGGCCTGTGCCGATGCGGTGGCGCCGGCCGCCCACAAGCGCATCCACACCTTCATCGCCACCAGCGACATCCACCTCGAGCACAAGCTGCGCAAGAGCCGCGCCGAAGTGCTGGCAATTACCGCCGAAATGGTGGCCTACGCCCGCTCGCTGGTCGATGACGTCGAGTTTTCCTGCGAAGACGCCGGGCGCAGCGATCCCGAGTTCATGCATCAGGTGATCGAGGCAGCGATCAACGCCGGTGCCACCACGATCAACATTCCCGACACGGTGGGCTACGCCACGCCCGCGGAATTCGGCGCCCTGATCGCCGGCATCAACGCCAGCGTGCCCAACATCGACCAGGCCGTGATCTCGGTGCACGGCCACAACGACCTGGGCCTGGCGGTGGCCAACTTCCTTGAGGCCGTCAAGAACGGGGCCCGCCAGCTGGAGTGCACGATCAACGGCATCGGCGAGCGGGCTGGCAACGCCTCGCTCGAGGAGCTGGTGATGGCGCTGCACGTGCGCCGCAGCTACTTCAATCCGTTCCTGGGCCGGCCGGCCGACTCCACTGAGCCGCTCACCGGCGTGCGCACCGAGGAGATCACCAAAACCTCACGGCTGGTGAGCAACCTCACCGGCATGGCGGTGCAGCCCAACAAGGCGATCGTGGGCGCCAATGCCTTTGCCCATGAATCGGGCATCCACCAGGACGGCGTGCTCAAAAACCGCCTCACCTACGAAATCATCGACGCCCGCACCGTCGGTCTGGCCGACAACCGCATCTCCCTGGGCAAGCTGAGCGGCCGCAGCGCCTTCCGGGCCCGGCTCGAGGAGCTGGGCTACACCCTCGAGCGCGAGGATCTCGACGATGCCTTTGCCCGTTTCAAGGAGCTGGCGGATCGCAAGCGGGAAATCAGCGACCGCGATCTCGAGGCGATCGTGAGCGAGCAGGTGCAGCAGCAAGATGGCGGCAGCTTCACCCTCAAGAGCGTGCAGGTGAGCTGTGGCACCGGCTTGCAGCCCACCGCCACCGTCACCCTGGTGACTGCGGATGGCGCCGAGCTCAGCGAGGCGGCGATCGGCACCGGGCCGGTGGATGCGGTGTGTCAGGCGCTCAATCGGCTGGCCCAAGTGCCCAATGAGCTGGTGGAATTTTCGGTGAAATCGGTGACCGAAGGCATCGACGCCATGGGCGATGTGACGATCCGGCTGCGCCACGAGGGCGTGCTGTATTCGGGCCACTCAGCCGACACTGACATCGTGGTGGCCGCCGCCCAGGCCTTCGTGAACGCCCTCAATAGGCTGGTGGCCGGTGGTCGCCACCAGCCGCTGCACCCCCAGAAGGCGCCGCTGCCCGTAGTGGGCGACCTGGCCCTGGCCGACCGGCCACGGCTCTAGGCATGTGGGTGCGACATTTCAGCTTGGGCTCGCATCCCGGGTTTGCTGTTGTTTTTATTGATTAGCTAAGCCAAGACTAAGCTAAGCGCCAAAACATGACATCCCCCCTAGCCAGTCCCCTCCCCCTGAGTCATCTGATTCCTTCTAGCTCCCCCCGCCATGAGCCTGCCCCTCTCCGGACCGCGCCGCTCACGGCTCAGTGCCGCCGCTCAGCTGATTTTGCTGTTGCTGGTGGCCCTGGCGATGCTGGTGCCGCTGCTGTGGCTGGTGAGCACCTCGCTCAAGGGTCCGGCGGAGAACATTTTCACCAGCCCGCCAGCCCTCTGGCCCAGTCAGCCCAGCTTTGAGGCCTACAGGCGCCTTTTTACCGACAATCCAATCGGCACCTACCTGCTCAACAGCACGATTGTGAGTGGCCTGGCGGTGCTGGCCAACGTGCTCTTCTGCTCGCTGGCGGCCTATCCGCTGGCCCGCATGAATTTTCGCGGCCGGGGCTTGGTGTTGGCCCTAGTGGTAGCAACGATTTTGATCCCTTTTCAGGTGGTGATGATTCCGCTCTACCTGCTGATGGTGCAGATCGGCCTGCGCAATACCCTTTGGGCCCTGATCATTCCTCAGGCGGCCACCGCCTTTGGCATTTTCCTGCTGCGGCAGAGCTTCCTGGGGGTGCCAGTGGAGCTGGAGGATGCGGCCCGTTGCGATGGCTGCACGCCGCTGGGGGAGTGGTGGAACGTGATGATTCCAGCGGCCCGGGCCGACTTGATCACCCTGGCGATGTTCGTATTTATCGGCACCTGGAGCGATTTCCTCTGGCCGCTGGTGATCCTCGATGAGCCCCAGCTCTACACCCTGCCCCTGGGCCTGCAGCAACTGGCCAGCAGCTTCTCCCTCGACTGGCGCCTGGTGGCGGCGGGTTCGGTGATTTCGATCCTGCCGGTGCTGGTGGTGTTTATCGGCCTGCAGCGCTACATCCTGCCCAGCGCCGCCGGCGATGCAGTCAAAGGTTGAAAACCTGATCAGTTGGCAGCTGCAGGGGGGCGCACAGGCGGCAGGGGCGGCACTCCCAAAGGCAGCTCATCGGTTTTCGGGTCAGTCGCTTCGCTGGGGCGGGCTGCGCGCAACTTGCTGAGCTCGGCCCGCAGGTTGGCGGTTTCGCGGCTCAGCCCATCGATGCGGGTGCTGTTGCGCTCCACCGCCTGCAGCCGCTCCACGGTGGTGCGCAGCTGCTGTTCCAGGCCAGTGGTGCGATCAAGGGCCCGGCTGTTCTCCAACCCCTGCACCCGCTCCTGCAGCTGGCGGATCGTGTCGTTCTGCTGGCGGGATTTGCCTACGATCACCAAAAAAAGCACCACCAGCATTGCCGTGACGCCGGCCTGCAGCCAGGGCACCCAGGCGAGGGAAGCGCCGTTGGGGCTGGCATCGGTCCTGATCGCGGCTTGGTCAGGGGCTGGGGTCATCAAGGCCGGCTGCCAGTTCTGCTTCGATCCTGCCTGCCTGCCGGGCGTTTGTCAGGGGTGTGAACTCCTGTGGGAGGGTGAATGTATTGGAAAAGGAGAGCCGACTGTGCCGGTGGCTGGCCCAAAACTTAGGTCGCTGCCAAGGCCATTTCTGGTCATGTGGGCGGGCCAGCTCCTTTCAAACCTCGGCACTCAGGTGAGTCTTTACGCCTTGGGGCTGTGGCTGTTCCAGCAGCATGACCAGCTGAGTGCCTTTGCTGCGGTGGCGGTGGTGGTGCACTTGGCCAAGTTGGCATCCCTTTCGCTAATTGGCCGTCAACTAGATCGTTGGCCCCCGCGACGGGTGATGCTTGCCGCTAACGGCCTCGGCAGCACCTGCACTTTGGGCCTGGCCTTCACCTTGATGATGCGTCCAGCCACCCTGCCACCGGTGTTGCTTTGCATTGGGCTGGCAGCAGCAGCAGAGGCGGCTCTGGTGGTGACCTGGTCCAGCCAGCTGGCCAGATTTGTGTCTACAGAGCAGCTGGGAGCGGCCAGCGGGCTCTTCGCTGGGTCGGATGGCGCTGTGGTGATGGCAGCTCCCCTGCTCGGCGCTGTGCTGGCGGCGACGGCCGGGTTGCCGGGTGTACTCGTCACTGACAGCCTTACGTCACTTATTGCTGCGGCCTGCACGCTTCTGGTGGCCTGGCCGCAGTCGTTGTCAGCCCCGCTCACTACGGCTGCTGGTAATGAGGCTGCCCCTCAGGTAGGGGTGCGCCATGCATTGAGCGAGTTGTGGCGCAATCGGCGCTGGCGCCCCCTGTTGCAGATCAACAGCGTGGTGGTAGGCGTGTTTGCTGCCATTGAGATCGCTTTTCCTGCCTGGGTGGTGGCGGCAAGCGGCTCCCAGCGTCTGATCCTGGCTCTGGCCCTGGCCGGATTGAGCTATGCCGGTGGGCTCTGGCTATGGGCCCGGGTGCCTCGCTGCCATTGGCTGGACTGGCTGCGCATCGTGTTGCTGCTCCAGGCGGTGCTGCTTACCGGGGCTGGGCTGGTGTGCTTTCAGCACTGGCAGGGGGTGTGGTTTTTGGCCGTGGCCCTATTTGCTGCTGCGGTTCCGGTTGCTCTTGGCGCCCTCCAGAGTCTTTGGTTGTGCTGGGTGCCGTTGGCTTTACAGCCGCGGCTGTTTGTCGGCCGTTATGGCCTCGAGTGGATCTCCCGTCTAGTAGCTCTGCTGGGGATGAGCTTGCTGGCCGATGGGGTGATAGCCCCGCTGATCCGGGGGAGCTTCTGGCCCGCTTGGCTGCTGGACGCCCTTGGCCGGGGCCCGGGGCGTCCGACGGCGATGGCGATCGGCCTGCTTGGCTGGGTTTTGCTGATTCCTCTTTGGCGGCTCTGGGGTCCGCTGGGACGCCTTCACCTAGATGAAAATAGATAGTGATGAAAGTTCTGATTTATACATCCAGTGGCGGCACTGCTCACGACTCGGCCGCCGAGGCAATTCGGCATTGGCTGGCGCGTGAGCGGCCGAATATCGAAGTGCGTGTCGATCAGGTGTTGGAGCGCTCGAGTAGCACCTATCGAGGTGGCGTAGAGCTCTACAACTGGATCCAACGCCGACGCCCCTGGTTGCACCAGCTGTATTGGCGCGCCATGGAGCTGGAAGACCTGATCAAGCCGGGCACCGTGCTGTTTGGGCGCCGCTATCTGATCCGGCAGCTGCGGGCATTTCGCCCCGACGTGCTGATTTCCACCCATCCCCACACCAACCGGGGGCACTTCGATCTGGCCAAGCGAGTGCTGGGTCCCCAGCTGCGCTGCATCACCTGCTGTACCGAGCTCGAGGGGGGCTTCGGGTTCAGCCGCAACTGGCTCAGTCGCCGCACCGACCTGTTTTGGGCCCTCACCGCTGAGGTGGTGCAGGAGGTGCAGCGCCGCCGCCCCGGCTTGCCGGTGGAGTGCCTGGGGCCCCTGCTCTACCCGGCGTATCACCAGGCTGGCCCGGCGGACCCGGTGCTGGACGGTCTGCCCTTGCTAGTGCTGGGCACAGGATCGAACGGGGCCAACAACCACCTGCCGCTGTTGCAGCAGCTGCTGCCCTTTGCCGGCCAGCTGGCGGTGGTGGCCCTGTGCGGCCGGCGCCATGCGGTGCAGCTACAGGTGCAGGCCTGGGCAGCTCACAATCCGGCCCTGGCGGTGGAGGCCCTCGGCTATCAGGGGCCAGCGGCGATGGCCGACCTCTACCGGCGGGCCTGGGCGCTTGTCAGCCGGCCGGGGGCCCGCACGGCCACGGAGGCCCTGTTCATGGCCTGTCCGCTGGTGTTCAATCACTACGGCACCACCATGCCCCAGGAATTACTGGCTCCCCGCTATTTTCAAGCCCGTGGATTAGAGGTCTCGATCCGCAGGCCCGAGGAGCTGGCCACCCTGGTGGGCCGGTGGCTTGCCGATCCCGCCGGTTATGGGGCCCTGCGCCAGTGCTATCAACAGCAGCGTTTGATGGCTGATCCTGCTCAAACTGTTGGGCGCTTGATTCAGCCGTTTGCTGACAAGTTGCCTTTGGGTTGTGTCCTTGGGTGAGAATGATGTGAATTTGCACCATCCTGTGCCCGAGCCGATTGCCATCGTGGGTATGGGCTGCCGCTTGCCGGGTGGGATTGAGTCTCCAGAGGAGTTCTGGAAGTTTCTGCGGGATGGCCGTGAGGCGATCGGCGAGGTGCCGCCGGAACGCTGGGATCTCGACCTGCACTACAACCCTGATCCCGCCCATCCGCTCACCCAGCACGTGCGCCAGGGGGGCTTTGTTTACGACATCGACCGCTTTGATGCCGCCTTCTTCGGCATCACTCCGCGGGAAGCGGTGTGCATGGATCCCCAGCAGCGCCTGTTGCTGGAGGTCGCGTGGCGAACTCTCGAGGATGCGGGCCTACCCCTCGAGCAGGTGCGCGGCACCGGGGTCGGGGTGTTCATGGGCATCTCCAGTGCCGATTACAGCTCCCTGCTCTGGGCGTCGCGCGAGCGCTACACCACCCCCGACAACGAACCCTTTGTGCTGCCGGGCAACACCGGCTGCATCGCCGCCAACCGGCTCTCCTATTTCTTCGACTTCAAGGGCCCCAGCTTCACCGTTGATACGGCCTGCTCCTCCTCCCTGGTGGCGGTGCATCTGGCCTGCGAAAGCATCTGGCGGGGGGAATCGGAGGCGGCCCTGGCGGGGGGCGTGCAGGCCCTGATCCACCCTGGGATCCAGATGAGTTTCTGCAAGACCGGCCTGCTGGCGTCCGATGGCCGCTGCAAGAGTTTTGATGCCAGTGCCGATGGCTACGTGCGCTCGGAGGGGGCTGGGGCCGTGTTGCTCAAGCCGCTGGCGGCAGCCCAGGCCGCCGGCGATCCCATCTATGCGGTGATTCACGGTTCGGCCGTCAACTCCGATGGCCGCAGCAACGGCATGGTGGCGCCCAACGCCCGGGCCCAGATCGCCTGTGTGCGCGCCGCCTTTGCCCGTGCCGGCATCGATCCCGCCGCTACCCAGTATGTGGAGGCCCACGGCACGGGCACCCGTCAGGGCGACCCGATCGAGCTGCGGGCCTTGGGCACGGTGCTTGGAGAGGGGCGACCGGAGGGGGAGACCTGCCGGGTGGGCTCGGTCAAGACCAACCTGGGGCACTCCGAAACCGCCGCCGGCATCACCGGCTTGATCAAGGCGGCCCTGTGTGTGGCCAAACGGCAGTTACCCCCCAGCCTCCATTGCCGCCGGCCCAATCCGTCGATTGATTTCGCAGGCCTGAAGCTGCAGGTGCAGACCAGCCTGGAGCCCTTCCCTTATCCAGAGCGGGCCACGGTGGTGGGGGTGAGTTCCTTTGGCTTCGGCGGCACCAATGCCCATGTGGTGCTCGCTGATGCCCCCCAGCAGCGCCCGCCGATGCGTTTTGGCGCACGCATGCCGCTGCAGTTGCTCAGCCTGTCGGCCCGCACCCCCGAGGCCCTGGCACAGGTGGCACGGGATCTGGCCGGGCAGCTGCAGGCCCAGCCCACCTTGAAACTGGCTGACCTGGCCGCCTCCGCCAACCTGGGCCGCACCGGATTCCGCCAGCGGGCGGTCTGCCTGGCGCGCGACAACGCCCAGCTGCTCGCCCAGCTCCAGGCCCTAGCGGCCGACCAGCGCCCCCTGCCGGAGGGGCTGGCCCGCGCCACAGCCTCGCGGCGGCCCGGCAAGCTGGCCTGGCTGTTCACCGGTCAAGGGTCCCAGGCCCTGGCGATGGGCCAGGAGCTGCTTGAGCACCCCTCCTTCCGGGAGGCCTTTGAGCGGGTGGCGGCCCTGCTGGATCCCCAGCTGGACCAGCCGTTGCGCGATTTGCTGAAGCCCCGCAGTGGCGATGAGGCCCAGGCGGCGGCCCGGCTGAACCAAACTGGCGCCACCCAGCCAGCCCTGTTTGTGCTGGGTTACGCCCTCAGCCAGCTGTGGCGTAGCTGGGGGGTGCGGCCGGATCTGTTAATGGGCCACAGCATCGGCGAGGTGCTGGCGGCCCACCTGGCCGGGCTTTTCTCCCTGGAGGACGCCTGCCGGCTGGTGGCTGCCCGCGGCCGGCTGATGCAGGCCCTGCCGGCAGCCGGTGGCATGGCGGCGCTGCTGGCCCCCCACGACCGGGTACGGGCCCTGCTTGCCCGCCATTGCGAGGTGAGCGTGGCGGCCTACAACGGCCCCTTGAACACGGTGGTGGCCGGGCCCACGGCGGCGCTGCGGCGGCTGCTGGCCGATGCCGAAACCACCGGTCTGCAGGCCCGCCAGCTGGCGGTGTCCCACGCCTTCCACACCCAGGCGATGGCACCGATGCTGGAGGCCTTCGAGCGGGAGCTGCGCCAGCTCAGCTTCTCGCCGCCCAACCGCTCCTTGGTGAGCACGCTCACCGGCCAGTTGGCTGGTGCCGAAATGGCCCAGCCGGATTACTGGTGCGACCAGGTGCTCAGTCCGGTGCGATTCGCCGAGGGGGTGGACACCCTGGTGTCCCAGGGAGCCCAGGTGTTCCTGGAAATTGGCGCCCGCCCCACATTGATTGGCATGGCGCGCCAGTGCAGCGACGATCCGGCGCTCAGCTACTGGCCCTCCCTGGTGCCCGGTCAGTCGGATTGGGACGCGATCTTCACCAGCCTTGGGGGGCTCTGGCGCAGTGGCTTCACGGTCGACTGGCAGGGCTTCCACCGCCCCTTCCCCTACCGGCGGGTCACCCTGCCGGGCTATCCCTTCGAGAAGCAGCGCTACTGGTGGAGTCGCCAGGGCGAGGCCGCTGCCCCCGCCAGCTTCTGGCTCGACCACCTGGGCATCACGGCCCCCGTGACTGCCGCTTTAACTGCCTCCGCCAGCCCGGTAGCTACGCCCACGTCCCCCCAATCCGAGCCCATGGTGCGGCTCGACCTCCCCGGGGATGGGGCCGTATATCAGGCCCTGTTGCGCACTGCGGGCAGCGACCTCGGTGATCACCGCATCCGCGGCCAGGCCGTGTTTCCGGCGGCGGGCTTCATCACGGCGGCACTGGGCCTGCTGAAGCAGGCGGGTGAGCCGTTGGCGCTCGGGCCCTTGCAGCTCGACCAACCGCTGAAGTTGGTTGGCGAGCCGGCTGATCAGCGCCTGCAGTGCCACTGGCGAGCCAGCAGCATCAGCTTCCACAGCCGCCCCGACAGCCCGGCGGTGGCCCCCTGGCTGGGCCATGGCGAGGTGGCGGTGGGGGGTGCATCCGCCGCGGACGCGCCCCTGGATGTGGCGCCCTCGCCAGCAACGGCCACGCCGGTGGATCTGGCTGGCCTCTACGACTCCCTGGCCGCGGCGGGCTTGGCCTATGGCCCCAGCTACCGGGGCCTGAGCCAGCTGCAGGTGGCTGAGGACCAGGCCTGGGCTGTGCTGGAGCGGCCGGTCGGCGGCCTCGACCGGGGCCTGATCGACAGCTGTTTCCAGGCGGTGGCGGTGCTGCTCGATCCCGCGGTGCGGCAGGGGCAGCTGTTGTTGCCGGTGGGGCTGGACGCCCTGTGGCTGGCGGCCTTGCCCCTGCCCGATCGGCTGCACTGCCAGGTGCGGCTCCAGCCCAGTGAGGAACCCGCCTTTGTGCGGGCCGATCTGCTGCTGCACGATGGCGCTGCGCCCCTGGGTTGGATCCGCGGGTTCCGCCTGCGGCGGTTGCCGCGCCAGGCGCTGGAGTGGTTGTTCCCGCTGCCGGCCGAGGATCTCGAGGCGGGTCCCCAGGATTGGCTGCTGGCCAGCCACTGGCAGGAGGCGCCACCGCTGGAGGCGCCACTTTTGGAGTTGTCGCCGGATGCCGGCCCCGAACCGCTGCTGCTTTGGCCCGACCTCGGCCAGGACGGCGTCAGCTTGGAGGCACTGGCAGCCGAGTTGCTGCTGCAGGCCCAGCAGCTGGCCGCAGCTGCGGCCCGGCCGGTGTGGCTGGTGCTCGAGGGCGGTGGGGCTTTGGCCTCGGGCCTGGCAGGCTTCGCCCGCTCGGCGGCCCTGGAGCAGCCAGCCCTGGGCTGGACGGTGTTGCATCTCGCCGATGGGGACCCGCCGGCTCCGGCCGATTGGCCCGCCCTGCTGGGCCTGGGCGAGCGGGAGCCCCTGCTGGCCTGGCGTGACGGCCGGGCCTGGGTGCAGCGGCTGCAACCCCTGGCGGATCGGCCATTCCGGCTGGAGAGCGGCTCCCTGGGCAGCCTGGAAACCTTGCGGCCGCTGCCCCTTAGGCGCCAGCCCCCCGGTGCGGGGGAACTGGAGCTGGCGGTGGAGGCCACGGGCCTCAACTTCCGCGATGTCTTGAATGCCCTGGGGTTGCTGGCGGGCTACAGCCGTCAGCTGGGCATGGATGCCGGCGCCCGCATGCCCTATGGCGGCGAATGTGTGGGCCGGGTGGTGGCGGTGGGTGCTGGTGTGGATCCGGCCCTGGTGGGTCAGCGGTTGCTGGCGGCCCTGGCGGTGGGCAGCCTGGCCAGCCACGTGGTCTGCCGCGCTGCACTGTGCGTGCCGCTGCCAGCGACCCTTGATCCGGCCCTCGGGGCGAGCGTCAGCACCGCCTTCCTCACCGCCATCTACGGCCTGCAGAACCTGGCCCAGCTGCGCCCGGGGGAAACCGTGCTGATCCACGCGGCCGCGGGCGGCGTGGGCCAGGCGGCCCTGCAGGTGGCCCTACGCTGTGGTGCTTGGGTGTTGGCCACCGCCAGTGCGGCCAAGCAGGCTGGCTTGCTGGCCCAGGGGGTGGAGGCGGTGTTCGATTCCCGCAGCCTCGACTTCCGCGATCAGGTGCTGGATGCCACCGGCGGCCGCGGCGTGGATGTGGTGCTCAACAGCCTCAAGGGCGACTGGGTAGACGCGAGTTTTGATGCCCTGGTCGAAGGCGGTCGCTTTGTGGAGCTCGGCAAGATCGAGATCTGGAGCCGCCAGGAGGCGGTTCAGCGCCGCCCTGATGCCCGCTACCTGCCCTTCGACCTGCTGGAGGTGGCGGCGGCGGATCCGGCCCTGGTGCGGGGCTTGCTGCTGGACTTGCTGGCCGACCTCGAAGCCGGCCACTACGCGCCGATCCCGATGCAGACCTTCCCGATCGAACGCAGCGTTGAGGCCTTCCGGCTGATGGCCCAGGCCCGCCACGTGGGCAAGGTGGTGATCAGCCAGGGCGAGCGGCCGGCTCCCTGGCTGATTGGCCCGGATGCCACCTACCTGGTGACCGGTGCCTTTGGCGGCATCGGCCAGCAGCTCTGCCGCTGGCTGGCGGCCCGCGGCGCCCGCTCCCTGGTGCTGGTGGGCCGGCGGCCCGATTCCCAGCTGGTGGAGCAGCTGCGCAGCCAGGGCGTTACCTGCGTGGCGGTGGCTTTCGACCTGGCGGCTGATTCGCCGGAGCAGCTGGCTGCCGTGTTGCGGGGCCAGCCCCTGGCGGGCCTGTTCCATGCGGCGGGCCAACTCGACGACGGTCTGCTGGAGGGGCAGAGCCCCGCGCGGCAGGCGGCGGTGATCGGCCCGAAATGGGGCGGGTGGCAACGGTTGGAGCAGGCCTGCCAGCTGGCGGGCTGTCGGCCGGCGTTTGGGGTGGCTTTCTCCTCGATGGCGGCCCTGCTGGGTTCGCCCGGGCAAACCAGCTACGCCATCGCCAATGGGGCCCTCGATGGCCTGGCCGCCGCCGGACCCCAGGTTTCTGGGCAGGCTGGCTTCCCCCTGCTGTCGGTGCAGTGGGGCCCCTGGGCCGGCGCCGGCATGGCCGAGGGCCTGGAGCGGCGCTTCCAGGCCCTCGGGGTGGGCTTGCTGCCGCCCCAGCAGGCCTTTGAGGCCCTGGGTTTGCTGCTCGAGCGGGGCCGGCCCGGCTGCGTGGCGGTGCTCCACAACGACTGGCCCCGGCTGGCCGGCCAATTGGGCAGTCGTCAGGCGGCGGTGCTGCAACCTCTCTTGGATGCCGGCGCCACCGGCCAGGAGGGAGGGGAGGGAGCGGCCCTGCGCCGCCAGCTGGCCGCGGCCGACGACGAGCAACGCTCCAGCCTGGTGGTGGAGCTGCTGCAACAGCGCCTGGCCACGGTGATGGGCCTGGAGGACGCCTCCAGCCTCGATCCGGGCGATTCGCTGTTCCATATCGGCCTCGATTCGCTGATGGCCGTGGAACTGGCAGCCGGCATCCAGCGCGACCTGGGCGTCAAGCTTGAGCTCGAATCGCTGGCGGGGGATCCCACGATCGAGGCCCTGGCGGCGGTGCTGCTGGAAACCCTGGTGGACCCGGCCGGCAGTGCCGATCGGGTGCTCGATCTGGGCCAGGAAGCCCAGTTGCCTGCCAGCTGGAGCCTGCCCGCCACCCCAGCTACCACCAGCTCAGCGGCGCCAACGCCCCCCGGCGAGGCGATCCTGCTCACCGGCGCCTCCGGCTTTCTGGGGGCCTACCTGCTGGCGGGCCAGCTGCAGCGCTGGGATGGGCTGCAGGTGCGCTGCCTGGTGCGCGCCGCTGATGCCGCCAGCGGTGTGGCGCGGGTGCGCGCCAACCTCGAGCACTACGGCCTCTGGCAGCAGAGCTGGGGCGAGAGGTTGGTGGCGGTGCCCGGTGATCTGGCCCAACCCCGCTTTGGCTTGTCGTACCAGGTTTTTGCCGAACTGGCCGCGGGCATTGGTGGAATCCTGCACAACGGCGCCCAGCTCAGCCAGATGGCGCCCTACAGCCAGCTGGAGACCGCCAATGTGGGCGGCACCCAAACCGTGCTCGACCTGGCGGTGCATCCGGCGGCCGCCGGGCCCCTGCCGGTGCAGCTGATCTCCAGCGTGGCGGCCTTTGAGGCGGCCGCCTATCGCAACCGGGCGGTACTGGAAAGCGACGACGTGGCCGAGTGGCGTGGCATCCACGTGGGCTACTCCCAAACCAAGTGGGTGAGTGAGCGGCGGGTTCTGGCCGCTGGGGCTGCCGGGTTGCCGGTCACGGTGTATCGCCCGCCCCTAATTGGGGGTCATTCCCAGACAGGCGCTTGGCACCAGGACGACCTGCTGCACCGGCTGCTGCGGGGTTGCCTAGCTCTGGGCATGGCGCCCGATCTGCCCTGGGAGCTGGATCTGGTGCCGGTGGACTACGTGGCCGATGCGGTTACGGCTCTGGCTTGGACGCCGGAAGCGGTGGGCCGCAACGTGCACTTGCAACACCCCCAGCCGATGCTGCTGGCCGATCTGCTTGGCAACCTGATCGAGCGGGGGGCGCCGCTGGAGCTGGTGTCGATGGAGCGCTGGCTCGAAGCGATCGATGCTGATCCGGCCAACCCCCTGCACGGCATTCGCGCCTTCTTCGTGCGGCGCTGGGGCGACGAGCAGCTCACCTACCCCGAGCTCAATAAGGCCGGGGTGCGGGCGCGGCCCAGCTGCCTGGCCACCGTGGCGTCCCTGGCGGCCCATGGCGTGCGCTGCCCGGGCTTCGAGGAACTGATCGGCCCCTACGCCCGCAGCCTGATCACCGGCGTCGCCTCGCTTTGATCGCCTCTCTTCTAGCCGGCGCCCTGCTGGCCACCCTCGGCTTGCAGCTGCTGCTCACCCTCGCCTTCGCGATGGTGGTGCGGCGGCGGTTGCGGCGGCCCCCCGGCCTGGCCCAGCCAGCACCGGCGGCCGAGGTGGTGTTGTGCCTGCGGGGCGCCGACCCCAGCCTGCCCGCGGCCCTGGCGGCCCTGGCGGAGCAGACCTACCCGGGCCCCTGGCGCCTGCTGGTGGTGGTGGATTCCCGCCAGGATCCGGCCTGGCCCCTGGCCGAGCACACGATCGCCCGGCTGGAGGCTGAGGGCCACGCTCGCTGGCAGGCGGCCCGGCTCACCCCCCTGGCGGCCCGGCAGGCCCAGGGTTCGCTCAAGAGCGCCTCGTTGCGCCAGGCCTTCGGCGAGCTGGATGCGGCCACCGAGCTGGTGGCCCTGGTGGATGCCGATGCGGTGGTGGCGCCCGGTTGGCTGGCGGCCCTGGCGGCGGGCTGCGGCCAGAACGGCGTCGGGGCGGTGTCGGGCAACCGTTGGTATGCGCCGGAGCAGGGCAGCGGCCCTGGGCTGGTGCGGGCGATCTGGAACAGCGGCGCCCTGGTGATGATGACCCTGTTGGTCATCCCCTGGGGGGGCTCGTTGGCGGTGCGCCGCAGCCTGATCGAGCCGAGCGGCTGGCGGGCGGTGCTCGCCACCAGCCTCTGCGAGGACACGGCCCTGCCGGCCCCGCTGGCCCGCTGCGGCTGGCGCTACGAATTCCGGCCGGAGTTGATCGCCCTCGACCGCGACGACGGCATCGCCCTGCGGTCGTTGCGGCGTTGGATCAGCCGCCAACTGCTCACCGCCCGCCTGCACCACCCGGCCTGGCCCCTGGTGGCCCTGCATGGCCTGGGCAGCGCCCTGCTGGTGCTGGTGGCGTTGCTGGTGGCGCTGGCGGCGCTGCTGCTGGGCCGGCTGGCCGATGGGGGCCTGCTGCTGGCGGCGCTGCTGGGTTACGAGCTTGGCTGTGTGGCGCTGCTGCTGCTGATCGAAGCGGTGGCGGCCCGGGCCCTGCAGCCCCTGGGTGGCCGCCTGCCCCGGCCGGATCTCGCCCATGCCTGGCGGCTGCTGCGCTGGTTGCCGCTCACCCAGTGGGTGTATGGGCTGGCCACCCTGCGGGCGGCCCTGGCCCGGCGGGTGGAGTGGCGCGGCGTCCACTACCGGGTGTCGGGCCGCACCGTGGTGCTGCTCAGCCCTTGAGCATCAGCTTGGCGAGGATCTGCATCGACTGGCGCAGGTTGGCTTCACTGAGGTCGTAATACGTACCGATCAGGAAGCCGGGGATCTCTGGCACCACCTCGATCTGGTGTTTCACGATCACACCGCCCTTGACCGGGGTGATCGTCCAGGTGCCCTGCAGCTCCTTGATGCGGTCGCCGCTGATCAGCTGATAGCTCATCTGGCTGGGGGCCGTTTCCTGCACCCGCAGGCGCGCCTTGATGCTCAGGCCGAAGGTGTAGGGGGCTTGGTAGGTCTGGGCTAGCTCCAGGTTGCGGCCTGAGCGGCTCACCACTTTGGCCTGCTGGATGTCCGGCATGACACCGGCCATCGACTCGTAGTTGGTGAGCACGCTCCAGGCCTTCTGGGCCGACACCGGCACCTGCACTGAGGCGGTGTAGCGACCCTGTTTGCCCTGCAGGCTCACCCGGCCGGGGGCGGAGCTGGCGGCGGCCAGCTGCACGGGTACCGGAGGTGGGGCAGCGAAAGCTGCAGGATCTCCCCCTGGCAGCGCCTGTAAACTTGCCGCTAGGGCAATAACTTTGGGGAGATTCCGTCGTTGCAGCAGGCGGAAGACCAGCACGGCGTCCAGGCGGATCTCGCCATTGTCGACCAGGACCAACCGCGGCGGCGGATCTACTTCCTCAGCGGTTTTGATCCCCGCGGCGCCAGCTTCTACTACCGCCTGTTCAGCGAGCAGGTGCGCCAACTCAAGCGGCGCAGCGGCCGGCGGCTGCAGGTGGGCCACCGTCGCGGCCAGGAGGTTGATCGGTTGCTGAGCCGCTGGCAGGTGCGCGAGCAGGGAGCCCTGGGCCTCGATTTCTGCTTCCTCCACTGGGATGACATCGCCCGGGCCCATTGGCCCAAGAGCCCGCTGCGGATGCTGGCGGCGGTGCTGGCCTTTGCCGGCTGGTATGTGGGCCAGGGCGGCTTGCTGCGCATAGCTCGGATGTCGGGGCGGGTGGCGTTGTGCGGCCTTTACCCGGTGCTGTTCACCGCCGGTTCGCTGATCGCCACCGCCGCGGTCACAGCCGCGCTGCTCTGGCCCCTGCAGCTGCTGGGCATCGGTGGCTGGCTGCTGGGAGCGATCGGAGCCCTGCTGGCGCTGGGTCAGCTGGTGCTGGCTTGGCGCCTGGCCAACCAGGTGGGTGTGGTGTGGCTGTTCCGCTCGATCCGCTTCACCCACCGGCTCGGCCAGGCCCGCGATGGCGATCTGCGGGGGCGGGTGGCCGAGCTGGCCGAGCGGATCCTCAGCCTCGAGCAGCAGGACCCGGCGGACCAGGTGTGGCTGGCGGGCCACAGCAGCGGCTCGTTTGTGATGGCGATGCTGGCGGCCGAGCTGCGGCGCCAGGGTGCCGACCAGCAGCTGGCGGGGCGGCTGCGGTTGCTCAGCCTGGGCCAGAACCTGGCCAACCTGGCGGTGCACGGCAAGGCCCGCGGCTTCCATGCCGACCTGGCCCTGCTGGCCCAGGAGCCGCGGCTGCCGTGGCTGGATGTCACCTCCCGCGACGACTACCTCTGCTTTGCGGCGGTGGACCCTTACCAGAGCTGTGGCGTGCCCCGTCCGGGGACAGGGGCCTACCCGGAGCTGCGGCTGATTCCCCTGGCCCAGCGTCAGGGGCTCACCAGCCTGGGGGCGCTGCTCAGCCACCAATTTGATCTGCACTTCGAATACCTGCGCACGGCGGCGCCGGAGCGCAGCGGCGGCTTCGACCTGATCGAGGAGCTGCTGCTGGCCCCATGACCCGCGAGCCCGTTTATCCGCCGCCGGAGCCCTACACCCCGAATTTTCTGCGCCGCATCCGTCGCGGCCTCTATTCCTGGTTTGGCCTGCTGAACGAATGGGACTTCCGCATCCCTGTGGGGGCGCTGCGGTTTATGGGGTTGAACCTGCTGCTGGTGAACGACCCGGCGGCGGTGCGCCAGGTGATGGTGAGCGCGGTGGAGGCCTTCCCCAAGCACCCCTACACCCTGTGGATCCTGGAGCCGCTGATCGGCCGGGCGATCTTCTCGGTGAACGGTGAGGAGTGGGCCCAGCAGCGGCGCCTGGTGGACCAGGCCTTCCAGGTGGCCCAGCTGCAGCGGGTGTTGCCCCAGATGGAGGGGGCGGTGGAGGCCCTGATGGCGCGGCTGGAGGCTCAGGTGGATGGCGGCACTGGTGATGGCGGCTCCATTGATGCCGACGCCGAGATGACGCTGGTGACGGCCGATGTGATCGTGCGCACGATCCTCTCGCGGCCGCTGGAGGGGGCGGAGGCCGAGGCGATCTTCGCGGCGTTTGCCCGCTACCAGAAACGGGCGGGCCGGGCCCTGATGCTGCGCTTTTTGCGGTTGCCGCGCCGCCGGCTACAGGGCTACCTGGCCACCCACGCCGCCCCGATCCGCGCCTGGATCGCCGCCGCCATCGAGGCCCGACTCGACACCGGTGACCACAGCTCAGAGCGCTCCAGCCCCCAGGATTTGCTGCAGGCCCTGATCGAGGCCCGCGATCCCCAGAGCTGCGCCCGCTTCAGCCGCGATGGGCTGGTGGATCAGGTGTGCTTCCTGTTTCTGGCGGGCCATGAAACCTCCGCCAGTGCCCTGGGGATGGCTGTGTATCTGCTGAGCTGTTTCCCCGAGGTGCAGCAGCGCCTGCGCGCTGAGGTGCTGCAGGTGCTGGGCTCCCGGGCCGGCGCGCCGGATCGGCCGCTGGGCTTTGAGGATCTGCGCCAGCTCAGCTATGGGGCCGCCATCTTCAACGAAACGCTGCGCCTTTACCCGCCGGTGAGCTTCTTCATCCGGGAGGCCCAGACCGACACGGAGCTGGCGGGCAGCCGCTGCCCTATGCGCTCCCTGGTGACCCTCTCCCCCTGGGTGATCCAGCGCCATGAGCAGCACTGGCGCGATCCCAACGGCTTCCGGCCTGAGCGCTTCCTGACGGACACCGCTACGGCTGATGAGGCCGCCAGTGCTGAAGACCGCCGCTGGGCCCGCGATGCGTTTTTGCCCTACGGCCTGGGGCCGCGCAAGTGTCCGGGGGCGGCATTTGCCCAGCAGGAGGCGCTGCTGGTGCTGGCCGAGCTGGTGCGGCGCTTTGCGGTGCTGCCCGATCCAGAGCACGAGCCCGAGCTGGTGGCGCGGCTCACGCTGCGCTCCCGCAATGGCATCCGGGTGCGCTTGCGGCGCCTCCCCTAGCCCAGCCTTAGAAGCTGAAGCCCAGCCGAGCGCCGACGCGCACCTGGTCGTTGCCGAGCAGCTGGCCGATGTCATAAAGGCCGGCGGCATTGGACACGTAGACATCCACGGTGGTGCTGCGCGAGGCCAGCCAGCGCAGGGCGAGGCTGCCGTTGCTGCCGTTGCCGCCGCCGAGGTCGGTGGCCACCACATTCACTTCCGGGATCAGCTGGAAGCGTGGTCCGAGCTGCAGGTTGGCGGCCAGGCCCACACCCCAGCTGGTGCCGCTGCCGCTCCAGGCCAGCTTGGGGTTGAGGTGGAAGGCCAGGGTGGGGGTGGCTTCCCAGGTGTTCATGGTTTCAAAGAAGAGGTAGCCCTGCTTGCTGCTCTCGTCTTCGTTGCGGCCCACGCTGATCCGGCCGGCGGCCCAGATCGGCAGGCCTTTGGAGGGCCGAAACACCATGGCCTTGCCGCCGAAACGCAGGTTGAGGCCGCCATCACCGGCGAAGGTGTTCACGAAGCTGTTGCGGGGCTCGATGCCGTTGAACACGCCGGCGGCCAGCTGGAACTGGAAGTCGTTGGACACGGAGTAGCCGCTGCCGGCGAAGAGGTTGGCGCGGCTGTCGCCGTTCAGCCAGATCTGGGTGGTGCCGTTGGCGGGGGTGAGGGCGGTGTTGACGAACAGTCCACCGAGGGCGAGGGAGGCCTGGCGGGGTGTGTAGCGGGGGCTGGGGGAATCGAGCGCACCGGGATTCCAGGAGAAGCGAGCGCTGAGCATGGGCTCCGAGGGCGCGCTGGGCAGGGCCAGGATGGCGGTGGCCGGGCTGAGGCCAAAGCCGTTGGTGACGCTGGCCTCGAGGCCGATGCGGGGGTTGACGGCGATGTTGGCGCCGGCCGAGAGGATCGGCACGCGCGAATACACCAGATCGCCATTGAAGGCGTTGTTGCCCGGGCCGAGGGGCACCATGGCCGAGCCAAACAGCTGCACCTGGTTGCCGAGGCGGTAGCTGGCGCCCAGGCCGAGGCTGATGTTGGTGCCGTAAAACTCACCGGCGCCGCCTTGGTCGGCCCCCTGGCTGCCCGGCAAAAAGCTCACCGCTGGCACAAAGGAGAGCTGCAGGTTGCGGTTGGCCTGCCAGGAGAGGGGCAGGGAGAGGGCGCCGATCCAGTTGCGGGTGAAGACGGACTGGCCGGAGTTGTTGAAGATGTTGGGCGTGCCGGCGTCATCGCAGCTCACCGGACCGCCGCAGCCGCTGCCCACGGTGAAGAGCTCGAGGGCTCCTTCCGCGGCCAGCTGCCACTTGTCGCTACCGGCGAGGCGGGCGCGGAGGCTGCCGCCGTAGATGGTCCAAAGGTTGGCGGGCTGGCTGGGCCGGCTGGGGATCGGCGCGAAGAGCGGGTTGTCGGCGTAGGTGTAATAGGCGGAGGCCATCAGGGCCGGGGTGAGGCCGTAGTCGGCGCGAAAGCCGTAGTTTTGGTTGCCTGTTCCGCCAGCGGCTCCGCCGTTGCCGGGGCTCACCTGCTGAAAGCTGAGCTGGCCTAGGGCCTCGGGCACCAGGGCCGTGGTGGGCAGCTGGCCCAGGCGCAGCAGGGGCAGGTAGTCGTCCCAGCTGGGCAGCTGGCTGTCGAGCAGCTCCTGCACCTCGGCGAGGCTCCGGGGAGGCGCGAGGGGCTCAGCGGCGCTGGGCGGCAGTATCAATTCTGCTGCCGGCACCGGTTGCCAGGAAAGGGGTGCGGCAGGGGGCTGGGAATCGGTTGGATTAATGGGCTCCCAGCCAGGGGCTAGGGGCGCAGTTTGAGGCGCTGGCGCCACCCAAACCGGTTCGGGCACCGGCGAGGCCGGTGAAGGCTGGGCGGGCTGCCACTCCAGGGCGAGGGCTGGTGGAGACAAGCCCATCAGGGCGATCAGCCAATGGCGGGAGAGGGGCACGCTGCGCCTCAAGAATCAATCCAGCGCAGGAAACGCCGCCGCAGCTGGCTGGCCTTTCCACCCCAGGAGCGGGGACTGGCGTCGGCCTTGGTTTCTGGGGCGGCGTCGGCTTCGCCGTAATAGGAGTAGGCACTGCGGGTGTCGTAGCCGCCATACCCATACCCATACCCATACCCATACCCATACCCATACCCATACTTGTATCGGTTGCCGTAGCCGTAGGAGGTGTTGGTGTTGCTGTCTTCCGTGATGGAGTTGGTGACGACCCCGAGTAGCTGGGCGCCGCTGCTGCGGATGCGGGCGATGGCTTCGTTGGGCAGGCCGCGATCCACCCGACCCAGGCTCACCAGCAGCATCAGGCCATCGCTGTGCTCCGCAACTAGGACGGCGTCGGCCAGCCCGAGCACCGGTGGAGTGTCGTAGAGAATTAGATCAAAGTCGCCACTGGTGGCTAGGTCGTTGACGAGCTGGCCCATGCGGGCCGAACTGAGCAGACGGATGGGATCGGGGGGCCGGCGGCCGGCGGTGAGCACGGTCCAACCCTCGTAGCCCTCCACCTTCTGGATCGCCTGCCGCCAGTCGAGGTCGTCTTCGGTGAGCAGGTTGGAGAGGCCGATGAGGTTGTTCAACCCGAGGCGATGGTGTATCTTGGGTTTGCGCATGTCGGCATCCACCAGCAGCACCCTCTGGCCCATCTCGACAATCGTTTTGGCCAGGAGCACGTTGGTGAGGCTCTTGCCTTCGGCCGGCAGGGAGCTGGTGAGGGCTACCGAACGCATGGGCCGGTCGGAGTTGAGGAAGCGCAGGGAGGTGAAGAGGTTGCGCAGGGCTTCTTGATAGAAGAAACGCTGGTAGCCGGAGAGGCGGGCAGCACCATCGGCGCTGGCGTCTTCCCCAGCACCAGCTGTTGGCAGCACGGAGGCATCCAGCTCCTGCAGCAGGAAGCGCCGGTCTTCGCGCACATTTTTGAAGAAGGCCACGTGAGGAATGTGGCCCAGCAGGGGCTCCCGGAGGTCGTCCTTCACCTCCATTGGGCTGTGGAACACGTGGTCGAGGCGGTCGCGAAGCAGGCCGGCACCGGCACCGGCCACCAGGCCGAGCACTACCCCGAGGGCGAGGTTGCGGGGCACCGAGGGCTTCACGGGGTTGGGGTCGATCTCCGGGGGGGAGATCACCTTCCAGGGCACGGTGCGCTGGGCGATTTCGAGCTGGAAGTTTTCGCGGGTCTTGATGAAGCCGGCAAGATTTTCCTGGGCGATCTGCAGTTTCTGCTGGAGGGATTCGTATTGCTTGATCAAGGCTGGCTGTTGCTGGAAGCGACCGCCCAGTTGGGCGATTTGGCGCTGGGCCGTGGCGAGACGGTTGGCGTTGAGGGAGAGGGCCGCATCAACGGCCTCGAGCTGGTTGCTGCGCAATAGGGGCAGCAGGGCGTTGCGCCGGGCGGTGAGGCCGCGCACCATTGAGGAGCTGGGGCTGAAGCGGGAGCGGGTTTCGGCCAGCTGCTGCTCCACCTTGGTGAGCTCCTGCAGCAGGATCTGGTTTGTGCCGGTCACCGAGAGGCCCTGGTTAACGCTGCCGCCACTGCTGGGGCCGGTGCCGATGGCCTCCTCGAAGCTGCGGGCGGTGAGGCTGCCGGCCACAATGCCCTGGCGCACGCTCTGGAGGCGGCCCCGCTCGGCCTGGAGGCCGGCGAGCTGTTCTTCGAGGGTGCCGATCTGGGTTTTGAGCACCCCGCCCTCGGCGGTGGGCTCGATCAGGCTGTGGCGCTGGCGGAAGCTGGCCAATTCACTCTGCAGCTCGGCGGTGCGTGCTTCAAGGGCCGGGGCCTGCTGGTTGAGGAAGCGGATGCCATCGGCCAAGCGTTGCTGGCGCTGGTTGAGAGCAGATTGCAGGTAGGTCTGGCTGAGCTGATCCAGCAGGCGCTTGTCCTGCTGGGGATCGCGGCCGGTGACTGTCACCGTGAGCACCCCTTCGGCTTTCTCTTGGCGGCTACCGCCAGTGGCGATGCTGATCCGGTCGCCGAGGGCCGAGCTGGTGAGGCCGAAGCGGCGGGCGATTGGCCCCAGCATGACCGGGCTCTTGAGCACCTCGATCAGGGTTGGGATGTCGGAGCTGGTGGTGTTGCGGGCCAGCTCGGCAAACATGGTGTTGTTGAGGGCTGCGGCGCCGCTGGCACTGCCCTTGTTGTCGTCGCTGATCGGATCGCTAATCAGGAGCTGGAAGCCCCCTTCATACACGGGGCGGAACAGGCGCTGGTAGCCGGTGATCAGGGCGGCCAGTACGACCACCGAGCCAGCTGTAAGGGCCACGAGCTTGCGGCGCCGTTTGAGGGCTCGCCACAGCTCGGAGAGATCGATGCTGTCGTCGTCTGCAGCCAAGCTGCGGCTGCCCACTTCACTCACCTGCACCAGCTGCACGCCGGGATCGGCAAGGGGGGAGGGGCTGGTGCCAGGGCGGGCGATCAGATTGGACAAACGAGCCGAGCTTTTTGATTTTTAAACGCTAATGCTAATGCCCGACGTTGAAGCGTGACTCAGCTATGGGACACTTGCGGAAATTGATCCGTTTTTGTGCATTTGGCGCGGGCTCTTCGGCACCGTTCAGGCCTGCTGGGTCTGGTTGCATTCGGTGCCTTCACCTGGGGCGCCAATCTGGGGCCGTTAGCTGCCCCGGTTGCGGCGGGCCAACCGGTCGTTCGTCCTCTGGCCGCCCCAGTCACGCTTCAAGAGGACAGCTACCTGCTGGGCCCCGGGGATCTGTTGGAGCTGAAGCTCTTTGATGCCCCTGAACTCTCGGGAAACCTGGATGTGCTCAACGACGGCACGGCGTCGCTGCCGCTGATCGGCAGTGTGAGACTCACTGGGCTCAGTTTGTTTCAGGCTAGCCAGTGGTTCACCAGCCTCTACCGCAAGCAGCTGTTGCGCCCGGAGTTGCAGCTGCGGGTGGTGAAGCCCCGGCCGATCCGGGTGGCCCTAGTGGGGGAAGTGGAGCGGCCTGGCCTCTATTCGCTTACTACCAGTGAAACCACCCAGACCGAAGGGGGACCCAGCCTCACGGTGAGCGGGCTGCCCACGGTGGTGGATGCGATTCAGAAGGCTGGGGGCATCACCCAGCTGGCCGACCTGCGCCAGGTGGTGTTGCAGCGCCGCATGCCCGGCGATCCTCCGTCCCACAAGCAGGCGCGGCTGGATTTACTGGCCCTGCTGCTGGAGGGCGACCAGCAACAGAATCCGTTCCTTTTTGATGGCGATACGATCCGCATCACCAAGGCCAGCGAGCCGCCGGCGGAGGCGGTGGAGTTGGCGGCGGCCAACCTGTCGCCCCAGGAGATCCGGGTGAATGTGATCGGCGAGGTGGTGCGGCCTGGCACCCTGCCGCTGCAGGCCAACACGCCCCTGGTGCAAGCGGTGCTGGCGGCCGGCGGACCCCAAACCTGGCGGGCCAGCAACGCCAATGTGGAGCTGGTGAGGATCAACCGCAATGGCACTGCAACCCGCCAGCGCTTTGCCCTGAATCTGAGCCAGGGGGCTTCCAACACCATGAATCCCCCCCTGCGTGATGGCGACACGGTGGTGGTGAATCGCAGCGGCATGGCGGTGGCCAGCGACGCGATCGGGGCGGCGAGCACCCCGCTCACCGGCTTGGTGAACATCCTGGCCCTGGTGGACCTGATCAACAGGAACTGATGCCAGCAGCTGGGCTAAGTCGCTTTCGTTTGGATTGGGTGCTGGTGCAGGAGCTGGCGGTGGGCCCGGCGCCCCGTGCTGAGCGTCATCTCGAGCGCCTCACAGAAGCGGGCGTGACCGCGGTGCTCAGCCTCTGCAGCGAGCAGGAGGCGCCGCCGCCAGCGGGGCTGGAGAGCCGCTTCGAATGCCGGCGCCTTGTGCTGCCGGACCATCGGGTGGAGCGTTTGCCAGAGCTGGCCCAGCTGGAGCAGGCCCTAGAGGCTCTGGCTGAGCTGCGGGCCAAGGGGCCGGTGTACGTGCATTGCGTGGCGGCTATGGAGCGCTCGCCGTTGGTGTGTCTTGCCTGGCTGGTGCGCCGCCATGGGCTTACGCCCCAGCGGGCCCTCGATTACCTGATGCAGGTGCACCCAGGCACCAATCCGCTGCCCGGCCAACTTGCGCTGCTGGCCCAGCTCTGAGGCGGATCCGACTCCTAACGCCTCTAACTTATGCATATTCGGCATAAAAGTTGGGGGCTTATTTTCAATACTGGCTCACTTGGTACGCGTGTTCTATAGCCCTAGGGAATCTCTGGACAAAGGGGGTTTGACCGGCGGCAGCGAGCAGAACGAGCGGTTTTAGCCGCAAATTGCCTTTAAGACCATTTTTGATGACTTTAGGCTCACATAGCCAGCCATTTTTGGCTGGTTTTGAGGCTAAATCGAGGTGTGCAGACACACCAATCCCCTGGTCACACTGTCGCCAGTAATAGCCGTCGGGCCTGGTACAGATTTGACAGTGCCGCCAGCACCTGGATTTTGCAGCGTTTCTTGGCCAGGCCACGCAGCCGGGTCTTCTGAAAACCGAACTGCTGCTTGATCACACGGAAGGGATGCTCGACCTTGGAGCGGATGTGGGCCTTGGCCGTCTCAACCAGATCCAGTAGTTTTCCCTCTGCTGAATCCGGTAGGGCTCGGCGTTTGCCAGGTCGCATCGCCACCCTGAATTCCGCTCTTTTGCCGGCCATCTCCGGTCTCTTGGCGATGCCCTGGTATCCGGCGTCGCCGTAAACCACCTCCTCATCACCATGCAACAGCTCAGCTGCCGCGGTGAGGTCGTGCACGTTAGCGGCGGTAACCACAACCGAATGGATCAGGCCTGAGTCCTTGTCAACGCCGGCATGGACCTTCATGCCGAAGTACCACTGGTTGCCCTTTTTGGTCTGATGCATCTCCGGATCCCGCTTCCCATCTTTGTTTTTGGTGGAGCTGGGCGCTGCGATCAAGGTGGCATCGACGATGGTGCCCTGGCGCATCGTCACGCCACGAGCAGCCAGGAGCGCGCGGCGTCCCATGGAGTGGTGTAACTCGGGGGGATCAGCCCCGGCGTAGCCGGGGCTGACGGCTCGCCTCCCTCAGACATCAGCTGTGGCAATGGGTGGGCCGGTCTGTGACCCTGTTCGGAGAACTACCACCAAACCGAACACAGACCATGACCCTTACCCATAGTGGCGCCTCCGAGCTGGCTCAGCTCATCGAGGGCACCACCGCTGGCGCCCTGATCCCTGAGATCGTGCGCCGGGGCTTCCAGGATCTGCTGGAGGCCGAGGTCTCCGCTGCCATTGGAGCCACGCGCCATGAACGCTGCCCTGATGAGCGATCCACCCACCGCAATGGCTACCGCCAGCGGCTGCTCACCACCCAGGTGGGTGACCTCAGCCTGGCCATCCCCAAACTGAGGCAGGGCAGCTTCTTTCCCGACTGGCTCGAGCCTCGCCGCCGGGTGGACAAGGCGCTCTACGCCGTGGTGATGGAGGCCTTGCATGGCGACAATTAGATAGGCGGGACTGCGCAACTACATAGGCGGGTCTCAGGACGCGACAACAGGGCTCCGATCACGGTCTGGAGCTCCGCGATGCCCGCCCCTCTGTCGTTGCGGATCAAGGAGCAGTACATGGCCAAACGGGCCAGTGGCCTGAGCCAGCAGATTGCTGCTGATGCAGTCGGGATCTCGGTGCGCAGCGCCCAGCGCATTGATCGGGGTGAGCTGCAAGCCCAGGGTCAACAACAGCAGCAGCGGGGTCGCCACTGGCGAACACGCGCCGATCCGCTGGCGGAGGTCTGGCAGAGCGTGCTGGTGCCCATGCTGGAGAAGGCGCCGCAGCTTGAACCCCAGACGCTGCTGCTGCACCTGGAGCAGACCTTCCCCGGCCAGGAGTGGTATCGGCGCAAACGCACCCTGCAACGCCGCGTGGAGCAGTGGCGCGCCCTACACGGGCCTGCTCAAGAGGTGATGTTCCTGCAGACGCACCAACCAGGGGTGCTGGGGATCTCCGATTTCACGGTGCTCAAGGGCCAGCCCATCACCATCGCTGGTGTGGCGTTTGAGCATCGGCTGTTCCACTTCCGCCTGCCGTATTCGGGCTGGTGCCATGTGGAGGTGATCCATGGCGGCGAGAGCTTTGTGGCGCTTGCAGAAGCGCTGCAGAACGCTCTGATGCTCTGCGGCGGAGTGCCGGCAGAGCACCGCACCGACAGCCTCAGTGCCTGCTACCGCAACCGCAACGGCAGTTACGCCGCCGACTTCACCAGCCGCTACCGCGAGCTCTGCGCGCATCTTGGCGTGATCGCTACCCGCAACAACCGTGGCGTCGCCCATGAGAACGGCGCCATCGAGGGCCCACACCGCCACTGGAAGAGGCGGCTGGAGCAGCAGCTGATCCAGCGCGGCAGCAGGGATTTCGCCACTGAGGCCGAGTACCGCCAGCTGGTAGCCCAGGTCAGCGCCACGCTCAACAACCGCTACGAGGTTGCCGGCAGGCTGGAGATCGAGCGGCTGCACCTGCAGCCGCTGCCGGTGGAGCGCTTTGCTGACTACGACCCGCTCACAGTGCGGGTACGCAGCACCAGCACGATCGAGGTGCGTTCGGTCACCTACAGCGTCCCCTCACGGCTGATCGGCCAGCAGCTCACCGTGCACCTGCGCCATGACCGGCTGGATCTGTTCCTGCGCAGCCAGTTCGTGGAAACCCTGCCGCGACTGCATGCCCGCAAGGGCGAGAGCGGAGCGCTGCGACGGATCGACTTCCGCCATGTGATCGAGAGCCTGCGCCGTAAACCCAGGGCGCTGCTGCGCGCGCAGTTGCAAGACGACCTGCTGCCAGGCGAGAGCTGGCGACAGCTGTGGCGAGCGCTGCTGGCGGCGCTGCCGCCGGATGAGGCGGCCAAGGTGATGGTCGATGGCCTCCATGTCGCCGCCAAAGCGGGCGACCTTGCTGCCGTGGAGCGGTATCTGCGGCGAGCCCTGCGTAACGGCACCCTCAGCCTCCAGACCTTGCGTGATCACTACGGCCTGCGCCCTCCACGGGGGCTTGCGGCCATGCCCCAACTCCAGATCCCTGAACACACCCTCACTAGCTATGACGAACTCCTGGGTGGAGCCCCCCAGCCGGCCGGCACTGGACACAGCCCTGCCGGCCCTGTTGAAACAGTTGAAACTGGCCCAGTTCCGCAACCAGTGGCAGGCGGCAGAAGAGCAGGCCCAAACCGACGGCTGGAGCCCGGCCAGCTACCTCTATGTGCTGGCGGAGCAGGAGCACCAGCAGCGCCACCAGGCGCGGCTGCGGCGGCTGTTGCATGAGGCGCAGTTGCCGGTGCCCAAGACCCTGGCCGATGTCGACTGGGGTACCTTCCTTGATCTGGATCGTCACCAGATTGAGCAGCTCGCCCATGACACCGGCTGGCTGGATCGGGCCGAAAACCTGCTGCTGTTTGGTCCCAGTGGGGTGGGCAAAACCCACCTGGCCGCCGGGATCTGCCGCAGCCTGATTGCCCTGGACCGCCCGGCACGCTTCTTCTCGGCCACCACGCTGGTGCAGGAGCTGCAGCGCGCCAAGGCCGACTACGCCCTGGCCAAGGCCCTCAACCGGTTGGATCGCTATGCCCTGCTGGTGATTGACGACATCGGCTACGTCCGCAAGGACGAGGCCGAGACCTCGGTGCTGTTTGAACTGGTGATGCACCGCTACGAACGCCGCTCCCTGCTGGTGACGAGCAACCAACCGTTCAGCGAGTGGGAGAACGTCTTCTCCACCAGTGCCATGACCGTGGCAGCGGTGGACCGGCTGGTGGATCACAGCACGATCATCCAGATCAATGGCGAGAGCTACCGCCGCAAACGGGCCCGGCGTTTGGCGTCCTGACCAGGCGTCAATTACCCGCCAACAGCAGCTCGGCCCAACCCCCTGCCTGGCAGGGGGTTGGGGTCTCCCACCCGCCTACGTAATTGACGCGGCCCGCCTACGTAGTTGACACCGGGCAAGGCCTACACCGGTGGCATCTCTACCCGCAAGGTCGACGCCTTGGTGGAGGTGCTGGGCGGGGCCAGTGGCATCTCCAAATCAGAGGTGAGCCGCATCTGCCAGGGCCTCGATGAACAGGTGAAAGCCTTTCTGGGCCGGCCGTTGGACCATGCCCGCTACCCGTACGTCTACCTCGATGCCACCTACCTCCACGGCCGTCTGGGGCAGAACATGCAGGTGGTTTCGCGGGCCGTCGTGGTGGCGATCGGCATCAATGCCCTCGGCTACCGAGAAGTGCTCGGCATTGCCGTGGGTGACAGCGAGGCGGAGGGCTTCTGGCGCCAGTTCCTCGGCTCCCTCAAGGAGCGTGGCCTCACTGGAACCCGGCTGGTGATCTCAGACGCCCACCTGGGGCTGACGGCAGCGATCAGGCGGATGTTCCAGGGCAGTAGCTGGCAGCGCTGCCGGGTGCACTTCTTACGCAACCTGCTGTCTCACGTCCCCAAGGCCGGCCAAGACATGGTGGCCGCCGCCATGAAAGCAGTATTCGTGATCCAGGCACCTGAGCAAGTGCGCTCCCACTGGCAGCGGGTCACCGAGATGCTGCGCAAGCAGTTCCCAACGGCTGTGCCGGTAATGGACGCCGCTCGCGACGACGTGCTGGCCTTCCTGCACTTCCCCCAGGAGCACTGGCGCAAGATCTGGAGCACCAACCCGCTCGAGCGCCTCAACAAGGAGATCAAACGCCGCACCAACGTGGTCGGCATCTTCCCCAACGACCCAGCGATCGTGCGGTTGGTGGGCAGCCAGCTGCTGGAGCAGCAGGAGGAATGGCAGCTGGAGCGCCGCCGCTTCTTCTCCGAGGCCACCATGGCCAAAATCCCGGAGCCAGAAGAGGCCCTGGAGCTCATCGATGCTGATCCGTCTGCCCAGCCAGACGCACCCATCAGCTGAACCGCACCAGCTCCTCCCTCGATCTACACAGAACACATCGATCGCTGAGTTGCCAATTCAGCGATCAGGGTTCATAGTGGATGAATGGAGCTGCGCAATCAGCTTCCAAGCAGTCATCTCTTGACTGCTCCTGTTCACCCTCCGGAAAGGGTCACAGGACCTCCTGAGTTACACCACTCGGAGGGGCGCTACCCAGGAGCGCCTTGACCGTGTCAAAAATCTGCTCGCCCAGCCCATGCTTCTCCAGCAGATGGCGGAAGGTGAGAATCGTGGTCTCATCGGGGATCCGGTCGCTGATCAGCTCGATGCCGGCAAAGCGGCGCATGGTGGGCACCTCGATCAGGGCCTCTTCCATCGCCGGATCGCTCAGCGAATACCACTGCTGCAACAGGTGGATCCGGAGCATGGTGCCCAGCGGATAGGGAGGGCGGCCGCCTTTCTTGCTCGCCTTGGGGTAGTAGGGCTCGATCAGATCGATGAGTGCCTGCCAGGGCACTACTGCCTCCATCTCCGCCAAGAACTTCTCGCGTTTGGTGCGTTTTTTGGCCGTGGTCAGCTCATAGTCCGTGAAACCAAGCTGCTTGCCGCCCATCAACCCAGTACTGGACTGTGATTACAGGTTCATTTTCGCGCATGCGGGCTGGGTTTTCCAGAATCTCCCTAGATCTTTCTGCGCGTGCAGAAATTGCAATTTCTGCACAATGAACCCCCCCCCCCCCCCCCAACGTGCAAGAATGCGGTGGCATTAAAATTGAGGCGGTTGAGCATGGTGCTCCCTCCCGTTTTGATGTTTTATTGAATTGTTATGTCTGAGTTGATTCGATAAAGTACGCAGTCATTTAATTTGAGGGTTTTTAGGGAAGAATTGGCGGGCTGAGTAGGCCTATTGGTTATAACGCTTGGCTGTATCGCTGCCTTCGCTGCAGCCCCGAAACATCGCAACACCCATCACAGCAGGAGCACGGAGCAATGGAGTTCTCGTGCTGGAGGGCCCCTTGCCCCAACTCAGTACCGACAGCAGCTGCGTCAGAGCTGATCGATTTAGCATGTGCAGATCATCAAGCCATGAGCGTTGCGGACCGGATTCTCTCGGCTCTCACCACCGTGATCCGCCTGGAAACGGATGGCACTCCATCCGGCACCTGACAGTGTTCACCCTTCCGCACTATCCGTAGGGAACCCCCGCTCTCCTAATCCCCAGCCGATGACCCCCAGTCCCACGCTTGAGAACTGCACGGGCCGCGTGGCCCTGATCACCGGCATCACCGGGCAAGACGGCAGCTACCTGGCGGAGCTCCTCCTGGAGAAGGGCTACAAGGTGCACGGCATCAAGCGGCGGGCCAGCAGCTACGGCCTCCGGCCCGCTTCGCGAACAACACAGCCCGCATCGATCACCTCTACCATGACCCCCACGAGAGCGACCCGCGCCTGGTGCTGCACTACGGGGATCTGACCGACAGCACCAATCTGATCCGGATCATCCAGCAGGTGCAGCCCGTAGCCGCAAGGCTTCTGCGAAGCAGATGAGATCTACAACCTGGGCGCCCAGAGCCACGTGGCGGTGAGCTACCGCTACGCGTGCCTGCGGCTATGAGGCGCCCGAATACACCGCCAATAGCGATGCGCTTGGCACCCTGCGCATCCTCGAGGCAGTGAGGATGCTCGGCCTTAGCGCCAAAACCCGGATTTATCAGGCCAGCACCTCCGAGCTCTACGGCCTGGTGCAGGAGATCCCCCAGAAGGAAACCACGCCCTTCTACCCGCGCAGCCCCTACGGCGTGGCAAAGCTCTACGCCTACTGGATCACAGTGAACTACCGCGAGGCCTACGGCATGTATGCCTGCAACGGCATCTTGTTCAGCCACGAATCACCGCGGCGCGGCGAAACGTTTGTGACCCGCAAGATCACCCGCGGTGCTGGGTGATCCCACGAAGGCCCACGAAAAACTGGGCTGGACGCCCACCACCACCCTGGAGGAACTGGTGGCCGAGATGGTTGCCACCGATAAAGAAGAGGCTGCCAAGGAGGCCCTTTTGCGCCGCAAGGGCTTCACCGTGGTGGGCTCC
Organism: Cyanobium sp. ATX 6E8; assembly: GCF_024346335.1. Taxonomy (NCBI): domain Bacteria; kingdom Bacillati; phylum Cyanobacteriota; class Cyanophyceae; order Synechococcales; family Prochlorococcaceae; genus Cyanobium; species Cyanobium sp. ATX 6E8. The sequence continues at coordinate 41,070 of NZ_JAGQCT010000003.1, read as the reverse complement.
ATGGAAAACCCACCCACCAACTCAGCTGGCGTGGGCTGATGGCGGAAGATATTCGCTGGCAGCAGCGCTTCAGCAACTACACCAAGGCGCTGGCGCAGCTGGAAACCTTTGTCGAACCCCCGGCCCTGAACGAACGGGAGCAGCAGGGCTTGATCAAGGCCTTTGAGTACACCTTTGAGCTGGCCTGGAACACACTTCGCGATTTGCTGCGCAGCCAGGGCGATACCTCACTGCTGGCATCGCAATCTCACCAGCCACAGCTACCTGCCTTGCTTCCTCCAACTGCGCCAACGCTTAGAGCAGCGGATCGTGGAGGAACAGCAGATTGCGGAGCAACAGCCAATCCCGGGATTCCAGGCCAGCGGGTTGAGCAACTTGTCGGTCTGTTTACAGCCCAGCCTGAGGTGCAAGCCGTTTGGCTGTTTGGCTCGCGCGCCATGGGGAGGTATCAGCCGGGCTCGGATATCGATCTCTGCCTGGAGGCTCCCGGGCTCACCCACGCGCACCGTGTGCAGCTGCTCGCCGCCCTGGCGGGTGGATCTGGTTCTGCAGCATCAGCTGGATGCAGATGTTCAACACCATGTGCAACGGGTGGGCCAGTGCATCTGGAGCCGCCCATGACCGCTGATGCCCCCCCGCTGATCACCCCTGCCGATCAGATCCTCACCGCCAGCCGCACCGAGCTTGATCTGCTGGATGGCGCGGCGGTGGAGCGCTGGTTTGCGGCCAACAACCCCACGGTGGTGGTGCTGGCGGCGGCGAAGGTGGGTGGCATCCAGGCGAATTCCACCTACCCGGCCGACTTTCTGCTGGACAACCTCAAGATCCAGACCCACGTGATCGAAACGGTCTGGCGCGCCGGGGTGCGGCGGCTGCTGTTTCTGGGTAGCAGCTGCGTCTACCCGAAGTTTGCGGAGCAGCCGATCCGGGAGGAGGCCCTGCTCACGGGCGAGATGGAGTCCACCAATGCGTGGTATGCGATCGCCAAAATCACCGGCATCAAGCTGTGCGAGGCGCTGCGCCGTCAGCACGGCTTTGATGCGATCAGCCTGATGCCCACCAACCTGTATGGCCCAGGCGACAACTACCACCCCACCAACAGCCACGTGCTGCCGGCGTTGATCCGCCGCTTCCATGAGGCCGCCGAAGCTCAGGCCCCCAGCGTCACCTGCTGGGGCACGGGCACGCCGCTGCGGGAATTCCTGCACGTGGATGATCTGGGCGAGGCCTGCGTGTTTGCCCTGGAGCGTTGGCAACCGGCACCGGAGGAGCTGCAGTTTCTCAATGTGGGCACCGGCCTAGACCTGAGCATCCGCGAGCTGGCGGAGGCGGTGGCCGCCGCCACGGGCTTTCAGGGCGAGATCCTCTGGGACAGCAGCAAGCCCGACGGCACCCCCAAAAAACAGCTCAACGTGAGCCGCCTGGCTGCCCTCGGCTGGCGGGCCCGGATCCCCCTGGCCGATGGCCTCGCCAGCACGGTGGCCCTGTTCCGCCAGTAGCTGACGCAGCAGCTGGTGCGGCTCTGACCCGGGACCTTCCGAACGATGCTCAGCGCCGCCGCTCCACCAAGCACCTGCAATCCTGGCTAAGTTGGCTAAGGATCACCGCAACGGCGGCCATGCAGGTCAACATGCTGGAGGCCAAGAGCCAGCTCTCGCGATTGGTAAAGGCAGCCCTGGCTGGTGAAGAGGTGATCATTGCCAGCCATGGCAAAGCCCAGGTGAAGTTGGTTGCCTGCGTTGCTGCTCCTGGGCTGAAGCAGCCTGGTGCCATGGCAGCTGCCTCGCCGGCCCTCACTCCACACTTGCTGGACGCAGCGTTCAGCGATGCTGTGGATCAGGAAGCAGCGCGGCTCTTCGGCAGCACCGTTGCCGATTGATGCGACTGCTTCTCGATACCCAGATCATGATCTGGTGGCTCGTTGATGATCCTCGCCTGGGTCCCGAAACCCGTAAATTGATGGCTTCCACCGCTTGCTTGGTATCGGTCGCCAGCATCTGGGAGGTGGCCATTAAGCATCGGCTCGGCAAGCTGCCGGTGGCGTCAGCTGATTTTTCGCGATCAGAGCTGCGCCGCGGGTGCTTCGATCCTTCCCGTGCTGGATGAGCACGTGATCGAAACCGCCCGGTTGCCGCTGGTCCATGCCGATCCCTTTGATCGTCTTTTAATGGCCCAGGCCCGCGTGGAGGGGTTGATGGCGGTGTCGTCTGATTTGCAGTGGCGTAGTTACGACGTGTCACTTCACCAAGCCTGAGCCCGCAAACCTTGGTCTCCAATGACTCCCGCGACTTCGGCCTGAATGCCCCTCTTCGATTCCGTACAGGCTGTACAGAATCAAGACGAGGTTGAGCATCTTGTCCACCTGAGCCACCAAGCGCACACCGCCCCCTCGCCGTACTGTTTTTAGTACTAAGATGAGCGTCCCATTGGATGGGTGAGATGGAAGAACGCAATGTGCTCACCTCTGCTGAACTCAAGCGGCGAGGCATTGTGGCGATCGAGCAAGCCCTGCAACACGGGCCCGTGCATCTGATCAAGCGCAACCAAGCCGCGGCTGTGGTGCTCAGCGAGCAGCACTACCGGCAGTTGCAACTGCGGGCCTCGCGGGCACCAGCACCCGATCCGTCGGCCTTGCAATGGCTGCTTAGCGTGCCGCCGAGCGAGAGCCCACGCGGCAAAGCCGCCATCGATGCCGAGCTGGCTGCTGAGCGCGACTGGTGATCGCCTTTCTTGATGCCAGCGCGCTCATCTATCTGGTGGATGGCGACGCCGCCTGGGCCCAGGCGGCCCGGCAAGAGCTCCAGCGGCTTGCGGAACTGGTCCCAGCACTGGAAATCTCCATCAGTCGGCTCAGCGTTTTGGAGTGTCGCGTGGGCCCCTTACGGAGAGGCGATCAGGCCAGCCTGGATCGCTTCGATGCCTTTTTCGCGCAGCCCGATCTGGTGTGGGTTGAGCTCACGGCCCCGGTGGTGAAGCTGGCGACCCAACTGAGAGCAAGCCATCGGCTGCGCACACCGGATGCCTTGCAGGCGGCCTGCTGCATGCAGCTTGGAACCGGCACCGTGATGCTCACTGGAGACGCCGACTTTGAAAAGATCAGCGCTTTGCAGCTGCGGCTGATTCGCTGAACCGATTCCCATCGGTTGGCCCTCTTCGATTCCGTACAGGCTGTACAGGATCAAGACGCAGCTAAACATTGATGACACCCTCAGGGCAGCCTTCCAGGCTGCGCCGCAGCAACTCAGCCGCTGTCTTCAGCCTGGTTCGGTTGAGCGCTCCGGGCTCGATCTCGATTTCGACGGTCCCACCCAAGGCCGATTTCAGTCAAGAGAGCCGCTGACGCTACGCCGGGATGGGGATAGAGACCAAGCATGGCCGATCTGGGCGAAGGGTGACCTTTTCAACAGCCCCCTAAGCCGCCAGGCGCCCCAGCCCGAACGAGCCACGCAGCCGCCTGGCGCAGGCGACGCCTCGAAGCCAACCAGTTCCTCATGGGCTTCAGCCCTACGATAATGTCATTGACATTTGCGCGATCTCGCGGTGACTTCCATGGTCCAAGTCACGGCCAGGCTCCCCGATGCCCTCGGCGCCGAGCTCGATGCAGCGGCCCAACAGCTCAAGCGCTGCCGGGCCGACATCATTCGCCAGGCGATTGAGTATTACCTCGACGACATTGAGGATCTGCGCTGCGGGGTGGCAGCCCTGAAGGACCCTGCCGACCCTGTACTCGACTGGGCTGAGGTGCGAGATGCGCTGCTCGCTGCGGATTAAGCGCTCCGCGGCCAAGGCGCTGGCCGCTCTACCAAAGGCTGATCGAACGCGACTCGTCGCAGCCATCGACCTGCTCTGCGACACCCCAGCCGCAGGCTCTGCCCTCAAGGGTGAATTCGAAGGATTGCGGCGCTTGCGTGTGGGTCACTACCGCGTGGTCTACGAATGGCAGCGCAACGACCTGGTGATCCTGGTGGTGCGCATCGGCCATCGCCGCGAGGTCTATCGCTGACCAGCCCTCACACCACATCAGCTGTCTCCAACCCCAAAATTCCTAAGCACGTCGTAGGCGCTTCCCCCTGAGCCGCCAACCGCCGGCAAACGCCCGATCCCCTGCTGCCGAACCACTGCTGCTGCTCACCGAATGGCAGGCGTTTGCCCAGACCGACTGGGCGGTGGGCTGCAGGCGTGGACCGTGGGCGATGGCATAATGAGATCAGCTGGAGCGAAGTAAAATGCCATCACTCAGCTTGCGAGGGTTGTCGGATCAGACCTATGAGGGCCTGCGGCAGCTCGCCACCAGCAACCACCGCAGCATGCAGGAGCAGGTGCGGCTCCTCATTGAACGGGAGGTGCGCTACGCCCAGGTGGGTGGGGTGGAGCGGGCCCGGCGATGGCGTTCGCTGCTGGCCGGGCGCCATTTCCCAGATCTAGCTGCCGACATTCAGGCCGACCGCAGCCGCTGAAGCGATGACGGCATCAGCACGGACCGCATCAGCACGGACAGCCTCAGCACAGATCCAACCCGACGCTTTTGTGCTGGATACCTCTGCCCTGCTGAGGTTTTATCTGGCCGATGGTCCATTGCCCCCCTCATTGGAGCTCGCCATGCAACGGGGGTGCAGTGGCGATGCCTTGCTGTTGATTCCCGATCTCTGCCTGCTTGAGTGCGCTTCTGTGCTGTTGAAACAGGTGCAGCGACAACTGCTCAGCTTGGATGAATGCCGTGCTCTCCTTGCGGATCTGCTGCTGCTGCCGCTTCGGCCCACCAGCGCCAGCGAACTGGCTGTAGCAGCGCTTGAGCAGGCTATGGCCCTCTCGCTAAGTGTGTATGACGCTAGTTTCCTTGCCCTGGCGCTTAAACATGACGCACTTTTAATCACCGCAGATAAACAATTGGCCAAGGCAGCTGCTTCCCTTGGTTGTCTCGCGGATGCTGAGCTGGTGTAGCAGAAGCTCGGTATCGTCAATCTCAATCCCCTGAGCGCTTTGCGGCCCTCCGGCTACCTTTTCGCCAGCTAGCGCTCGCCGCTTTCCTGAAGGCCTAATTCGCAATTGTGCAGGAGTCTGTACAGATTCTAGATGTACAAATTCGAGGAGGTCCCCAAATTCTCATGGCGGTTGGCTTCCCCTTGAGCCGCCAAGCTCCTCCCGGACGGGCACCCCCGCCTGGCTCGCCGGCCAGCTAGCGATGCCGATCCTGATCGAACGGATGAGTGCCTGAGATGAGCGACGTACTGGTCAAAGTCGACAACGTGAGCAAGCGGTTCTGCCGCAGCCCTAAAATAATGTCACTGACATCACCGTGATTTTGCGGGGTTTCCCATGATCTAAGTCACGGCACGCCTCCCCGACACTCTTGGCGTTGAGCTCGATGCTGCCGCCCAGCAGCTCAACCGCTGCCGTGCCGACATCATTCGCCAAGCGATCGAGTATTACCTCGACGACATTGAGGATCTGCGCTGCGGGGTCGCAGCCCTGAAGGATCCTGCCGACCCTGTGCTCAACTGGGCTGAGGTGCGCGATGCGCTGCTCGCTGCGGATGCTTGTCGCTGAGTAACAGCCCCTCAGCCGCCAAGGCACTCGCCGCGCTCCTAAAGGTCGATCGGGTGCGGGTGGTTGAGGCGATCGACCTCCTCTGCGACACCCCAGCCGCTGGCTCAGCCCTCAAGGGTGAATTCGAGGGATTGCGGCGTCTGCGAGTGGGTCACTACCGCGTGGTGTACGAATGGCAGCGCAGTGCACTGGTGATCCTGGTGGTGCGTGTCGGCCATCGCCGTGAGGTCTATCGCTGAGCCTCCTGCGATCCTGGTTGCGGAATGCATGTGAAATGTAGCCAGTCGGGGCAATGATCCGATGGCGATCCCCGCGAGCGACGCCGGCAGGGCTTCGATCCGGCGCCTGATGAGCTGATCCGTCAGGACCGATCCCGCTGAGATGGCCAGCGTTGTGCTCGATGCCTCGGCTTAGAGGAGGCGCCTGGAGTGGCGCAGGCGTTGGCCTTCCATCTGGATCACCCCTTCTACGACTGCCTCTATCTGGCCCTGGCCCGCCGCGAAGCAGCCGTGCTGGTCACCGCCGATCAGCGCCTGCAGCAGCTGGCTGCACGGGTGCTCCCCTGAACGTTTCTTTCCTGACCCCCACCCCCAAGGGCCGCATGCGGGTACTGGAAAAAATTTGAGGGCAACGACCATTCCATCTCCCGACTATCTATTCGCTACACCCGGCCCGCCATACCTGATTTGCAACTGTGCAGGAGTCTGTACAGCTGTACAAATTCAAGATGTACAGATTCAGGGAGGTGCCCAAGTTGTCATGGCTTCCCCGTGAGCCACCAGCTCCCGCACGGACTGCAGCCCTACCCCGCGTGAACACCGACCGCTGGTACTACCGGGTCTTCCAGAGCTCCCCCGACCTGATCCGCTCACTGCTGCCCGGCTCATCCGCCACCGCCACCGCCACCGCACTGGGACTTGACCCGACAGCACTCGGCGATCGTCTCTACCGCTACTGCATCTCTTCGAGAAGGCTTCGCCTACGCAGAAGCCTTGCGGCTCTGAGCTCTTGAAATAAAAGAGCTGAGCCCGGCTCGACGGCGTGCTTTGGCCCGGTGGTGCTGCTTGAGGTGCAGATGCACCCCGATCCCGGCTTCCACCACCGGCTGGCTGCGCAGACCTACCGCTTTCTGCACAGCACCCGCAGGTGGAGCACTGGGCCGTGCTGGTGATCACGCCGCATAACCGCCTCAACCTCAGCCCCACCCAGGCCCTTCAGGTTTTCCTGAACCAGCAAGTGGACTGGATCAATCTGCAGGAGCTGAGCCAGCAGCCCTCTTTGGATCCCATGCTCACGCCGGCGCGATGAGGCTGCTGCCATGACCCTCCGCCTCCTCAACCGCCGCTGCGGCCCCCTCTCAGAAGCCACCACCGCCCAGATTCAGGCCCTGCCGCTGGAGCAGCTAGAGGCCCCGCTCGACTTCCAGGGCCAGGCCAACCTGGCCTCTTGGCTGGCCGCCAACGCCGCACCCCAGGGGCCCCAGCCTGTTTGATCACAACGGCGTAAGTGATGTTCATGGCAGCTCCACTCCCGACTGCTTCTCGATGCTGTTCCAGGGTGCCTGGCGCCAGTTCGTCGCTTGGCTTTCCAGCCACCGAAACCCTGCCTGGGGTTTGCGATCCCCATGGCTTCAGACCACCACGGCAGCCACACCTCTGGCATCCGTGAAATCACGGCTTAAGCCACTCCACATCGGGTGTCTCCACCCCCAAAATTCATCAGTGTCTCCAGGGGGAGCTTCCCCCTGAGCCGCGGGGATCTAAGCCCGAACACCTCCCTCAGCCGCGGCGGATCGCTTCAACCCAGCGCCCAGGTTCTGTACAGGTTCTGACATCAGATTCCTAAAGGCTGGCCGCTGCTTGCCGTGCGCCCTGATGGCCAACCTGCGCCTAATTCCCCACCTCTAATTTGCAACTGTGCAGAAATCTGTACAGCTGTACAGCCTCCAGTTAGTTAGCTCCCCATCGCTTGGTTCCGCCCGTCGCGGCTTCGCTTATGACCGTTTTAGTGACCGGCGCCGCCGGCTTCATCGGCTTTCACCTCAGCAGCCGGCTGCTGGAGCGGGGCACGCCGGTGCTGGGGTTCGACAACGTCAATCCTTACTACGACCCCTCCCTTAAGCGGGCGCGAATAGCCCAGTTGCAGGCCACCGCCGCCCGCACTGGCACCAGCTTCCAGTTGATTGAGGCCGACCTGGAAGATCGCGCCGCGGTGGAGGCGGCCTTCCAAACCCACAAGCCCAGCAAGGTGGTGAACCTGGCGGCCCAGGCGGGGGTGCGCTATTCGATCGAAAATCCGGCGGCTTACATCCAGAGCAACCTGGTGGGCTTTGGCCACATCCTCGAGGGCTGCCGCCACCACGGCATCGAGCACCTGGTGTATGCCTCCAGCAGCAGCGTTTATGGCGGCAACACCAACCTGCCGTTTTCAGAGCATCAGGGCGTAGATCACCCAGTGAGCCTATATGCGGCCAGCAAGAAGGCCAACGAGCTGATGGCCCACACCTACAGCCACCTCTACGGGCTGCCGGCCACGGGCTTGCGCTTCTTCACGGTGTATGGCCCTTGGGGCCGGCCTGATATGGCGCTGTTCCTGTTCACGCGAGCGATGCTGGCTGGCGAGCCGATCCAGGTTTTCAACAACGGCCAGATGGTGCGCGATTTCACCTACGTAGACGACATCATCGAGAGCCTGGTGCGCCTGCTCGATAAGCCGGCGGCGCCTGATCCGGCTTTCAACTCGGCCCAGCCCGATCCAGTCACCAGCTGGGCGCCCCATCGGGTGTTCAATATCGGCAATTCCAATCCCACTCCATTGATGGATTACATCGAAGCGGTGGAGCAGGCCCTAGGGGTGACGGCTGAGAAGGAGTTTTTGCCGATGCAACCCGGCGATGTGCCCGCCACCGCGGCCGACACCTCTGCCCTGGAAGCCTGGGTGGGCTTCAAGCCCAATACCCCTGTGCGCCAGGGTGTAGCCCAATTTGTGACCTGGTATCGGGAGTTTTATGGAGTTTGAGACAGATAAAATGAGTAATCAATTACCTCCCCTTCATACCTGCACCGTAGCTTTAATCGGTCTTGGCTATGTGGGCTTGCCGCTGGCGGCCGCTTTCGCCACCCCTGGGAGCTGCGCACGCACGGGCGCCCCTTTGAAGCGGCGGGTGATCGGTTTCGACATCAATGGCCAGCGTCTCGAGGAGCTGCGCTTAGGCCACGACCGCACCAACGAAGCCAGCCCTGAGGAGTTGGGGGCGGCGCAGCTGTTGGAATTCACAAGCGATCCAACTCACCTCGCTGCTGCCGATGTGTTTGTGGTAACGGTGCCGACGCCGATTGATTCGGCCAAGCGCCCCGATCTCACGCTCTTGGAGAAGGCCAGCGCCACCGTGGGCCGTGCCCTGAAGCAGCGCCGCTCGGCCAGCACGCCGGTGGTGATCTACGAGAGCACGGTGTATCCCGGCGTCACTGAGGAAGTGTGCGTCCCGATTCTGGAGCGCGAATCGGGCCTGGTGTTCAACCAGCACTTTGCTTGCGGCTACAGCCCGGAGCGCATCAACCCAGGCGACACGGAGCACAAGCTCACCACGATTACCAAGGTGACCAGCGGCAGCACCCCGGCGGCTGCGGCGTGGGTGGATGGCTTGTATGGCTCGATCATTGCTGCCGGCACCCACCTGGCAGCCAGCATCCAGGTGGCGGAAGCGGCCAAGGTGATCGAAAACACCCAGCGCGATCTGAACATCGCCCTGGTGAACGAGCTGGCGATCATCTTCCGCCAGATGGAGATCGACACGCTGGATGTGCTGGAGGCGGCCGGCACCAAGTGGAACTTCCTGCCCTTCCGGCCGGGGCTGGTGGGCGGGCATTGCATTGGTGTGGATCCTTACTACCTCACCCACAAGGCCGAGCAGCTGGGCTACCACCCCCAGGTGGTGCTGGCGGGCCGGCGCATCAACGACGGCATGGGCCGCTGGGTGGTGGAGCAACTGGTGCTGGAGCTGGCCCGCCGCGGGGCGGTGATTGCCGGCGCCCGGGTGTTGGTGCTGGGGCTGAGCTTCAAAGAAAACTGCCCGGATCTGCGCAACACCCGGGTGGTGGATGTGCTGCAGGCCCTGCAGCGCTACGCCATGGAGCCTGAGGTGGTGGATCCCTGCGTGGACCCCGAAGAGGCCCAGCGGGACCATGGCCTGACCGTGAGCGCCGCAATCCCCGCCAACGCAACCTTCAACGCCGTGGTGCTGGCGGTGGCGCATCAGCAGTTCGCCACCATCTCCAGTGAGCAGTGGCGCCAGCTGCTGGCCCCCGGTGGCGTGCTGCTCGACCTCAAGGGCATTGTGCCGCGGGAGCTGGGGGCGCTACGCATCTGAAGCCCCTCTTCGATTCCGTACAGGCTGTACAGAATCCAGTTCAATTTCCAGCCCAAGGGCCGAAGCTGTGGCCTGGGCGCGCCGCCCATGAGCCTGTTTCCAGTTCGGGCTGTGCTCGATACCAACGTGCTGCTTGCGTACTTACTGGCCCAGCCCACGGCCTCACGCCGCACCCATCACGCCCTATCGGGTGGCTCCATCCCTGAAATCCGTAAGCGGATCAAAGGAGGCTTCCCCCGGAGCACCCGGCGCCCCAGCCCGAACAAGCTCCGCATGAGCTGCAGCCCTAACCTGAATGCATCGCCAGCACTGGTCATGACGGGTCAGTTCGATGTGGTGGTGGAGCGCGACGCGGAAGGTTTTTTCGTGGCCACGCTGCCGAGCCTGCCGGGCTGCCACACCCAGGCACGATCCCTCGACGAGCTGATGGAGCGTGTGCGTGAGGCGATCGAGTTAACCCTGGAGGCAACAGGGAAGACAGCCTGCAACCAAATTCTTGGAAGGATGCCGACTGGCTGATCTCCCATGCAGTTCAGCCAACACGCCCTCGATAAATGCGCGCTGTATGGCGTCAACCCCGAGCTTGTGCAAGACGCCCTTGCAAGCGGTGAGACCTTTCTCGATCTCAACCGGGGCGGCAGCCGGGCACGGGTGTTCGAATTTCTGGATCGTCCCTGGGTGGCCGTGCTCACTCCGGATGACGCCAGGGTGATTACGGTGTATCCAACCGACCAACGCACCGTGGAGGCCCGCCGGGCCGGAGGCCGATGGCTGTTTCTGAACCGTTGACCCTGCCGGATCAGCTGCGGAGCATGCGCCAGTCGGTGGATGCAGACACCGGCGCGATCCTGTTTCGCCATCCAACCCTCCAGGGCATCCCCGATCTGGTGGTGGAGGGAGACGGATACACTATGGAATTCATCGGTCCTACCTTGCTCTGCCTCGACATCATCGATCCAGGAGCCCTGGGCCGCCTGCTGGCAGAACCGATCAAGCAGCAACTTCCTGTGGGCCTTGGCCACTGACCGTCCAGGGCAGAGCCGACCTGGCCACCTGGCTAGCCGCCAACGCCTGAGGCCCCAGCTCCTCAATCCGTAAGCCTCTTGGAGGGGCTTCCCCTTGAGCCGCCAGGATCCCTCGCCCGAACGAACTGCTCAGTCGCCACCCGCCAACGAGGCTCCACACGCAACAAGCCCCCTCACGGGCTGCAGCCCCACCCCCAAGCCGCGGCTAACTTTTCGCCAGCCAGCGCTCGCAACCTTGAATACCGACCGCTGGTATTACCGCGTCTTCCAGAGCGCCCCCGACCTGATCCGCGCGCTGCTGCCGGGCTCGGCCGGCGCCGCCAACACGCTGAGCCTCGATCCCTCAGCTCCCGGCGACAGCCTCTACCGATTTAAGGCCCTTGAGCTCAAGGAGCTGAGCCACCGCCTCGACGGCGTGCTTTGGCCCAGTAGTGCTGCTGGAGGTGCAAATGCACCCCGATCCAGGCTTTAACCACCGCCTGGCGGCGCAGACCTACCGCTTTCTGCAGCACCCCCCCCGGGTGGAGCACTGGGCCGTGCTGGTGATCACGCCGCACAACCGTCTCAAGCTCGGCCCCACCCAGGCCCTTCAGGTTTTCCTGAACCTGCTCACGCTGCCAATCCGCCCAGAAAGCGAGCTTCCGAGCAGCAGCAGGGAGATCCTTGCCAGCCGGCCTGATCTTGACAAGGTTGTGCTGGCTATGCTGATGCAACGGCTTCCCCAACTCAGTAACGAGGAGATCATGGTGATCGCGGGCATTCCCATGGAAGAGCTGCGCCACACCAGGGCGGCGCAGGACTGGCTGGCCGAGGGCCGCCAGGAGGGCCTGCAGGAGGGCCTGCAGGAGGGAAAGGCCAGTGAAGCCGCCAAAATGACCCTCCGCCTCCTCAAGCGCCGCTGCGGCCCCCTCTCGGAAGCCACCACCGCCCAGATCCAGGCGCTGCCGCTGGAGCAGCTGGAATCATTGGCCGACGCCCTGCTCGACTTCCAGGGGCCAGCCGACCTATCGGCCTGGCTGGCCGCCAACCGCTGAAGGGTGCCTTGATCAGCTGTTCAGGATTCTGTACAGCCTGTACCGAATCGCTCACGCCACGGTTTTTGCAACCTGCGGGGCGGCGGCGCTGGCGGCGCCGATCCGGCTGCAGAACCTTTTGCTGAACGGGCGGCTGGCTGATCAGACGAGGCTTCCCCCTGAGCCACTAGGCACCCCAGCCCGAACAAACCACTCAGCCGCCTGCCGCTAACGAGGCCCCAAACCCACCAGCCCTCTCACGGGCTGCAGCCCCTCCTCCAACCTGCGGCTACCTTTCGCCAACAAGCGCCCGCAGACAGTGAATACCGACCGCTGGTACTACCGGGTCTTCCAGAGCGCCCCCGACCTGATCCGTGCCCTCCTGCCTGGTTCGGATGCCACGGTCACCGCGCTGGGCCTCGACCCAGGTGCTCCTGGCGATCGGCTCTACCGTTTTGAAGCTCTTGAAATCAAAGAGCTGAGCCACCGCCTCGATGGGGTTTTGTGGCCGCGCCCAAGCACGGGCTGCGCCGAAACTGGCAGTCCGGAGTTCCCGGTAGTGCTCTTGGAGGTGCAGATGCACCCCGATCCGGGCTTCCACCACCGCCTGGCGGCGCAGACCTACCGCTTTCTGCAGCAGCAGCCCCAAGTGGAGCACTGGGCCGTGCTGGTGATCACGCCCCATAGCCGCCTTAACCTCGGCCCAAGCCAGGCGCTGCGATTGTTCCTGGAGCAACAGGTGATGTGGCTCAACCTGGAGGAGCTCAGCTGCCGGCCCCAGCTCGATCCGCTTCTGAATCTGCTCACCCTGCCGGTGCGGCCTGAAAGCGAGCTGGCAGCCACCAGTCAGCAGATCCTGGCCAGTCGGCCTGATCTAGACACGGTTGTGCTGCCTATGCTGGTGCAAAGGTTCCCCCAGCTCACCACGGCTGTCTCATCCAGAGGGCAGAAATCATGGTGATTGCCGGCATTCCCCGCGAAGAAATCCGCCACACCAGGGCGGCGCAGGACTGGCTTGCCGAGGGCCGCCAGGAAGGCCTGCAGGAAGGCCTTCAGGAGGGTAAAGCCCAGGAAGCCGCCAAGATGACCCTTCGTCAACTAAACCGCCGCTGCGGACCCTTGAGCGAAACCACCACCGCCCAGATCCAGGCCCTGCCCCTGGAGCAACTCGAGGCCCTGGCTGACGCCCTGCTCGACTTCCAGGGCCCGACCGACCTATCCGCCTGGCTGGCCGCCAACGGCTGAAGCAGAACCTCTAAGGCTGTTTTTGAGCGCTCTAGCGACGCCAATGCCACCACCAATCCATCGGCCGTGGCCGCCGCTGGAGACAAGGGCTGATGCCGCTACCAGAGAAGCCTGCAGGGGAACGCCTGAAGCGCTGGATTCACGGTCATCAGGGTGAGCCTGGCCAGCTCAGCTTGGGCGGCCAGCAGACGATCAAAAAGGTCGCGGTGGGGCATCGGGTAGCTGTCAGAATGGAGGCCCTGTTGCGGGGTGATCGGCAACAGCTGAACCCCTTGGGCTGCAAGCAACCCGGGCAGTTCATCGAGCAATTCCCTGGCCGCTGGCAGCTTGCCCAGGCGCACCTTGGTGGCGATCTCCCAACCGGAGACGGCGCTCACATCGACCGCATTGGCGGGATCGCTGATGGCGGCGTATGCGGCAGGCGAGAGACGATCCGGCTCAGCCAGCCACCACAGGAGAGCATGGGTGTCGAGCAACAGCTGCGTCATCACGGGCATGGTCAGAACAGAGGCTGCTCCAAGGCAGCAAGCTCCTCCTCCGGGAGAGATTCCAGCAGCAGCTCCGGTGCTGGCAGCGTGATGCTGCCAGCCAGGTCTCCGGCCTGGCGGCGCGGGCGAGGCTGCTCGAGAGGCACCAAGCGCGCCCAGGGCTTGCCTCCTTTGGCCACAAGGATCGTTTCGCCGGCGTGGGCGGCATCGATTAGGCGTGAAAAGTGGGTTTTGGCCTCATGCACATTCACAACACGTTCAGCCATGGGGTGCGGATCCATCGGCAACCAACTTAGTCCACTTGTGGACCAAGCAGGAGGCATCGGCTGATGGATTGCCTGATCACCCCCGCCGACCGCATCTTCGTGGCGGGCCACCGCGGCATGGCGGGCAGCGCTATTTGCCTTGCGCTGCAGCGCTCGGGTTACAGCAACCTGCTCACGGCCAGCCGCGCCGAGCTGGATCTGGAAGACGGCCCGGCAGTGCAGCGCTGGTTTGCCGAGCACCAGCCCACGGTGGTGGTGCTGGCGGCGGCCAAGGTGGGCGGCATCCAGGCCAACACCACCTACCCCGCTGATTTCCTGCTCTGTAACCTCAAGATCCAGACCAACGTGATCGAAACGGCCTGGCGCTCAGGCGTGCGGCGCCTGCTGTTTCTGGGCAGCAGCTGCATTTACCCCAAGTTTGCCGAGCAGCCGATCCGCGAGGAAGCGCTGCTCACCGGGCCCCTGGAGCACACGAATGAGTGGTACGCGATCGCCAAGATCACCGGCAGCACGGCTTTGATGCGATCAGCCTGTAGGCGAAGCCTTCTGCGCAGCAGTTGCCCACCAATCTCTATGGGCCGGGAGACAACTACCACCCCACCAACAGCCACGTGCTGCCGGCCCTGATCCGCCGTTTCCACGAAGCGGCTGAGCGTGGCGACGCCAGCGTGACCTGCTGGGGCAGCGGCACCCCCCTGCGGGAGTTTCTGCATTTGGATGATCTGGGCGAGGCCTGCGTGTTTGCCCTGGAGCAGTGGAGCCCCACGGCCGGCGAGCTCACCTATCTGAATGTGGGCACCGGCGTACATCTGAGCATCCGCGAGTTGGCGGAAGCGGTGGCTACCGCTACGGGCTACCAAGGCACGATCCTCTGGGATCCAAGCAAACCCGACGGCACCCCCAAGAAGCAGTTGGACGTGAGCCGCCTGGCAAGCCTCGGATGGCGCGCCCGCATTCCGCTAGCAGAAGGCTTGGCGAGCACGGTGGCGCTGTTTCGCTGGGAGCTGGCGCAGCATCTGGTGCGCCTTTGATCAGTCTTGATTTGACGTTTTTCTCCCCCTGCTGCACATGACCGTTCTCGTAACTGGCGCCGCCGGCTTCATCGGGTTTCACTTAAGCTGCCGGCTACTGGAGCAGGGAACGCATGTAGTGGGCTTTGACAATGTCAACCCCTACTACGACCCCTCCCTGAAGCGAGCGCGCATCGCCCAGTTGGAGGCCGCAGCCTCAGCAGCCGGCACCCCTTTCCAGTTGATCGAAGCCGATCTGGAAGATCGTGATGCCGTGGAGGCCGCCTTCCAGCAGCACAAGCCCCAGAAGGTGGTGAACCTGGCCGCCCAGGCGGGTGTGCGCTATTCGATCGAGAATCCAGCGGCTTACATCCAGAGCAACCTGGTGGGCTTTGGCCACATCCTGGAGGGCTGCCGCCACCACGGTGTGGAGCATTTGGTGTATGCCAGCAGCAGCTCGGTGTATGGCGGCAACACCAACCTGCCCTTCTCAGAGCACCAGGGAGTGGATCACCCGGTGAGCCTCTATGCGGCCAGCAAGAAGGCCAACGAGTTGATGGCCCACACCTACAGCCACCTCTACGGCCTGCCGTCTACCGGCCTGCGCTTTTTCACGGTGTACGGGCCGTGGGGGCGGCCTGATATGGCGCTGTTTCTGTTCACCAAGGCGCTGCTGGCCGGGAAGCCGATCCAGGTGTTTAACAACGGCCAGATGGTGCGCGATTTCACTTACATCGACGACATCATCGAGAGCTTGGTGCGGCTGCTCGATAAACCCGCCGCGCCCGATACAGGCTTTGATCCCGCCGCCCCGGATCCGGCCACCAGCTGGGCGCCGCATCGGGTGTTCAACATCGGCAATTCCAACCCCACGCCGCTGATGGCCTACATCGAGGCGGTGGAGCAGGCGCTGGGCGTCACCGCCACCAAGCAGCTGCTGCCGATGCAGCCCGGCGATGTGCCCGCCACGGCGGCCGACACCTCAGCCCTTGAGGCTTGGACCGGCTTCAAGCCCAACACCCCCGTGCAGGAGGGTGTCGCGCGGTTTGTGGCCTGGTACCGGCAGTTTTATGGGGTGTGAGCAGCCTCGCTTGGCCCCGTGGTAACGGTCTTAGTATGTGCTGATCATGCACAGGACATGGTGATGACACGACAGGACGTTGAACGAGCGACAGAACGGGTCGCCGTGTTGATGACGCCCACGGAGAAAGCTGCTTACGCCGACCGTGCCAGCAGCCTTGGCCTGTCTCTCGGGCAGTTTTTCCGCGAAGCCGGCGCGTCCTATGTGAAGCGGAGCACCCAGCGTGATGAGGAGGAGGCTCTGGAGGTGGCCCTGAAGCAATTGGAGTGGAGTACGCGTCGCGCCGAACAGACGCTCGATCAAGCCATTGCCGAGGTTCGCGCTGCCTTGAACGCCGGATCATGAGTGTCACCGATCGGATTCTCACGGCGCTCACCACCGTGATCCGCATGAACGACAAGGTGGAGGAGATTGCTGGGTTGATGAAGGAGCAGCAACGCCGCCTCGATGACCTCAATGGCCGCGTGATTCGCCTGGAGACTGTGCTGGAACTGGCCCTCAACCGCTCCTCTGGAGCAGTGACCCGGCTGACGGACGCCGATGGAGGCTCATCAGCCCTCTGACACACGCTCCTCCCGCACCCACCCCCAGCCCCCGGCCCGCGCCGGGGGCTTTTTTTATGACCAATACCACCCAGCCCAGCCCAGCCCAGGCCAGCGCTCCCCTGCCATCCCTAGCCACCTGCACGGTGGCGGTGATCGGCCTGGGCTACGTGGGCCTGCCGCTGGCGGTGGCCTTCGCCACGCCGGCGCCGTGCGCACGCACGGGCACCCCCTTGAAGCGGCGGGTGATCGGCTTCGACATCAACGGCCAGCGGCTGGTGGAGCTGCGCGGCGGCCACGACCGCACCCAAGAAACCAGCCCGCCGGAGCTGCAGGCGGCGGCGCTGCTGGAGTTCACGGCGGATCCGGCTGCGCTGGCGGCGGCGGATGTGTTTGTGGTGACGGTGCCCACGCCGATCGACAGCGCCAAGCGGCCGGATCTCACGCCGCTGGAGAAGGCCAGCGCCAGCGTGGGCCAGGCCCTGAAGCTGCGCGCCGAGCGCCAGCGGGGCAACGGCCAGCCTCCCAGCACACCCCTGGTGATTTACGAGAGCACGGTGTATCCGGGCGCTACAGAAGAGGTATGCGTGCCGATCCTGGAGCGCACATCAGGCCTGCGCTTCAACGCAGCGAAGCCGGGCGAGGGCTTTGTGTGCGGCTACAGCCCCGAGCGCATCAATCCGGGCGACACGGAGCACAAGCTCACCACGATCACCAAGGTGACCAGCGGCAGCACGCCAGAGGCGGCGGTCTGGGTGGATGGCTTCTACGGCTCGATCATCAGCGCCGGCACCCACCAAGCGGCGAGCATCCGGGTGGCGGAGGCGGCCAAGGTGATCGAAAACACCCAGCGCGATCTGAACATCGCCCTGGTGAATGAACTGGCGATCATCTTCCGCGAGATGGGCATCGACACGCTCGATGTGCTGGAGGCGGCGGGCACGAAGTGGAACTTCCTGCCCTTCCGGCCTGGGTTGGTGGGCGGCCACTGCATCGGCGTGGACCCCTATTACCTCACCCACAAGGCTGAGCAGCTGGGCTATCACCCGCAGGTGGTGCTGGCCGGGCGGCGCATCAACGACGGCATGGGCCGCTGGCTGGTGGAGCAGCTAGTGCTGGAGATGGCGCGGCGCGGCCAGGTGATCGCCGGCGCGAAGGTGCTGGTGCTCGGGCTGAGCTTCAAGGAGAACTGCCCGGACCTGCGCAACACGCGGGTGGTGGATGTGCTCGAGGCGCTGCGGCGCTACGGCATGGAGCCGGTGCTGGTGGATCCGTGGGTGGATCCGGCTGAGGCCGAACGGGAGTATGGCCTCACGGTGCTGGGCGAGATCCCCACGGGCCGCCGCTGGAGCGCCGTGGTGGCGGCGGTGGCCCACCGGGAGTTTGCCGCCCAAAGTGCGGCGCAATGGCGGCAGCTGCTGGAGCCCAGCGGCGTGCTGCTCGACCTCAAAGGCATCGTGCCTCGGGAGCTGGGGGCTTTGCGGCTGTGAGGTCACAATCCCACCTCCAGCATCAGCTCACGGAACGATCTGCTCCATCCGTTGCCCAATCATGATTCACCCCTCCGCCACCATTCACCCCACGGCAATCGTGGATGAAGGCGGCACGATTGGTGCCGGCAGCCGCGTGTGGCACTGGGTGCACATCTGCTCCGGCGCTGTGATCGGTGAGCGCTGCTCCTTTGGGCAGAACGTGTTTTTGGGCAACCGGGTGCGAATCGGCAACAACGTGAAGATCCAGAACAACGTGTCGGTGTACGACAACGTGACCCTGGAAGACGACGTGTTCTGCGGACCGAGCATGGTGTTTACCAATGTGTACAACCCGCGCTCGGCCGTGAGCCGCAAGGATGAATACCGCGACACGTTGGTGGAGCAGGGCGCCACGCTGGGGGCCAACTGCACGATTGTGTGCGGCACTCGCGTTGGCCGCTTTGCCTTCATCGGTGCGGGTGCGGTGGTGAATCGCAACGTGAAGCCGTTTGCCCTGATGGTGGGCGTACCGGCCCGGCAGGTGGGCTGGATGAGTGCTCATGGCGACCGGGTTGAGCTGCCCCTGGAGGGGTCTGGCCAGTGGACTTGCCCCCATAGCGGCGATCACTACGCCCTTGCTGGAGATCAAGTCGTTTACACCCCGGCGCAGCCAGCCTGATGCAGTTCATTGATCTCGCCGCCCAGCAGCAGCAGCGGCTCGCCGATGGCCGCACGTTGCGCCAGGCGATCGACGCGCGAATCGCAGCAGTGCTTGACCACGGCCAGTACATCCTTGGCCCAGAGGTGGTTGAGCTGGAGCAACGCCTGGCGGCCTACGTGGGTGTGGAGCACTGTGTGGCGGTGGCGAGCGGCACTGATGCGCTGCTGATCGCCCTGATGGCCCTGGGAGTGCAAGCGGGCGACGAGGTGATCACAACGCCATTTTCGTTCATCGCCACAGCTGAAACCATCGTTTTGCTGGGGGCGGTGCCGGTGTATGTGGACATCGATCCAGCCACTTACAACCTGGATCCCAACCTGCTCGAGGCGGCCATCACGCCGCTCACCCGGGCAATTCTGCCGGTGAGCCTCTACGGCCAGCCGGCAGATTTCGATGCGATTAATGCCATCGCCGGCCGCCACAACCTGCCTGTGATTGAAGACGGCGCCCAGAGCTTCGGCGCCAGCCAGCATGGGCAGCGAAGCGGCGGCCTCAGCACGATCGGCACCACCAGCTTTTTCCCCTCCAAGCCGCTGGGCGGCTATGGCGATGGCGGCGCCTGCTTCACGGGTGATGGGGAGCTGGCGGAGCGGATGCGGCGGATCTCACGCCATGGCCAGAGCCGGCGCTACTTCCATACCGAGGTTGGGATCAATGGCCGGATCGACACGCTGCACGCGGCGATCATGCTGGCCAAGCTGGAGCTTTTTGAGGCCGAGGTGGAAGCCCGAAGCCGCATTGGCGCCGCCCTGAGCCAGAGGCTTCAGGTGGCCGGCATCGGGAGCACACCCCAGCTCTCCCCTGGCAACACCAGCGTTTACGCCCAGTTCACGATTCAAGTGGACAACCGGCCGGCTGTGCAGGCCGCCCTCAAAGAGCAGGGCATCCCCACCGCGGTGCACTACCCCACCCTTCTCTGCCAACAGCCGGCCCTAGCCGGCTGCGGCAGCTGCGCCAAGCGCTGCGAGCAGTGCTGCAGCTGCCCGGTGGGCCAGGCGGCGAGCGAGCGGGTGCTGAGCCTGCCGATGCACCCTTACCTGAATGAGGCGGAACAGGAGTTGATCGCTAATGCCTTGGCCAAGACTGTGGGCTCATTCGCTGCCCATCTTTCCCTGAACTGAGTCTCATTGATGCTCCACCCCATCCCCCCAATTACCGACCGCCGCATCCGTATCGCCCTTGTTGGCTGCGGACGGATCAGCCGCAATCACATCAACGCGGTCGCTCGCCATCGCGAGCGGGCAGAGCTCACCGCCCTCTGCGACACCCAACCCGAGCGGCTGGAGCACGCACAACAGCTCGTGGCTGACGCCGCCCAGGAGCACCCTGGCGCTTCCACCAGTCCGGCCCAGTACTCCTCCTACAGCGAACTTCTGGCAGCGGCTCAGGCAGGCACCACCCCCGTGGATCTGGTGGTGCTGGCTACCCCCAGCGGCCTCCATCCGGGCCAGGTGATTGCGGCAGCTGAGGCGGGCCTGCACGTGTGCACCGAAAAGCCGATGGCCACCCGCTGGGCCGATGGCGTGGCGATGGTGAAGGCCTGTGATGAAGCGGGGGTGCGGCTGTTTGTGGTGAAGCAGAACCGCTTCAACAGCACGTTGCAGCTGGTGAAGCGTCAGCTGCAGTCCGGGCGCTTCGGGCAACTGGCGATGGTGGCGGTGAATGTGTTCTGGCAGCGGCCGCAGAGCTACTACGACCAGGACAGCTGGCGCGGAACCTGGGAGTTTGATGGTGGGGCGCTGATGAACCAGGCCAGCCACTATGTGGACCTGCTGGATTGGCTAGTGGGACCTGTGGAGAGCGTGAGTGCTTCGATTGCCACGATGGGCCGCGCCATTGAGGTGGAAGACACGGCGGCCCTGCAGCTGCGCTGGCGCAATGGCGCTCTGGGCACGATGGCGGTGACGATGCTCACCTACCCGAAGAACCTGGAAGGTTCGATCACCCTGCTGGGCGAAACCGGCACCGTGAAGATCGGCGGGCCGGCGGTGAACCAGATCGAGCACTGGGCCTTCGCCGACCAGATCCCCGACGATGCCCTGGTGGAGCAGGCCAGCTATGAGACCACCAGCGTGTATGGCTTTGGCCATCCGCCGTATTACGCCAACGTGCTCGACGCCCTGCAGGGCAAGGCCGAGGCCCTGTGCGATGGCCGCGAAGGCCTGCGCAGCCTGGAGCTGCTGATCGGTGCCTACCGCTCAGCGCGGGATGGTCGTACGGTGCATTTGCCGCTGGAATACTGAGCCGCCCTCGCGGGCCGCTCCCTTGACCACCCTTGGAGTTTGAGTGGGATGACAACAAAAGCCAACGAACCCTCCAAGAGCGCGGTTTCGACTTCGGGTTCGCGTCGGAGGCCTTCGCTGACCCCGAGGCCTTCAGGGAGCCAGATCACCGGTTCCCCTACGGTGAAGATCGCGTTCGTCTCTACGGGCAGATCCAGAAGACGCTCTTTGTTGTCGTCTACACCGAGCGGCAAGGGCGCATCAGGATCATTTCGGCACGACGAGCAAACTCTCGCGAGATACAGGCGCACAGACAGCGGCGAGCTGATGCGTCTGATGACTGATGGAAATTGGCAAGCCGTAACGCCGCAGGCCGATTGGGAGCGAATCGACCGCACCACCGATGCCGAGATCGAGCGCCAAGAGATCGCTGATCTGGTGGAGGACGCTCTCGAGCTGGAAGCGGGAAGCCTGACGGCTCTGGCCGCTCGCCTGGAGGTGAGCCCCGCCTCTGTCAGGCGCTGGCGCCGGGGGCGCGTGATGCCTTCGATGGCTCATCAACAGCGGCTGAAGCGGCTGTTTGCCGCGTCGTAATTAGCTTGCGCAGCCTGGAGCTGCTGATCGGGGCCTACCGCTTAATTGCCAACGAGCTGTTTCGTTGGCATTCTTGGCTTCGTTGGCGATTGGCTTGGCATTGGCGATCCCTGAGGATGAGCAAGCGCAGGATCACCCGGGGATCTACCCAGGATTTGAGGCCACATTGGATCGTCTGCGGCTTACCGCCGCCGATGGGGCGATGCTGGCAGCCCTTGCAAATCACAAGGGGCGGCAGGATCTGTTTCTGCGCCGCCGTCCAGAAGCTCTGGACGCGCTGCGCACGGCAGCCCTGGTGGAGAGCAGTGAAAGTTCAAATCGCCTGGAGGGTATCGATGTACCCCGTGCTCGGGTGGAGGGGCTGGTGCTCAAGGGGGCGGCGATGCACAATCGCTCCGAGCAGGAGGTGGCTGGCTACCGCGATGCGCTGGCTCTGATCCATGAGAGTGCGGCGGCCATGCCGATGGAGCCGCGCCTGCTGTTGCAGCTGCATCAGCGCGTCTTCAGTTTCTCGACGGGTCGCGGCGGCGTCTGGAAGAGCGCCAACAATGAAATTCAGGAACGCGACGCGAGCGGCCGAGTGTTGCGCGTGCGCTTTCGCTGCCTGGATGCGGTCGCGGTGCCAGAAGCGATGGGCGTGCTGATGGCGGACATCCGGTCTGCCCTGGATCGACAGGGCAGCGATGAATTGCTGTGGATTCCCCTGGCTCTGTTGGATTTCCTGTGCATCCATCCGTTTCGAGATGGCAACGGGCGGGTGGGACGCCTGGTCACGCTGTTGCTGCTCTACCGCACGGACTGGGTGCTTGGGCGCTACATCAGCCTGGAGCGGTTGGTGGAAGAAGCCCGAGAGGGCTATTACGACAGTCTCGAGGCTGCATCTCAGGGATGGCACATCCAGCAGCATGATCCCTTGCCGTGGTGCCGTTATTTCTGGGGTGTGTTGCTGCGGGGGTATCGCGAATTCGAGCAGCACATCGATGCGCTGGCAGCTCTGCGACAGCCTGACGGGCAGAGCATTCCAAGGGCTGAGAAGCGTGAGCTGGTGCGCCAGGTGTGCCTGCGGCAACTGCTGCCCTTTGCCGTGAGCCAGATTGAGCATGAATGCCCTGGCATCAGCCGTGAGCTGATCCGCCAGGTGCTGCACCAGCTGGCCCAGGACGGGCGAATGGAGTTGCGGGGCAAGGGGCGTGGTGCCCTTTGGCATCCCGTCTCTGACACCTGAGGCCGGAGCACCGAACCAAGGTTTGTTGGGCTAGGGTTGCTTCATGAACAAACCTTTGCTTGCCGCAGAGCCCCTGGCCGAGGCTGTTCCGGCAACCAGGCGAGCCCTGGCCCGTGCCGAGCAAGCCTTGGGAGGTGATCCTGCCGCTATGGCGCTGTTGCAGCGGGTGAGTCAGCTGGTGGCCCAGAAGTTGGCATTGCCGGGTGGCCCCTTGCAGCAGGCCAGCCATGATCCCGCCACCCTGGCGCTCGATGATCTGAGCCTGTTGAGCGAGCTGGTGATTCAGGCGCTACAGCGTGAGAAGCAGCCGCTCCAGCGGGAACACCTGCTGCGCCTGCGTGGTGAGCAGGCCCTTGCGCAGCTGTTGGAGCAACATGGCGGGTGTTTGCGGCCGCTGGATGTGGCAAACCTGTTGTCGTCGAAAGACGATTCTATCCGCCGGCGGCGTGAGCGGAAGCGTCTGCTGGCGGTGCCTCGTGGAAAGCACACGCTCTATCCCGTGTTTCAGTTTGATTTAGAGAATCGTCGTGTTTGGCCTGCGTTGGAGACGTTGCTGCCGTTGCTCGATACTGACAGCGGCGCGGCACAGTTGCGCTTTCTGCTCAGCCCAGATGCAGAACTAGGCGGCAACTATCCGGCTGAGCTGCTTTGCCGGCAGGAGCCCACATCCGTGGAGGTGATCACCCACAAAGCCCAACAATTTGGCCGCCACATGGCGCGCTGAGGGTGGGCCTGCCCCTGCCGCCTGAGGGCTATCCCTGCCCGCTGAAACTCACGCGCGTGCCGGCAGGCACCAGCTGGCTGCGGATTCAGCGTTGTGACCACGCCATAGCTTTGTTCTGGGGCGAGCGGGAAGCTGGCCGATGGAACGATCCTGAGGGCCGATTTGGCGTGCTCTATGCCTCCGAAAGTGTGGAGGCTGCGTTTGCTGAAACGTTCGGCCGGGAGTTAATGGCTACCAAGGCACCTGCTGCGGTGAAATTTCTCAGCCGGCAGGAGCTACGGGAGCGCTGTGTGGCGCGGCTCTGGGCAGAGCGTGATTTGCAGATGGTGGACTTCGGCGGGCCTGCGCTTCAGGCGCTGAATCTGGATGCACGGCTGTTGCACACCTGTGAGGAGCTGGAGGTATGTCAACGCTGGTCAGCCTGGTTGCATGATGCGCCGGAGCAACCCGACGGCCTGCTCTACCCCTCCAGACTGTTTCCACGCTGCCTCAATGCCGCTGTGTTTGATCGGAGCAGCGCTGCTTGGCAGGAGGAGCCTCAGGACAACCTGTTCTCGTATCCCGATAGCAGTGGTGATCCTGCTGTGTTCCAGATTCTCGAGGATCAGGGCTGGGGTCTGGTGGACTGAATGGTTGTGAACACGATCCCCACCCTGCAACGCTTCACCGCGCGAGGCCGGGCGCTAGTCCAGCGGCTGAAGCCCCAGTCGGCCTCCAGCCGCAATGTGCTGAAGCTGGCTGGAGGCACGGCCGGCAGCCAGGTGATTTCCGTGGCGGCGGCACCGATTCTCACGCGGCTGTATGGACCGGAGAGTTTTGGGGTGCTGGCCACGTTTGCGTCGATCCTGGCGCTGCTGAATGTGGTGAGCAGCTTGCGCTATGAGCTGGCGATCGCCGTGCCGGAAGACGACGACGAGGCGGTGGCGCTGGTGTGGCTGTGCTTTGTGCTGGTGGCGATCAGCACCGGACTTACAGCCCTAGGGGTGTTGCTGCTCGGCGATCAGCTGGTGATCTGGCTGAATGAGCCAGCGCTCAAGCCATTGCTTTGGCTGCTCCCGGTGGGGGTGTTGCTGAGCGGGGTGTATCAGCCCCTGAGCTACTGGGCGATCCGGCGCAAGCAGTTCGGCCTGCTGGCACAGACCAAGTTTCGCCAGAGCATTTTCGGAGTAGCGACTAACCTTGCATCAGCTTCACTGGGCACAATTGGCCTGTTGATGGGCCAAATCGTGAGCCAGAGTGCGGGGGCTGCTGCGATCTTTAGACATTCGGCTGCAGAACTTCTGCGCAGTGCGCCGGGCTCAGCGATTTATCTGTTGAAAACACTGCGCAAGTATAGCCACTTTGGCGCCTATAGTTCACAGGCTGGACTTATTAATGTTCTTGCAAATACCGCTCCTTATCTATTATTTTCTTCGTTATTTGGGTCTTTTTATGTCGGTCAACTTTTGGTCGCCCAGAGAATCCTGCTTGCGCCAGCAAGTCTTATCTCTACTTCTGTTGGACAAGTTTTTCTCCAAAAAGTTTCCGAAGCTCATAGGCAATATGTAGCGCAAAAAGCTTTCAAAAAGGCAACCCAAAAACTAGCATCGCTTCTAGCTCCAAGTATTGTTTTCCTCGTATTACTAGTTTATTTCTTTTCCAGCTTCATTTTTGGGCGAAATTGGGCCGAAATTGGAATTATTTCGCTTAGTTTGACGCCACTCCTTGTCGCTAAAACCGTTGTAAGCCCTGTAGGGCAAATATTATTTGCGCTAGGGAAAACACGATTGCAACTTTTTGCGCAAATCGTACTCATAACCGTTTCTCTGCTGCCATTTACCTTCTTCGGCTCATATTCCCTTCCTTTCTGGATGGCAGTATTGGCTTGGAGTATTTTCAATGCATTTGGATATATACTGTTTTGGCTGCTATGCTTGATGGGCTCACAAAAGTCAACTCTTTGACACTATGAT
The DNA here is from genome assembly GCF_024346335.1 of Cyanobium sp. ATX 6E8. NCBI lineage: Bacteria > Bacillati > Cyanobacteriota > Cyanophyceae > Synechococcales > Prochlorococcaceae > Cyanobium > Cyanobium sp. ATX 6E8. The sequence continues at coordinate 15,574 of NZ_JAGQCT010000003.1, read as the reverse complement.
GCTAATTCTTCACAGTGTCACAATTAGATGCTGGTCTTCTGTCAAAGCTCGAATCTTTTTAAGTCACTACTGAAAAACAAATGTCTTCTTTTTTTCGAGGCATGGCATTGCAGACCAAGAGATCTCGGCCTTTGCGATATATCGCTAGCAAAATTCCTTGGCTAGATCATTGGAATCTATTGTCATCGACAAGCTATGGAGAGCTTTTGCAAGAAAGAAATCTTAGGATTATTGGTGAAGATGATAAATATGTCTATGCTAAAGACACTTGCCTTCAATATGTTGGCCCGAGTAGTTCGTCTAAGATAGCTTTAAATGCCCCTGTTTCTGCTATTCGCAGACTGAGCTCAATAGCAAATAAGAATGGCGTCAGCTATGCTGATATCCCTTCTGCCAATGCGCTAATTCATAATATCATCCTGCGCTCTTACCGAGAGTTTATGCCGTTCGGTAATATCTCAATGCGTACATGCGATCTAAGCGTGAACGATATTTTTATTGATATCGGCTGCTTCAGGGGTTATCTTTCGCTTAAAGCATCAAAAATTGTAGGCCCAAACGGATTAGTAGTCTCTGTCGACCCTATTGAAGACTCTATAGCTATTCTTGAAAAGCAAATTTCTCTTAATTGCTTGGATAACATTCTCCCTTTGACTCGTGCCTGTGTCTCCGAGTGTTGCAATGACAAGACGGTCTCGTTCTTCGATGCAGGGGATGGATCTACGAACAATTCGATTGTATCTCATCATCTAAGCGTTAAAACAAAAGCTCGGGAAGTTGCATGTATATCTATCAGCGATATTTTATCCCAGATCCCGAAGTCCAAATTGGAAGGACGTAGGATCGTGGCATCTATAACTACGAATGGAAGCGAGTTCCTGCTCCTCGAGGAATTATTCAGGCGATCTCCTATTAGCATCACCTGTTGTATTCCAACATTGTATACCTATGAGCATCTGCCAAAATGGCTACCTCGTTTTCGCGCTGAATTCCCCGACGCTCTAGTTGCTGATTCTTACCCATGGCTTCAGGTGAGAGTTGAAAAGTAGTGAGATTTAATATCAAGTCATTTAAGCCAGTTAAAAAGCAGTGCTGTCGATTTTATTTCGGCCACGTTTCATGATTTGTTGCTGAACATCATTTCGTATCTTTGGCTATTTTCATTCTGCATTTAGAGTATTCTTGTGCTATTATTTTCTTGGCGGCAGTCTGGTAGTGACTTTCGGGGACTAGGTGCTTTGCTGGCCCTTGTCAAGGCAGTTCTATATCCCATATACATTGCTATAAAAAAGACTTGTAGAGCATTTGCTTGGAAGAAAAATTGTGTTTATATCGCCCCTGGCTCCTGGGTTGCTATTGATACTACTATCGACAAGTTTACTCGAATAAATCACGCTTCTCACTTGGGCAGCTGTACAATTGGCAACTTTGTGGCATGTGGCGGCAGGCTAATCGTAAGAACCTCAGATCACTACACTTGTTATGCAAATATGCAAGACTGGACTCAAAATAAATTAATCAGATCAGATCTTAAAGTGGCCGGCAAGTCCAAGGGGCGTGTGCACATAAAAAGTGCAAGTTGGATAGGAGACTCGGTTATCATTCTACCAGGTGGATCGATTGGATTTGGTGCTGTCGTCGGAGCGGGGTCTGTAGTCACAAAGCCAGTGCCTGATTTTGCAGTTGCAGTCGGATGTCCTGCGCGCGTGATTAGGTATAGGTTCCCAAGTCACTGTATTCAATTTCTTCTGGAAACACGATGGTGGGATTGGTCACCAGAAAAAATACGAAAGAATAAACTGTTTTTTGAAATTGATTTCACCAAGGTTCTGCCAAGTGACTTGCCTGGAATCTTAATCTCAATTCAGTAGCAACCTGATGATGCAACGCATTCCGTCCATGATTTCGGCTATTCGCCAAGCCCGTTACTTTCTGAAAACTGGCTTGGAATATCAAGGTTTTACGTTATCGCGGTCCCTTCTTGATTCTTCGTCTTGGGTTGCTTCTCCTAGCCAGCATTGCCAAGTGATCAGCCCTGGAAGATCTGGCACACGATGGCTCGCAAATGTTTTGCTAGAAGCGACAAACTCTTTGGTCTGCCATGCCACGCCTAAAACACTTGCCGAGCCTGGATATCTCCTTGATCAATGTCTAATATCTGAGGATGAAGCTCTTGGTGCATATCGAAATTCAAGAGCTGACTTCCTTCTCTTGGCTGAGAAAGCCCGTTGTTCTTATGTTGATCTAGATTGCAAAGTCTCGCCTCTGGCAAGAGTGATTGCCAAGGCTTATGATAAATGTAAGTTCTTGATCGCACTGAGAAATCCAGTATCCTTTGTCAGAAGCGGGATAGTTCGCGGCTATTTTGCCGAAAAAAGTCCGTGCGTTTGGGGGCATCTTGAATCTTGTGAGGTAAATGCATCTCTTCCAAAAGAGGAATGGCAGATTTATAAGATCGCCGCATTTTGGCGATCTATTGCTCTGCTTTCCGACTCAATGCTGACTGAATATCCGGACAGGGTTTATGTGCTGAATACTCGTGCTATGTTTTCCGAGTCTACTGAATTACGCCGGCTTCTCAACTGGCTTGATCTGAGTCATTCCAACCTGGATGCCTGTAAGTGGTTTGGCAAGAGGGTAAATGCCAGCCGTTCTGCAAGGCCGTTGACGCCTGTTCAGCAATCTCTTCTTGATTCTAAGGAACTAGAGCGCTATTGCTTTAATTCTTTGTCAAGTAAATTGATTGAGATGAGTGGCTTCTCGAGTGATCTTGGTTGATGCCTTTGTCGGCCAATGTTGCCCTAATAATCTTGCAATTGCTATAGCTCTTCGAAGTTAATGGATAAATCCCTTGGTGGTTTGCGTTCTTCTTTTACTGCTTTTGGTTGGCTGCAGCTTCTGCTTCAAGAACGGTTGCAGCGAGATCTGCGTCTTCGTCTCAATGCCAGCGAAGGGCTCTGGGAGCTGACCTGCCCAGCCAACAGCGCATTGATTGCGCTCCCCCTGATCCCCGCCCTTTACCGCCTCGGCCCCCAGCCTGACCTCCCCTGCGCCCAGTGGGCTCCAGCGTCTGAAGGGTTCAGCGCCTTGGAGTCCCAACTGCCGGCGCCAGGTGTTGCGGAGATCCCCCAGCCTCTGGTGCAGGCCACCCCTAATGGCTACCAGCTCGGCTACGACATCCTCGGCCTCACCTACTGGATGCTGGCCCGCTGTGAGGAGGTGAACCCACCGGCGGAGCTGCTCGACAGTCACGGCCGCTTCCCGGCAACCAGCAGTCACGCCCTGCGCCACGGCTACCTCGAGCGGCCGATCGTGGATGAATGGCTGGGGGTCTTGCGTCAGCTGGTGCAACGTATCTGGCCGCGCCTGCCGCTGCAGGAGCACCAGTTCCGCATCGTGGTGAGTCACGACGTGGACGCACCCAGTGCCTACGGCTTCGGGCGCAAGCGCGCGCTGGTGCGCAGCATGGCGGCCCGGCTGCTCAAACACCGCGATCTGGCCGTGGCTCTGCAAGCTCCGCGTATCCGCCTAGCCAGCCGCCGCCAGCTCCATCCCGCCGATCCCTTCAACACCTTCGATTGGCTGATGGATCAGAGCGATGCCGCCGGCATCCAGAGCGCCTTTTATTTCATCTGTGGCCGCACCAACTCGCAGCTTGATGCGCAGTACGAACCTGAGCATCCCGCCATCCGCGCCCTGATGCGTCGCATCCACCAGCGCGGCCATGAGATCGGCCTGCACCCCAGCTACAACACCTGCCACAACCCCAGCGCCATCGCCTCAGAAGCTGCTCGCCTGCAGCGCATCGCCACAGAAGAAGGTATCCAGCAGCCGGAATGGGGCGGCCGCATGCACTTCCTGCGTTGGCAGTGGCCCACCAGCGCCCACGGCTGGGAGCAGGCCGGCTTCCACTACGACAGCACCCTCAGCTACGCCGATCGTCCGGGTTTCCGCTGTGGGAGCTGCCACGCCTACCCGATGTTCGACCCCGTGGCCCAGCGCCAGTTGAAGCTGATCCAGCGGCCGTTGGTCGTGATGGAGTGCAGTGTTATCGCCGAGCGCTACCTCGGCCTCGGTTACAGCCACGCCGGGCTGGCTCTGATCCAGAAACTCCAGCAACGCTGCCGCACTGTGGGCGGAAAATTCACACTACTTTGGCATAACAGCAACATAACAGGTCAGAAAGATAGAGATTTTTACCAAAAAATCTTAACGGACAATCCTTAACCATTTATATCATTGCATGGCGAAACTAACCTCAGTCTGCTCTGTGATACCCAAGATTTTTAATAGGCATATTCCCCCACCATCAGTCTCCGCAAATTTTCGCGATAAAGCGTGGTAACTATTACAAACCTTTTCAATTTCGACTGACCTTAAAGCGACTAATTCTGCGAGCTAAATTCTAATTTATATGCCCCCACTTCTGAGTCGGATAGCCAGACTTAGTTGTGCGCAATGCTATGTTGTCTTTAAAAGCTTTCAGCATTCATTTCAATCAGTCAAAATAATCTTTCGAGTATGAGTCAGATGTTTTCAGTGAATACTCATTTTCTTCGGCTGTATGTATTAGAAACTTATTTCCCAGTAGCTAGAGCATTTTCTCTATGGGGCACCAATTGGTTTCATACATGTCTCAGATTAGGCATTCAATCTATTATACAGGATTGCATGAGAGAATCATGAATATACTTCTTGTCAACCACACGTCTTTCGGCTCCTCATATGGCGCTACATCTAGTTTAAAATTGCATTTGCAAGCTTTAAACAATTACGACTGTAATTATAAATTTTCTCTAATATCTACTTCCAAAAAAACACATATTGCCAATCTTCTCAGAGCTTATAATATTGACGAGTACTTCCAGGTATTCTTGCCGTGGACCTACTCTCATGAGTATACTCATTACAAAAAGCTTAAGGCTGCACTTTCTAACAGCGTGGGTTGGATTAGCTTTTTCCTTTTCCTTATTAACTCACTGCTAAAGCATAAAAAATATGATATAATTCATTTAAATAGCAGTGTACTTCTTTATTTACCACCCTTATTAAAGTTGACATTCGGTAGAACAGTCAAGGTGGTTTTACATGTACGCGAAAAAGTTATTAGGTCGATCCCAGGTTGCAACTTTGCCTTGACTTTTGTGGATGAGATTATATATATTGACAGTTCAGTAAGAAAGCCTTTCGTTTTTTTCTATCCACATTCTAATCAAACAAATAGTCATGTGGTTGGAAACTTGGTGGATCCACCTCCAGTCAAATCTATAAGAAGAGTTGAAGAGTATTTTGAATCTTTGAAGGGTAGATTTCTATTTTGCATGGCTGGAATGTTGAGTGATCATGATAAAGGCACTTCTTTTGTTGTAAACGCCTTCATAAATTCTGGCCTATGGAAAAAAAATGCAGCATTAGTGTTAATAGGTAAGATTGGAAAAACTAATTTCAAGAAGCTCACTTATAACCCTCAATTATCCAATTCGGTGATTTGGATTGATGAAATTGAAAATCTATCACTTTCTGGTGCTTACAGCTATGTAAATGCAATAGTACGCGGTGAGTCATCTTTTAACCCGGGCAGGTCAGTTTATGAAGCATTAGCCAATAACATTTATGTGCTTATGCCAGGATCAAAAGAAGAAGTAAAGAAAGATCAAAATCTATCTAGATTCGCCCCATTACTTTGTATCTATGAGCCTAGAGATATGCAAAGCCTGTCGACCATGATGAATGAGGCCTTTTCTAAAAATACCCCATCTTTAAGCAATAATCTGACTTCAACTCTCTATGATCAGTCTAATTATGCCAGACTAATTACAGGAATCTATAGATAACTAAGGCAATGATTAAAGTAATAGCCTTGTGCGCCTCTTACAATAGAAAAAACATTACGGCCCGTGCCATTTCTTCTTTATTTCTGCAATCTATCTCCAGAAATGTTGATCTAAGGTTTCTCGTCGTTGATGATAATTCCACTGATGGAACGAAGTCTTACATCCTTGAAAACTTTCCTGGTGTAACCATTTTACCCACGGATGGTGATTTGTATTGGGCACAATCTATGACTTTAGGGCTTAAATTTATTAAAACTGAGATGCCACTTTACGATTTCTTACTCGTATATAATGATGATGTTGTCTTTGATGATAATTCAATTGATCGATTGTTAGAAAGTTTTTATTTTCATTCCTCGAGTTTGCAGCAACCACCTTTGATAGTAGGTGCAACAAGATCTTCCAAGTGCGGGCTAGTGACATATGGTGGATTATTGCCTTACCCCTATAAACTCTATCCAATTGGATTCAGGCAAGCGCCAATATCTAATTCCCCTCAATATGTCAAGTCTCTAAATATGAACATAGCATTGATTCATAAAAGTGTAATTGATGAAACTGTTTTTTTGCAGCCTTATTTTCGGCATGGAGGCGCTGATTGGGAATTTGGTCTGCAGTGCTATAAAAAAAGAATATCTATAATCCAACCCGCAGGCTCTTTTGGCATCTGTGATCGACACCCACCCAGCATGAGAATAGAGTATCAACAAAAGCTTTTCACCAAGCTAAAGATGGCAGCTTCCATTAAGCACTTGCCCTTGTACCCTCGATTGAGATATTCTTTTGCTCATGGCGGTATTCTATGGCCGATATGGTTCTTAGTGCCATACATAAAAGTAGTATTACAACATTTGCTGCAAAAATTTCGATGATATACAGCTCGCTCAAACTGAGATTAAATCTCCTTCGTTTCGGCTTGCCCTATATACTTTCAGCTGGTATTATTGGAAAGGGAATTGATGTCACTCAGTCTTATATAAAAGCTCCAAACTCAATATGGACACCTGCAGATTTTATTGGTGGTTTGGCAAGTACGTTGACCATTTCCGGAATTTATGTTGGAGTTTATGTTGTTTCGTTCTTGCTTTTGTTTTCAATATCCCAATTCTATTTTTCAAACGCTACTAAATATCCCATTTTATTTTCGGCATTAGCCTTGCTTTCTTGGCCTTGCTTTCTCGGCGCAACTAATACTCTTAGGCAAGGCATGGCTTTGGCAGTATTTGTTCTTTTATTGAATTATAGGTCATCTTTAATGGACCTGAATCTTAAGTCTAAACAACTAATCTATAAACATATCTCCATCTCATCTCTGCTACTTTTTATTTTGTATTTTACTCATCAATTTGGACGAATGCTGGCTGGAGCTTATTGCATTGCACTGGTTGTTAACTTTGTTTCGCGAAAATTGCAGTTCATTAATCAATATCTCAGGCTACTAGCGCTATCCATCCTAGGTTTATTTGCTGGAAATAGCATCAATGCGTCCAACTATGATAGATATGTTGGATTTGAGAATTCATTCAACGTTTCCTATGCTTTAATAATATTCTTTCTTCTCTTCAATGCTTTGATCTTTTCATATCCTTCATATCGAAATCTCTTATTTTCTAGACCTGTCATCTTTATTATTTTTGAGATTGCATGGTTTTCTTTGGGAGTTTCTCTGTCCCCCCTTATGATCAGTTCTTCAATTCTTCAAGAAAGAGTTGCTTGGATCTTAGCATTAACTATGATTTTAACGACACCTTGCTTGATTTCTTTCAAGATTAAGGCAGATTTTATCATCGTTCCTTTTATCTATACTGCTTTTTGCATGCTTTCACTTGCTTTTGTTGGATTTAAAAACATTTAATTACTTAATCAAGAGTCAGAAGTTCCTGGCTTCTATAGCTTGATTTATTGAATTTAGATTAGTCTATATGCCATGCAACTTCAGCTCATTGGTTGCAATGCTGCCTTAAGACCTCTACTTTTGAAAGTTACTTGATACTCATTATCCATTTAGAGTCTACCCAAACCACCTTAATCATGAGATCAAACTACCGACCAGAGATTGATGGCATAAGAGCTTTTGCAGTGATTGCAGTAATTATTAATCATTTTAATAAGAATGTCTTACCCGGCGGCTATCTCGGAGTAGATATTTTCTTTGTAATATCTGGCTATGTAATCACCTCATCTCTGAATGGTCGGAACAGCTTAGATTTCAAGGACTTCATCACTGGTTTTTATGAACGACGAGTAAAGCGTTTGATACCAGCGCTTGTAGTATTTGTCCTTGTAATGAGCCTATTGATATCACTTTTTAATCCTCTACCAGAGGAATCCCTGAAAACTGGGTTAACTGCTTTGTTTGGCTTGTCAAACATGTATCTTCTGAAGCAGTCAACGGATTATTTTTCTCAATCTACTGATTTTAACGCCTTTACCCATACATGGTCCTTGGGAGTTGAAGAGCAGTTCTATATTATCTTTCCTTTTCTAATTTGGTTTTCAGGATTTGGACGTCAAACTATAAATGGTTCGCGCAATTTATTCCTAATTGTCGGGATACTGTCAATTGCTTCGCTTATTGGGTTTCAATATCTCTACTCAACAAATCAACCAGCAGCATATTTCCTGATGCCATCAAGGTTTTGGGAGATGGCAGCAGGTTGCTTGATTTTTATTGGATTTCAGAAACGGGCATCTATTGAAAAATTCCTAGAACGAGTGCCACCCTTACTTATTCTAGCACTGATAATCGTAGTGATGTATTTACCGATGTCGATGGCATCTTCAGCAACTATCTCTGTGGTTGTATTGTCATCAATTCTAGTCGCTTCATTGAAGAACCAGACAGCTGCTTTCAAGATTTTCACCCACCCAAAGATCGTCTATATAGGATTGATCTCTTACTCGTTGTATTTGTGGCACTGGGGTGTTCTCTCAATCAGCCGTTGGACTATTGGTATTCATTGGTGGACCGTGCCTTTCCAAGTCGGATTAATGATAGTCCTGGCGCTTGCTTCACATAGTTGGATTGAGACCCCACTTCGTAAAGGCGATTGGTTTGGTAAGAGATGGGCAACATTGCTGTCGGGTGGAAGTTTCTTGGCATTTTTGTCAGGTCTCATGCTGCTTCTTATTTTTCCATTATCGGGTCGTTTATATTCTGGTAATCGGAGTGCGTTTGCCTCTTCAATATTTGGCTATGGGCAAAGTTGCAATATCTTTTCAACTATTACATCCTACAGTAACTTGTCAAACTGTGTTACTGAAGGATTACCTGATGCACCTACTCTATTCGTTGTTGGAGATAGTCATGCTTACCAATATAAGGATCCAATTGCCTACGAAACAACCAAATCTGGTTTTGGGTATTCTGTAGTTTGGGGAAATTCCTGTTTATTCCCTGCTGCGATACTAAATCTTGGAGGATTAGTATGCTACGAAAATCAAAAAAATGTTGAACAATGGCTACTTTCTACTGTCAAACGTGGGGACATTGTAATAGTTGCCAACGCTCTTTCAGGCCATTTCCTTAAACCTACTGGTTACCATCTACCCAACAAACAATTAATAACCCGCGATTTGGCTTTGCGCAGATACGCAGCTGTGTTTATTGATTTTTCAAATAAGATTTTACAAAAAGGTGCCAGAGTTGTTTTCTATACTGATGGCTTGAGGTTTCCAGGAATTATTCAAGGACATTTATGTGCGATGGAATGGTTTCGCCCACACCCTGACACTATTTATTGTTATCAAAGTAAGCATTTACACATAAGTAGAGTCAATTCTGATTTTCCGTGGTTAAGTTATTGGGCTGATAATAACTCAAAAATTTTATGGCATGCGAGCAAACTTCAATCTAATTGCAATGAAAATATTTGTGGTGCCTTTGCTTATTCTGACGCAAATCATTATGATCATAGAGAGACGTCATTGATATTCAAAAAGTTCATCCATTCCTCCGACTTATTTCAATATTGACTATTACATTATTAACTAATAGTCAAATATTTCTATACCTTCTGGCAAGGCTGCATCCTTTTACTTGTATAGGTTTGTCCTGTAAAACACATAGATAGTATCTTCTATTTTTCTCTTTAATATAATGTAAGAAAGTATTTGAGTTTTCATGGCATCTTATGAGCATAAGATGCTTTAATTCTACACGCCGTAGATGAATCATTGTTTCAAATTTCTCTGACTTCATCTGATTAACTCCTTATACTCTAAATTCTTCTTCAAACATTTCGTTTAATTTATCTCGCAATTCTTAAAAGGCATAGCTGCTCCATACTTCTTGAGTTGTAAGCCCTTTTCTAATGCAGGTTGCCTTATTCTGTTGCACCCAATAAACCTATCTGAGTGTCTATTTCATGGAATTTCTTTTATCTTGCCGTTAATTCAATTATTTTAATCTTCTAATGTTGATCTCTGTAATCATCCCTTTCCACAAAGATATTTCAAAGCTTAAAGACTCTGTCTATAGTGTGCTTGATCAAGATCTTACGGATACCCCAATATCTTTTGAAATTATCATTGGAAATGACAGCAACCTTACTTCAGCCGAATTAAAAAGTGCGCTTGCATGCTGTGAATCAGATACCATTCCAGTCATTGTCGTCAAGAACAAATATAAGCGTGGGCCTGGCGGCAATCGTAATTCAGCAATTGATGTATCATCTGGATCTTATTATGCATTTCTTGATGCAGATGATAAATGGGAACGTTCAAAAACTCTTCTTCAGTATCGTTTACTAAAAAGTGGAGCAAATTTCATCGCATCAGCATATACTTACTTGGAAGATTCCATTATAGTATCTCCCCCCCCACGGCTTTTGGGAGGTAAATCAATTTTTTATTCTAGACGCCCTATCGGTACTTCTACTGTAATTGTTTCTAGAACACTTCTGCCATCGCCCGCTTTTACCGATTTGTGGTTCTGTCAAGATCTTGCTCTATGGACAACTGTTCTGAAAAATCCTCTATGCGTATATTCATCTCTTAATATACCTTTGGCGGTGTATTCAAGGAAGAACGGCCGAACTTCTAAGGCTTCTGTCCTAACACTCTTATGGGCATACTTTCATGCTTCAATTATTTCGGGAATTAACTACTGCGAAGCCATTGTATTGTCAACTTTCTACCTTGTTCGAGGTCTGTATAAAAAAGTCTTTCGTGTATTTTTAAGTAAAGTTGCAAAACTTTTGGCTTTGTTGTTTTCGCATTCTTCATTTCTTAGATTTGCAGCCAAGACTTACTTTTATGTTTCTCAATCACTTTTGTTTGACCTCATTCATGGATCTAATACCTGTTTGCGGAAAAGGTTTGACTCAATATATGAGGCATTAAATCGTGATGATGTTTACTATGTTGCCGTAAATACTGATGTATTTGTTGATGCGGTTGAGAGGTGTTACGATTTCATTGGATTATTGGGCTTACAAGCCTTAGATTTTCAGTTCGTAGATCTTGGGGTTGGCAAGGGTAAGTCTCTTATGCTACTTGCCAAGTGCTTTGCTGAAAAGCATGTAAAGTACCCTACTTTGGGTATTGATATATCTTCTGACCTTCTTGATCAAGCTAATACCAATATTCGTTCGCTTACACCTGATTCAAATTTTACTCTCGCTAATTCAGATGCTTCCAGATTTTGTGAATATACTCTTTCGAACGATTTCATTCTGTATGCGTACAATCCATTTGGACGGAGGGTCTTTGAAAGTGTTATTGAAAGAATTAGTTGCTCATCACATGTCTTCATTGTTTATGTTGAGCCTGTTCATTCTGATCTACTTTGTAGTACCGGCTTTATTCAGATTTATCATAGGGAGCCTCTTGCTTTCGAAACAAGAGCACGAGAATACTCACTTTATTATCGCCCCCCCTCTGCTGGTGCTTAATGCAGGGCTGATTCAAAGTCTGATCACGGGTTAGGGCCTGGTTGGCGCCTCGCCATCGCCAGCAGTGCCCTGATGTCATGCATCACTGTCTGCAGGCCCTCTCGGATCGAGTCTAAACCGGCCAGGCGCAGCAGGTTGTGTCCAGCGGTGCGCAGCGCTGCCATCACGCTGGCACCGTTGCCGCGGTAGCGGTGGTCGTCTTCCCGCAGTTGGGTCTCGCGGATCCAGTGCCAGCTCTCGATACTCCAACGCTTTCTCACCAGTCGCAGCAGGGCATCTGGGGTGGTGCGCAGGCTGGTGATGAACCGGTTCGTGGCCTTGAACTGCTTGCCATCGCGGGTGCCCGAGGCGATCACTTCCGCAATCCAGCTGGTGCCATGCCAGTTCGCCTTGATGTGCTCCGGAGCTTCTTTCGCCCTCAACGTCCAGCGGATGTCACGGCCATGGCCGATCTCGTGATCGGCTGCCATGAAAGGGATGTGGCGTTTTCCCAGCAGTTGATCGGCGATCTGGCGGTAGAGCTTCTTTTGGTTGGCCTTGACCGTCAGCAGGAAGTCGGCACCCTGCTCCTTGAGTTGTCGAAAAACGCTTGCTGCGTGTGGAGCGCATCCGCCTGGATCAGCACGCCCTCAAGGTCGAGCTCCCCGAGCAGCTTCTGGAGCACGGCGCGCTCGTGATCCTCTCCAGTGGTGTAGCAGGCCTGAGCGATCGCCACACTCAAGGCTGCCGAGTAAAGCGTCACCTGGGCGATGAACGCAGAAAGCCGCGTCCCCTCTATTGGTGTAAAAGCTGAGAGCCCAGCCCCGGCGTAGCCGGGGCTGGCAGACCGCTCCTCAGACGCCAGTCGTTGCAGGGGGTGGGCAGGCCCGCTTCCCTGGTTTGAGAACCACCTCAACCAGACGAACCATGCCCACGACGAATTCTGGCGCCTCTGCCCTGGCGCCGCTACTGGATGGCAGCAGTGCTGGGGAGCTGATCCCTGAGCTGGTGCGCCACGGCCTGCAGCAGCTGATCGAGCTGGAGGTGGCCGCCGTGCTCGGCGCTGAGCGCCATGAACGCAGCGACGACCGCCTTGGCTACCGCAATGGCTACCGGCCCCGACTGCTCACCACCCAGGCGGGCGACATCGACCTCCGCATCCCCAAACTGCGGTCTGGGAGCTTTCTCCCGTCGATCCTCGAGCCACGTCGGCGTGTGGATCAGGCGCTCTACGGCGTGGTGATGGAGGCCTACGTCGGCGGGATCTCCACCCGCAAGGTCGACGCCCTGGTAGCGGCCCTGGGCGCAGCGAGCGGCATCTCCAAGTCCGAGGTGAGCCGCATCTGCGCAGGCATCGACGTGCAGGTGCAGGCCTTCCTCAATAGGCCCCTGGAGACCAGCGGTTACGCCTACCTGTATCTCGATGCCACCTACCTGCACGGCCGGCTCGGCAAGGCGATGCAAGTCTGCTCGCGGGCGGTTGTCGTCGCCATGGGCGTCAATGCCGACGGGCGGCGTGAGCTGCTCGGGATCCAGGTTGGCGACAGCGAAACAGCAAGCTTCTGGGGCGAATTCATTGGCTCGCTCAAAGAGCGCGGCCTCACTGGCGTCAAGCTGGTGGTCAGCGATGCCCACGTAGGCCTCACCAACGCAATCCGGCGGATGCTGCAGGGCAGTTGCTGGCAACGTTGCCGTGTCCATTTCGCTCGCAACCTCCTGCAGCGGGTTCCGAGAGCCCACCAGGGCATGGTTACAGCGGCACTTCGCTCGGTGTTCGCCCAGGAGAAGGCCTCTGAGATCGAGGCTCGCTGGGACGATCTGGCCAGCTCCCTGGTGGAGCGCTTCCCCAAGGCCGCTGAACTCATGGCAGAAGCCCGAGAAGACGTGCTGGCGTTCCGCCACTTCCCGCCCCAGCACTGGAAAAAGATCTGGAGCACCAACCTGCTGGAGCGGGTCAACGAGGAGATCAAACGCCGCACCCGTGTGGTCGGCATCTTCCCCAACGACGCCTCGATCACCCGCTTGGTGGGCGCGGTGCTGCTGGAGCAGGATGAGCACTGGCAGCTCGAGGGCCGGCGCATGTTCTCCGCCGAGAGCATGACCGCCATCCCATCGCTTGCTGAGCTGCCGGCTCAGCCTTCCCTACAGGAGGAAGCAGCCTGAACCAAGCCCCCAGCTGATCGGTGCTGAAGCACCCAAGATTGCAAGAACAGCCAAAAACTGATCAGCAATCCAGGCGAAAGACTTGACAAGTCAATCGCCTGGATTCATGGTGGAGAAACGAGGTGCAACTGCACCTCGGGAATGACAGCCCGTCATTCAACCTGTTCACCCTCAGATCAGGGCAATCAGGCCTCAGCTTTTACACCACGCAAAGGGACGCGGCCCTGCAGAGCGGCGTCCCATGGAGTGGTGTAACTCGGGGGGATCAGCCCCGGCGTAGCCGGGGCTGACGGCTCAACTCCCTCAGTCTTTAGCTGTGGCAATGGGTGGGCCGGTCTGTGACCCTGTTCGGAGCACTACCACCAAACCGAACACAGACCATGACCCATACCCATAGTGGCGCCTCCGAGCTGGCTCAGCTCATCGAGGGCACCACCGCTGGCGCCCTCATCCCTGAGATCGTGCGCCGCGGCTTTCAGGACCTGCTGGAAGCAGAGGTTTCTGCCCTCACTGGCGCCCAGCTCCATGAGCGCTGCCCGGATCAGCGCTCCACCCACCGCAACGGCTACCGCCAGCGGCTGCTCACCACCCAGGTCGGCGACATCAGCCTGGCCATCCCAAAGCTGAGGCAGGGCAGCTTCTTTCCCGACTGGCTCGAACCCCGCCGCCGGGTCGACAAGGCCCTCTACGCCGTGGTGATGGAGGCCTACACCGGTGGTATCTCCACCAGGAAGGTCGACGCCTTGGTGGAGGCGCTGGGCGGCGCCAGCGGCGTCTCCAAATCGGAGGTAAGCCGCATCTGCCAGGGCCTCGACGAGCAGGTGAAAGCCTTTCTGGGTCGGCCGCTGGACCATGCCCATTTCCCCTACGTCTACCTCGATGCGACGTACCTGCACGGCCAGGGCCGACTGAAAGTCAGGCACAAGGCAGCTGGCGCGGCCATGCTGGTGCCGGTTTTGTCGGGACTGCTCCCGTCCGTTGGCCCATTCTGTTGCCAGTGCTGATCTGATCGCCTTCCTGCAGGCCCTGCCGGAAGGACGCAAGCGCAGAGGAGTGCGTTATCCCCAGTGGTTGCTGCTGTTGATGGCAATTCTCGGCATCCTGAGTGGCTGCCGCAGCGCCAGGGATCTGGAACGTTTTGCCAGACGCCATCACCAGGCGTTCGGCGCTGCCCTGGATCTAGAGCTGCCCAAGGCGCCCTGCGACTCCACCTTCCTCTACCTGTTTGAGCGGGTGGAACTCGAGCAGCTCTTCGGGTTGCTCAGGGAGTGGATGATCGCTCAGATCGCAGATCAGGACAAGGATTTTGATCAGCTGATCTGTGACGGCAAAACCCTGCGCGGGTCCGCTGCGCAGCCCGATGGCGCCGATGGCGCAACGCGGTTTGTCGCCCAGGTCACGCTGTACGCCCGCGAGCTGGGCGTGGCGATTGCCCAGACCTCGTTTGACACCGGCGAATCCCACGAGCGCGCGGCCCTCAAAACCTTGCTCAGCACCCTGGAGCTCGACGGCGTTCTGATCCAGGCAGATGCCTTGCACACCTCGCCAGCGTTTTTCAGCTCGCCGCCGAGCAGGGCTGTCAGATGTCAATCAGGTTGAAAGGTGGCGTCAATCTGGTTGACCGGTTGACGCGGTTCTTTCAATGCCTCCTGATGGGTGAGAACCCTGTTGGGATCGTGATCGTGACCAGGGCTGTCGCGACGC
>NZ_JAGQCT010000029.1:0-12259 GCF_024346335.1 Cyanobium sp. ATX 6E8 | reverse complement strand
GCGCCTGGCTGGGTTCCGGTCAATCCGGGCTGGCTTGCAGGCGGTGATGCACGACATCACGGCACTGCTGGCGATGGCGATGCGCCGGCCGGAAGCGAAACCCTGCTGAAACTTTGAATCAGCCCTGAGCTGGAGGTGGCCGCCGTGCTCGGCGCGGAGCGCCATGAACGAAGTGAGGACAGGCTTGGTTACCGCAACGGCAACCGAGCCAGGTTGCTCACCACCCAGGCCGGCGACATTGATCTCCGCATTCCCAAACTGCGGTCTGGGAGCTTTCACCCGTCGATCCTCGAGCCACGTCGGCGCGTGGATCAGGCCCTCTATGGCGTGGTGATGGAGGCCTACATCAGTGGCATCTCCACCCGCAAAGTCGATGCCCTGGTGGCCTCCCTCGGCTCTGGAAGTGGCATCTCCAAGTCCGAGGTGAGCCGCATCTGCGCAGGCATCGATGTGCTGGTGCAGGCCTTCTTGAACCGGCCCCTGCAGGAGAGCGGCTACGCCTACGTCTTCCTCGATGCCACCTACCTCCACGGCCGGCTTGGCCTGGGCCAGCAGGTCTGCTCCAGAGCTGCTGTGATCGCCATGGGCGTCAATGCCGACGGCCGCTAACAGCTTGATTCGACTTACATACAAAACCGAAACCCAAAGCGTTTAGTTTGGCAACCATCGGGTACCTCTCGGGGGTGCCGCATGGGAATATGTAGCACAATTGAATTTATTGTGCAACCAAAAGACATAAAACTAACTGGTATACATTACTCCATCATCAGCGACTTGAAAGCCCCATGATAAGGTCAATAAAGCGCATCGCAATCGCTGGGTTCAATGCACTGTGTATCTTTTATGCTACAGCCCAACCGGTTACAGCACAGAATAGCACCATCGGGGAAATTTCTAGCGCCAAGCAATGCATTACGCTGAAGTTCGATGGAACAATAAGAGACTTTGACATTCTTGCCAGCTCCATTGCAACAAACGGAAGCAACATTCAGAATATATTTGATACAATTGCCTCGTATAAGCAGCTTCTGTCAGCTCAGCGGTATTTCCTTCCGTCCATTGCCGCTACATTCGAAGGAAGCTATAATTACAATCCTGAGACCGGTGTCCTCGCCGGAGGGTCCAACAGTTCGTTTATCAATCCATCGTATTTGAGCAACGAACCAACTCTGAGTATTAACTGGAATTTTTTTAATCTCTCGCAGCAGTCATTTATTAGGTCTCAAGATTATACTTACAAATCAACCAAGTACAATACTGCGGCCGAGATGCTCCAGTCAGTTGCATCAGGTATTAATAATTACATCTCACTCGTCCAGTCTGCAAATTTAGTCCGTACATCTTGGATGGTCCTCTCTTCTGTCAAGCAACAATTAGAAGTTATCACTGCCCTAAGGCTAGCTGGTCAGCGCTCCTTAATTGATGAGATAAGCATGAGGCAACAGTATGCGTCATATAGAAATTCATACCTGACAAACCTGACAAATGTAGAATCAAGCCTCCAAGTTATTAATACTTTAACATCGCAGCCAGTTTGCAATAGTCCGAGCAATTTACGCGAATATCAAGTCTCATATGACGAACTCGCCCAAAAACCACTGGACGACACTTTAGATTCCATCCTCAATCTCTTTCGGAGCAATCCTTCATACGTTGCCCTCTTGCAGAGTGAAAAAGCAGCCTATTTTCAAGGAAAGAGTCTGATGCGTACATATTTGCCTACATTTGGATTGTCTGCAAATGCCTCACTAACCAATGAAACAGGTAATATTCTCGGTCATAGTTCTTCTCAACCGGGGCGTCAATATTCAAATGCATACACAAACTCTGTTATGCTTTCAGGTAATTGGAATTTTTACGACGGCGGTCAGAACTATGCCAAAGCCAAAGCAAGCTTTGCCACAGCCGAAGGCTTTAAATCTTCTGCTAGGCAGACAATGCAGTCCGTTGTAGAGACTTACAAATATTCACTTGTTAACGATAGGATTCTCAGGCAAAATATTTCTGTAGCACAAGGAAGTATTGAAGACGCCGTCAGAGCAGGTAAACTGATTGAGATCGCCTACAAAGCAGGTTTCCGTACTTATCTTGATATGCAAACAAGTGCACAAAATACATTTTCTGCAATGAATACAAAAGTAACGACAGAGGCAAGCTTTGCGGGCAATTATTTCCAAGCACAGCAAGTTATTAGTTATCCAGTCCTGCCGAATACCTCACAGATTATAAGGAGATTTTTAGATTCTGCGTCAGATAATCAGCTTGTCGAGTACACCAATCAGTTTAACAAAGATCAATGAATAAACAAATCAAGAGGACTTCTAACTCGAAGCCTTGGATTCATCGTGGAAGCGTAAATCCCGAAAAACTAAATGAAGTTGTAAAGATAATAACCCCCCCCACACTTTTATTTTCAATACTTTCTTTCGGTTCAGTCGGAGGATTGATTATTTGGTCAATTCTTGGATCTCTTCCTCAGACAGTACAGGCTCCAGCAGTATTTATTTCTCCTGAAACTCTGACTGAGGTTAAAGCTGAAAGTGACGGTAACGTATATTTCTATGATGATTTAGAGCCATCAGTACTCAATGAAATTATTCAATTCAATCAGACGCTATCTTCTGGTTTAGTTGATTCATCGACTCTTGCAAGTAAAGGTAGTTTCTCCAACTCAAACTCTTATTTACTGCTTGATTTCATTGACTTCTATAGCAGAGCCACAAAGCTATCGATTAGTGAGCCTCGTGCTCTGCTTCGCGTTGGTATCGATCGCGAAATTGAAGATGAATTTCAGAATGCTAATCTTCTCGATTCAACGTTGATAAACGCGGGCGTCCCATTTGCTTACATACTTAATCCTATTACTGCGGCAAGCCTTGGGCAAGCCGCTAACACTTATAGGCTATCTCAGTCTGCAGTTGAAAGTCAGATGAATATGAACATTGATGTTACCTCCTCGTCAAGTGATATCGTAAAGCAGCTAAAGCATCAACAACGCGAGTTAATTGCGCTAGAAAAACAGGGGATAGTTCCCCAGACCCAAGTATTAAGCGCGAATCAAGATCTGCTTAATGCTTCTACGCAAAACATGAATTCTGTTCTTGAACTGAAAAAGGCAAAAAGTCAACTTATACAGAATAAAGTAACCCTTAATACAGGTGTAGCCAACGCTGCACAACCCATTTTTGTAACAAGGCCCTACAAAGGTATAATTATCGCAAAAGTTGTCAGGTCTGGAAACAAAGCTAAAGCAGGTCAGACAATAGCCTTCGTAAGCTACAAAAGAAATCTTTCAGATCTAGATATCATTACTGCATTTATACCTCCGGGTGCTGCTAAAGGATTGCGTTCTGGAATGGAGGTACTAGTCAATCCAAGTAACGTTGATACAAATCAATTCGGCTCAATCATGGGAACTATAAATGGTTTATCTTCTGTCTCAATTGCAAGCGATTCTGCAAGTGCAATAGTTGGATTCAAGAGTCTAACAGATGAAGCTTTTAAGCAGTCGGGTACGATGTTTTTAGCTACAATTAAGCTGAGATCCGCGAAGACATATTCGGGATATCAGTGGAATACATCAATAGGTCCTAACTATAAGATACCGATATCAACTCCGGCAACTGTTACAATTATATCTAACCATATTGCTCCTGCAAGCCTTCTTTTGCCTTTTATGAGAAGTTTTACAGGCATCAATTAATGTATAAAGCCGTACCCACAACCTTACAGATGCAATCCGCTGATTGCGGGGCAGCATCCTTAAAAATGATACTTGACTCTTATGGGCAGAAACATACATTAGAAGAGGTACGCACTTCAATTGGTATAGGAAGAGACGGCTCAACTATTGGCGATATCAAACGCGCTGGAAGTTTACTTGGTATTGAGCTAGAAGCTTCACGTATTGAGAAGGAAAAAATTTGGTTTGTCACTCCACCATGTATAATTTGGTGGAATTCAAATCATTTTGTTGTATATGAAGGTACACGTAAGAAGACTTTCTTTATTAATGATCCTGCAATCGGAAGACGAGAGCTGGCCCAACTAGATTTTACAAACCAGTTTACTGGCGTCGTCATAAGACCAGTTGACCCAAGTTTTACGGGTAACTACACGTCTCCCAACATAATCACTAATGGATCTTTGTTTGAATTCTTTTTGGGTTCATCTTTAAAGCCAGTTTATCTTGTCATTGCGTTATCTGTTTCTAGTGTAGTTCCTTCCGTATTATCTGCTCAGATTACATCATATTTTATTGACACTATTCTTGGACAAGCCGAGTTTCTTGCAGCACTTCCTTTATTATGGCTCCTATTTCTGCTTTCGGGAGTCATTTCAGCTGTTAATTTTTTATCATTTCGCATTTCTAGTCAGGTTGCATATATTTCATCTATCACTAAGACGGTAGAGTTTCTCCGGTCTATGGTCAGTAGATCATTTACATGGTACGCAAATCGCCAGGTTACTGAGCTTGCAACTCGTATAATGGTTCCCTCAAAAAGTGTCTCTACCTTTATTTATGAACTCTCAGCGCAGATTGCGACGCTGATATCAACGGTCCTTGTCATAATATTCTTGATGTTTGCCAGTTGGCAGATTGGGTTGTTTTGTCTTTTTGTTGTAGTAATTACATTTTATTTTGCAATAACTATAAATCTTTCTGTGGACAATCAGAACAGGCTTATCTCAATCGAATCAGGTAAACAGCAAGGCCTCGCTCTATTGACTCTTTCCGAAATCAATCTGGTAAGGACTGCAGGTCTTGAAAATCAACGGTTTGCCACTTGGGCAGGTTACTATACAAACTTCGTTAACTCTCAAATATCAGTTTCTAATAGCTTGAGTTTTATAGGGCTAATTGCCAATAGCGCTTTCTACTTTCTAAATGTAGGACTTCTTGTTCTGGGTCCAATTCTTATTATCCATCATTCTATGTCACTTGGTGACTTTATAAGCGTTTCATACTTGATGGGCATGATAGGCTCTGGTATCATTTCAGTACCTAGCATTTTAGCTTCTCTGCAGGAAATAGCTGCACCGGTTGATCGAATAAAGGATGTATTCGAAGCTCCAGACGCTGCTTCTGATGATAAAGATTTATCAACCATTAACCCGCAAGATTGCGGTTCTAACATTTCGACCTTAGTTTTTGAGGATGTCGAATTTGAATTTTCGCCAAATAACAAGGTCTTTAATAAACTCAAGTTTGAGACTGAGCTTTCCGGGGTTATAGGAATTATAGGTCCACCTGCAATTGGGAAGAGCGTTTTACTGCAGATGTTAGTGGGTTTCTACAAGCCTACTGATGGAGAAATAATGTGGAAAAGCAAAGATGGCTTTTCTTCATCTTCAAACTGCCTTGGTTGTATTTACCTTCCGCAGCAACCAGTTATTATTGAAGGTTCTTTATTGGACAATATAGTACTGAAAGACGACAGTATAACTCACGAAAACAGTATAAATGCTTTGCGACAATCAGGATTATTGACGTCTTCGCGAGGCTCTAAGTCTTTATCTGCAGCGACTAGACTGGACTTTGGTGGAAACTCTATTAGCATTACTATTCAACAACGAATATTTCTTGCAAGAGCTTATGCCTCAGCATCAAAAGAAAGAATATTAATAGTAGATAATTGCTTTGATCAATTAAATCGAGATGAGTTGTTTATACATCTTGAGAGGTTCAGGAGTCTTTATTGCTGCTTGTTCATTGTTTTAGATGGCGCTGATGGTGCAGCTTGTGATTATATTCTAGATTTAACTTCTTTAAATCGTCTATCTTCAACACCTAATTCCTAGCTATGACACACTCACTTAATCCATCGGGAGTGCCTCCAAATTCTGACAGCTCTATTCTTTCACAGTACAAGTCATTTTTAGATGCTGGGAAAGATATCTCAAATATTGATTACAGAGCATATCCTCTCGCAACCTGTTGTAAAGCCCTTTCTCTACTAAAAGCAGTTCCAGAATCTGAACTAATTGTTCCTTCGGATAATGCCTCTGTTGAAGATATTCTTGAAGCAAATGCTATAAGATTTAGGATGGTTTTTCCTGAAAATCATTTTGATACTTTTGATTTCGGAGTGCTAATCGGAATACCATCCCATCAAGGTCTAGATGACTCTTATCATGATGTTTTTTTCAGATTGCAAACTGTAACCAACAAATACAGAATCAGCAAGAACACGGATAACAGCAGTCTTATTGTCTTTTCCAAGCCAATGAGCATTACCGTCAGCGAATATGCTTATTTTCTTGAGGTATATCCTTCGCTTCCTTACACAGTAAACTCAATTGGTTCGTTCATTTCGTTTATTTTCAATGAGTTTCGTTCTGATTTTGGGTATGTAATCTTATTCTCCCTCCTTGGCTGTAGTCTTCAATTATTATTCCCATCGCTTACTGTATATGTTACATCAAATGTAATTTCTCTTGGTGATGAAGGTTATGCATATCAGATCGGCGCTCTTTCTTTGCTGTTAGGCATTGTCAGTTCAGTAAGTCTTTTTATACAATCTCAGTTCGTAAACAAACTAGAAACAGAATCTGATAAGCGTGCGCAGACCTCAGTCTGGGATAGACTTATGAAATTAGAGTTATCGGAACTATCAGAATATACCAACAGCGACCTAATGCTTCGTGCCTCTGCGATCAGTCAGATTCGAACTCTGCTAAGCAGTTCTAATATAATATCACTGGTAAATCTCCTGTCTTCATTCGTCTATGTTCTTATCATGTTTGGCTATTCGGCCACCGCGACGGTAGCGGTTCTTTCCCTGATCATAGGTTATATGCTTATACTTGTCATCAAGGCAAATCAAGGTGGTAAAATACTTGCAAAAAGCCTAGACATTTCTGCTGAAATTTCTGGTTATACGTACCAGTTCTTATCAGTTTTTCCCGAATTGAGTGCTCGTGGTATTGTACCTAAATGGGAGTCGGGTTTCGTGGAGCTGTTGAGCAAGGCTCAAGCAGCCACGATGAACTATAGAACCCGTGATAATTCTATTGACTTATTGTCAAAGTCTTTTCAGTCTCTTGCATTTTGTGTGAGCCTTGCTGCTATCCTTCCGACCATTAATATACAGTCATCTGGCTTATCCCTTGAACTTTTTTCTATATTGGGATACACTTCAGCCCTGACTCTTTTTTCAACTAATCTATCTTCGGGTACAATTACTATAGCTAATAGCCTCGTAAATGTTCTCGCTTATTGGAAGAGATCGCGTCCTTTAATTTTTGCACCAATTGAGTCGGGTTACAACCCTTCGAACATTGATGTGGCACTTACTGGTAATATTGATATAGTAGACTTGGTCTTTTCTTACGCAAAAGATCTTGAGCCAGTATTAAACCATATCACTATAGATATTAAGGCTGGTAAATCTCACTTTCTAGATTGGGAATCTGGATCCGGTAGCAGTACTTTATTTAAGCTTTGTCTTGGTCTTTATCCAGTTTCACAAGGACATATCTTCTATAGCAATCATAGTATTGATACCATAAATATATTATCTCTTCGAAGGCAAGTCTCTCTTGCGCCACAGTCTCCATTCGTCCCATTTGGTGCTTTAGGTGAGATATTTAATGGACCACTAGCTCAATCTGATGACCAGCTTATCGAGTTTATAAAGAGTTTTCATCTAACAAGCTTGATAGAAGGTCTTAGGATGGGTCTCGATACACCCATTCCTCCTGGAGCCGGGTGTTTTTCAGTTGCCCAGCGCCAACTGTTATCTTTGGCTAATGCAGTGTCTCGTAAGCCAACCATCTTGATGATTGACAATTCTATGTCTGCTCTTTCTATGGATATGAAGATTTCAATACTGACCTTCTTGGGTGCCAACTCTATAACTACTGTCTTAGCCGGAAACAGGTCCGATTCTGATCTTTGTGAACTTGTAATCAAATGATATACGTATTCGCAGGTCCGTCAATTTCTGAAGAAGCTATAAAAGTTAGTTTATCTTATGTTACTGTGCTTCCACCGATTCGTGCAGCAGATATTTTGAGCCTCTTGCTTTCAGCTTCCCTGCCGCGCCCATCTTGCATTCTTATTCTTGATGGATATTTCTACTCGACTTTGTCAGTTCGCCATAAAGAGATTATCTATGCACTGAAGCAAGGTATTCCGGTGTTTGGTGCTTCTTCAATGGGGGCTCTACGTGCTGCCGAGCTTGCCGATTACGGTATGGTTGGCATTGGTAAAGTATACGATTATTTTGCTTCAAACCCATTAACTTCAGATGACGAAGTTGCTATTCTGCATTCTGATTCTTTTCCTTACGAGCCCCTATCGATTCCTCTTGTTAATCTAAGACTTACGCTTAGTGATCTGGCTAACACTAATAAGATATCGCCTTCTGATGCTGACTCTATCCTTCGCTCCATAGCTTCAATCCATTTCTCAGAACGTACAGCTAAGATAATTGATTCAAATGAGACTGTCCGCAAGCTTTGTCCAAATCTTTCATCTTTAATCGTCGACTGGAAAATGAATGATGCACTTCTTGCTGTCAGAACATTGCCTAATTTGTTAGATGATTATAAACTCACTAATGTTCCGAAGCTTGACACCATCTCGCTTGGAACCCATCAGATCAACTTTTTTATGGACTCAGACCCTGGACGTTATGTCAAGGCTGGCGATAGTAGTGTCTCTTATACCCCATCATATCCCCAAAGAGAAGCTTCATTGATTGATTTATTCTATTCACTTAACCTCATGGCTGCACTCCAGTTCTCAAGAACTCTGGGTATTAAGCCTAGTCCTAACCTTTACGGCATATGCCGTCAGATTGTTATTTTATTAGCTCCGAGAGTTCAGAGTATACCTCTAAATGACCATGCCGAGGTCGATAGGCTTAGTACGTATCTGGCGACTTTATTTACACTTTATGCTAGTTTAGCAAATCACTCAGCTATGCTTGGTATTCAAAAAGCCCTTTCCGATCTTGCTGTAATTTCTTCTGTTTTCGACGAGTTTCATAATGTTAGTTCTAATCAGCTTTCCAGTCTTTTATCGTCTCTGAGTGAGGGGAATGCTGAGTTTGCGGATATCGTTTCCAAGTGTCTGGAGGTAGGACTTGACAACTGATAGTGCTTATTCCAACAATTGGAGAAAGCTTCATTCCAGCGAAGCTCTTAAGCTACTCCTGCCAAGGCTTAAAACCTATGGGATCACTAGGGTGGCAAATATTACTGGTCTTGACTTTCTCAGCATTCCTGTATATACAGCTTACCGTCCACGTGCTTTCTCGCTGGTTGTATCTTGTGGTAAAGGTATTACTCATGCTGATAGTGCTGTATCTGCAATAATGGAGTCTATTGAAACAGATGTTGCTGAAAACTTTCCATCCGAACTTCTATTGCATGCACCATATTCTACGATTAACAAGGATTTAAGCTTGCATCTCGAGTACATTCCAGTCTTGGAGTCGAGTGTATTTAATGTTGATACAGTATTTAGTTGGCTTCCTTGTAGAAACATGTATACAGGTAAAACAAAATATGTTCCAGCCGCCTCAGTTGGTCTTTCTCATCATCTCATACGAGATCCTCTTAATACCTTTGTTTGGGGCTCTAATGGTCTGGCGTCAGGTTTTAGTCAGGACGAAGCAAGGCTTTCGGCTTTATATGAACTTATCGAACGTGATGCTGTCATTTCTTGGCAGATACTTATTCGCAGGGGCATGGTAAAAGATGCATGTATTGATCTTAATACTATTAGCTATTCAAGCACAATAGGTCTTGTTAATGCCATTCATGAGGCAGGCCTCCAGCTCTATCTATTTGATCGTGCTTCAGATCTTGGCCTGCCTGTATATCGTGCCGCAATCTACTCTCCATATGACACAACAATTCGTTTCGCCGAAGGCCTTGGCTGCCACCATTCTGATGAAATTGCAATAAATAGAGCAATCACAGAAGCAGTACAGTCGAGGACTGTCATTATTGCTGGTTCCCGTGATGACCTTACTCTTGAAAAGTTTCATTCATTGTCTGAGATGAATATCAATGAACAATATCTTGAGCGACTAATCTGCGAAAATCATTCTCCACTGAGTAATGAGTTTTTAAAATCCTTTGACGCTGTAGATGATATACTTCGGCGTTTACGCCAGAAAGGATTCTTAGATGCTTTTGAGTTTGTCTTCCCGCATGAGGTAGAAGAAATATCGGTCGTTCGTGTAATTGTACCCGGCTTGCAGTCATACTCTCATCGTCATTCAGTTCCACTTAATAGATCTGTGCAATTTATTCCTAGACTCTCTGGCCTCAGAAGCGCTTTACATAGATTGAGAACATCTTTATAGCCATTTAGCCATCTCTTCTTTCGCGTTTCTTAGGGTTAATATATTCGTTAATGATATATATATATGCTATGCCACATCCAAGAGCTATGAACCCTGCCTTAAAATTGATTATGCTACAGGTGCAAGCAATCAGCAATATCGCTGCACTTTTAAAGGTATGGACTGATGCGTCATGTACTTTAATGGCACTTAGTTCTGATCCATTTGCTTTTGAATGAGCATGCCTGGCAGTGCGCAATAGAAATACATGGCTTGTATATGCAGTGGCAAGAGACATAAGTGCCAAGAAGTCTATTAGCTGAGTCCCTATAAATAACTTCGAATCTTGCGCAAGGTCTACCTTCCTAATCATTGCTATCTGGAAGGAAAGTGTGGTCACTGCATTGCATGCCAAACTCGTAAGATTAAGTATTGATGCTCTCTTCCTCAGAATATAGTCAGACCTCGCAGAGAGTGAATGAAGTCCCCAAAGGTCGAATGATACAAGTGCAATTATGACTAAAAAAAAGAGGTACTCACAAGCAAGTTTTAACGATGAAGAATCGTTAATATCTCCAGCTGCATTCGCCCGAATGAGTTCACCTAGATAACCAGGGGCACCAACAAGCATGAGCGTTATGTTGATTCCATAAAGGCCATCGATGAGGCCAATCCAGGTGAGACTCGATTCTGGATGCTTGTTGCTTCCGTAAAACATATAGAACCCAATAAGAAAGGCTTGATTGAAGATAGAAGCCCAAGACGTTGCAAGGGCTGCAAGAAGATGCAAAGTTGTCGAGTGCGGTGACTTTCAGGAAGGTTGTCACTCATTGGCTACCATTTAGGCGGCCTGGAATAAGTGTAGTGCCAGGAGCAGCTCGGGCTCTTCTGCTGGCTTGTTGATCCACACTTCTGCCGGTTGACTCCAGCAGCGGGCAGGGCTAATTCAAAGTCTGTCACAGACGTCCTTGCCGGTGCTGTCAGCATTGGTTGAGGTCGGCGGAATCGCCCCCTGCATGTGCTTGAAAGCGTCTCTGCTGCAACCGATCTCGATCTGATCAGCTACCTGAGGCGGTGCCAGCCAAGTCGGCCGCCGCTGCATGCACCGTGACGGAGCGTTCGATTGCCGCCATGGAGGCCATGTCTCGTTCTCCTGCCTGGCCCGTCCAGCAGCGGTCCGGTCCAAGGATGGGGCCCATCTACCGGCCTGGCCTGCCTTGCGGCCACTCCACCGCAAACCTGCCGCACGCCCTGCAGAACGGGCCCAATCACCAGAGGCTCTCAGCCAGATTTTCAGCCCTTGGCCGGTGGCCCGCCCAGGGAATTCTCGAGCAGATAGGCCGCCAGATTGGACAGGGAGCGTCCCTCCATCGTGGCCCGCCGCTCCAGAGCGACATAGAGGGAAAAAGGAACCGTGACCGACAGTCTGTTGGGCTTGAGAAATGCAAATTGATCACGATCAAAGCCAGCCATTTGCATGCTCAAGAAACCTGAACTTTTAGCCAGCTCAAGCAGATTGCAAGAGCTTGGCCTAATCGGAGGCCAGCAATCCCGCAGGACAGGACAGGACAGGACAGGACAGGACAGGGCTATCCGCGGTTGCTCGTGTAAGTTTTTTCTGTAACACTTCGAAATCCGCAATTAATTCAAAGCTCAGCAATCAGGCCGGGTGAATTGCTTTTTTTATCCCGTAATCCCAGAACTAGAAAAGCACTGTAGCAACCACTACCAGACAACCGGGATCAGCAAGGACGACGGGAAGCCACCACCAAGCTGGTCAGCAGAATCCAGTCCAGCGCTATCGACCAGCAAGTCGCACGGCCTGCCGCCACGGTGACTTTCAGGAAAGTTGTCACTCCTGGGCTGCCATTCAGACGGCCTGAATTAAGGGTAGCGCCAGGGTCAGTTCGTGCTCTTCCGGTGGCTTGTTGATCCACACATCTTTGGGTTGATCCCAG
>NZ_JAGQCT010000028.1:0-13485 GCF_024346335.1 Cyanobium sp. ATX 6E8 | reverse complement strand
AACTCTCTCAGGCCGCACTCGGCCCTCCAGGGGCGTACGCCCCTGGAGGCAGCTCAACAGGGAGTTGCCGCATGACCACACCCACCAACTCTCATAAGGCTTGGACCAACAAAGGGGGTCACGTCAGCAGGACTTGCCGGTCTTCTGGATCGCTTCGCGGTCGTTGCTGGGGCTGCTGAGGCAGTAGTTGCCCGAGGCATAGAAGCCCAGGGGGCAAGAGCTGCCGGTCTTCTCGATGGCACCGCGGGTGTTGCTGCTCTTGCTGGGCACGCAGTAGCTGCCGGAGCTGTAGTAGCCGAGGGGACAACCTCCCACTTTCGGGAGGGGCTGCACCGGCTGCTGGGCCAGCACTGCGCCGGCACTCACCAGCACCCCGGCGGCGATCAACAGGGTCTTACGCATCGCTGGTGGGCATTGCCAATTCATCGAGCAGGCGGCTCACCAGGTCACGACGGCTGCGCAGCCCCCACTCCTTGCGCAACTCATCCAGCCAAACCAGGGTGGATTGGCGCAGCTCAAGGGTCACCCGCACATAGGGATCGTCACTGGAATCGCCTGGGGACATTTGCCGGTGGCTGGGAGTTCCAACGATCGGTCTGATGCTGCTCTTGTGCAAGAGCAATGGGGGCAGACTTGAGCAACCAACAGCCGAGGGGCCACCAGGCGATGCCCATCAACACCCGGATGGAGAGCTGCCTGGCTGAGGAGCGCGGGGCAATGGTCTTCTGGTCACCGGACGTGCAGCAGCGCAAGCCGGGCAGCAAAGTTCAGATCATTGATGTTTTCTCCCTGCAGGTCGTCACCGGCTACACCCGTGACCCCCAAGGTCGGTTGTTGCTGGAGTCCCAGCCATCCGTGGCTGCTGGCCGCAACTGGAGTCTGGCCAAGGCAGCTCAGTTGATGCGTAATGACGCCAGGCCCCACCGCTGGGTAGCTCTGCAGCTCAACAAGCAGGCCTGGGGGCTGTTCTGGGCTGGTGGTGGGCTGCAGCGCTGCCGTGAGTTGCTATCCCAGAAGGTCCCACCATCGGACATTTCCAGCGCACTAGTTGCGGCCACCCCAGAAGCCCTGTTGCGACTGGTTCTAGATCTTGGCGCTGATCAGTCCAGCCCTATTCGTAGCCCTGCTGCAAAACCTGCCAACGATCAGCACAAGGGGGCGTGGTGGATCATCGCTTGGACATCACTGGCCTGGCTGACTGCCCTTGGTATGACCATTGCAGGCTTCCTCACCGCGTTAGAGCGTCAGGACCGCAAGTTGGAGCTGCTGCTCGAGCGCACAGCCCCAGGTTCCGTCATGCGTTGAGCCATTCAGCGTTGCGGCTCTGCGCTGCTGTCGGGGTGTTGAGCCTCGGTTGGCTGGATGTGCAGGTAGGCCAGGCTCAGCCACAGGGCTTGAGTGCCACCGTGCTCTCCATTGGTGATGGCGACACCATCCGCGTACGCCAGGCCGGCAGGACTATTACCGTGCGGCTGGCCTGCATCGATGCCCCCGAAACGGCCCAGAGCCCCTACGGACAGGAAGCCCGTCGCTACCTGCAGCAGCGCCTGCCGATCGGCCGCGAAGTTGTCCTTGCCGTCAAGACCACCGATCGCTACGGGCGCACGGTGGCGGAGGTGTTCAGCGGCGTGAACATCAACCTGGCCATGTTGGAAGACGGGCAGGCCTTTGCCTACCGCCAGTATCTGGGGGGCTGCGCTGCCCGCGAATACCTGGAGGCAGAAGAGCGCGCCAACCGTGCCGGTCTGGGTATCTGGCAGGTGCCCGATGGCATCACTCGCCCCTGGGACTTCCGCCGCGGTCGCCGTTCAGCGGCCATCCCCGATGGCACCACCCCGGGCGGGCGCCGCTACCGCTGCAAGGAGATCGGCTCCTATGCCAGAGCACAGGAGCTGCTGCGTCAGGGGCACACCTATCTAGACAGCAATGGTGATGGAGAGGCCTGCGAGTCGCTCCGTTGATCGGTGTTGTTGATCAACGCAACATGGAGCAGCGATGCGTTCATAAATTGTTGAAAGCATGCGGCCTTGGCATTGGATAAGGCAAATGAGGAGCTTTGTGGGCATTGAAGGCCTAAATAAAGTGCATCTCATCGCTGCACATGCACCTCTCTACCCAGCGTCTTGCGGCATTAGGTGCTGCAGCCTCCATCGGTCTCACCTGCACTCCAGGCATGGCAGCTGTCTATCAAGCCCTCTGCTCAGGCGGTTCAGAATGCACCGTCACCCTGGCCAATGGCCAGATCGGCATGCCGGGCCTGGTCATCCAGAAAGATCAGGTGCTCTCCTGGTCCCAAGGTGGCTCTGGCAGCAAAACAGATGTCGGTATGGGCGTTGCTGGTGTTGTGCTGTTCGGAGTGCCAGGCCTGATTGGTTTTGCTGCCAAGAAGCACGACTATCAATACACCATCAACTACGTCGACGAAGCTGGCAACACCCAGGCGGCAACGGTTGGTTTCAAGAACAACGTGCCCGCCAACCAGTTCATGATGGAAATGATGGGCATGACGGGCCTGAGTATCGGCGAGGTCAACAAAGAGCTGGAGCCCAAACTGGCTCAGATGAAAGCGGACGCTGCAGAAAAGGCGCGGATTGCCGCACTGGATTGCTCACGGGTGGTCAAGACCTATGGCTGCAGCTGGAGTGCTTACGTAGCGGCCAATCCGGCAGTACAGATCTGGGCCACCAAATACCCCACGATGGTCCCAGCAGAGAAGGCAAGGCTGAGAGCCATCGACTGAAGAACGGCTTTGATTCTCTCCGAGAGTCGCACAAGGCGTAGACAATGAGCCGTAATTTGGTATGCTCTTGACGCCAATGTTGTAGAGAGATGCTTACTGGTTCGGATCTGCTCGCCAAAGTCAAGGACCTTGGAGATGTCTCCAAATCGGAGCTCGTGCGTGAGTGCGGCTATGTGAGCAGCAAGAAGGATGGCAGCGAGCGCCTCAACTTCACGGCCTTCTATGAAGCCCTGCTGGGCGCTAAGGGCGTGAATCTCGGCAGCGATAGCACTGGCCGGGGCACCGGCAAAGGTGGCCGCAAGCTGGGCTACAGCACCAAGATCCAGTTCAACGGCAACCTGCTGATCGGCAAGGCCTATACCGCCATGCTCGACCTCAAGCCCGGCGACGAGTTCGAGATCAAGCTTGGCAAGAAGCAGATCCGATTGGTGCCGGTGGGCGGTAGCGACGAAGAGGAGTGAACTGAGGACAGAAGCAGCAGGCTGTGCGCGCTTGTTGCGCACGACTGCCTTGCTTCTGAGTTGCTTTCTGAGTGAGACCCAGGCTCCGGCAATGCAGGTGCCGGCATCAGCGCCAGCAGTCCCTTGCCCGGCCGCTCCAGAGAATCCCCCGCTCACCCCGGGGGTTTTCTGTTGTCACCCAGCAGGGGAGTGCTCCTGGAGGCTTGTTTCTCAGCGCGGCAGCGGACAGAGCAACGGCCCCGGAATGCGGCAGGTGCGCCAGTCGCCATTGCTGCTGCTGACCTCCACCCCGATCAAGCTGGCGGGATGGTCGGGCTCGCTGAGATCGCCGATCCAGGCGATGGCATCAGCGATGGCGTCATCAAGGGAGCTGTACTGACCGTCGAGCTGACAGTGGGGCTGGCAGCTGCCGTCGATGAGGCGGTAGCTGCGCTCGATGGGCTGGTAGGCCTTGCGATGTCGAGCTGTGGATCCAGTTACCTGCATATCTGTTCTTCTTGAAGCATCACCGTGGCCAGCAGCAGGGTGACCTGGCTGTATCGAGCAGAACGTTTTGATGTGTCGTTACAGATGCGGCTCAGTCGCGGCTTAGGCGACTCGAAAAGAAGCGTGGGTTGCCGCTGAGCTGCTCTGGTTCTGAGGATTGGCCTGCATGAAGCACCCCATTCGCCTCCATCGCCTCCCGGCTGCGCTGCACCAGCTCCTGTCTGAGCGCTTCAGGGCTTTCGATGCGGATGCCGCCGCCAAAGGCAAACAGCCAGCTGCGCAGGTCGACATCAGCCGCCACGGTCCAGGGCGGCAGATCCAGCTCCACTGGATAGGGATGACTGGAGTCGGAAGAGCCAGGCTCCAGCACATGGGGCGCCTTGGGGTGGTGCCACCAGCTGTCGCCGCGGAGCGGCTTGGAGAAGCGGGTGTGCTCAATCGGGTAGCGCTGCAAACCCTCACGGATGAAGGCAAAGGACCAGGGGGCGCAGGAGAAGCGCAGGGTGACGAGTGCCTGGCTGCGGCGTGCGGCCAAAGGGCTGGCGATGGCCAGCTGCTGCTCCAGATCACTCCCGAAGTAAATCCCGCCGCTGTGGTGCAGCAACCGCTCCAGGCGGTTCACAGCGGCAGCATGCTCTTCACTGCTGCGGCGCAGGTCGCCATGGCTGTTGCGCAGAGCCAGGCGATCGAGCCGTTCGCTGCGGATCAGCCCCTGCTCGTGGCCCACCTGGTCGTCTTCAAAGAGGAGATACCAGCCCACGTTGTGGAAGATCAGCTGCAGCGGCCACACCCGCAGTTCGCCCTCGGGGCTGCCTTCAAAGCTGCCCACGCCGGGGTAGCGCTGCATGAGCACGCGGCGGTGCTCCACGATCGCGGCTTCGATCGCTTCTGCTCGGCGCGGAGCAGCCAACGAATCGCGCCGCACCAGGGCCGTATCCACCACGGCATGGCGGGCGTAGCTGCGCACCGGCGGCAGGCCGTCGGCACTGATGCCGGCCCAGCCCAGCCGTTCGTCCAGTTCGGCCAGCAGATCCTGAGCGGAGGGATCGGCCAGGCGGCCAGCGGTCTGGCGCACCACGTTGTGCAGTTCCCGCAGGCGGGGCGGCGACAGCACGGCGGTGCCAAGGCAGTAGCCGTGGCGCACGTTGTCGTTGCGGTTGCGGAAGCCGTAGGGCGTGAGGATCTTTTCCAGGTCCTTGCGCAGCGTCGCCGTTTCGCCGGGCAGGTAGGCCCCGGGAATGGATTCGGTGGCCTTGATCAGGTGCTGGTGCAGGTTGGCGCCTTTCTCCGTGGGCCGATCAAAGGGCACCTGCAGCAGGTGGCGCAGCAGGGTCATCACCCGCAAGAACACCGGCCCATCGCCCATCGGCGGCAGGCCGCCATGGATGGCGCCAGCAGGCCTATCCCCGCGCTGACCTGTGGTGATTGGCGCCAGCTGGATCGGCGCCGCACTGGGCACGGCACTGCAAAAACCATTGACTTCCAGCCAAGCCAGATCCCCCCGGATCGCGCTGGCATCAGCAAAACACTGCCCGTGCAGCCGCCCCTGAAAGGCAGAGGCGCGATCCGCCAGGTCTCCTTCAGGCAGCGGCGAAAGGATCGCCTCAAGCTCCTCGGCACTGGCCGGATCGCTGGCGGCCAGGTCGGGCCAGCTGCTCAGCAGCCGGATCAGGTAGAGCAGGCGCTCGAGATCTAGCAGCCGCGAGTAGCCGTGGCGCTGTAGCTTGCGCTCGCGGTTGGTGGCGGAGCGGATGCGCCGGTCCAGCCCTGCCAGCTCCGCCTGCAGCACCGGCGTCAGATCGTCGTGATGAGTTGGCACCACAGCGCAGATCGCCGCAAAGCCCTCCGAGCGCGATGGCCCGAAGTGGGGATCCGCCAGGGCAGCCGCCATCTCCTGAATCACCGGCACCGGCACGGCGCGCTCGCGGCGGGCGTTCCACTCCAGCGAGGTGGGCAGGGGTGTGTAGAGCCACCAGCCGATCCACTCCACTGGCGCCGGCAGCGGCAGCGCCTGGGTGAGGGCCAGCCGCCAGGCGCGGCGGGCGTGGGTGGCATCCACGATCACCGGGATGCCGGCAGCCACCGCCTCCTGGATGCGCTGGTGCAGCCTCTGCTGGATGTCCACCCACGGCCCCTGCACCGCCGCATCGCCAAACACCTCGGCGCGGATCACATCGGTGGAGAGCACCTGGGCCGGCTGATCACCCGGGCCGGTGAGCAGGGGCGCCAGGGCCTTGGCGAGGGTGGTTTTGCCGCTGGCAGGTTGGCCGATCAACAGGTGGCAGCGCAGCGGAGCCATGGGGGCGGGAGCACAACAGGCCTCCACTCTTTCGCACGAAAAATGGCTCCGATCGGCACTACGGCGCTGACGCTGCATTCAGCAACATCCATTCAGCTCGTGGCCCACTCCTGCAGCAGCCAAGCCCGCTCCTCCCCCAAGCGGGCCTCCGGCACCTATGCCCCACCCACACCACTGGAAGACCTGCACATCCTCGACTTCCTCGAGCTGGCCGGTTCCCAGTCCAAGGCGGGCACCGCCCTGGCCATGCATCAGACAACCGTTTGCCGCAGCCTGCAGTTGATGCAGCACCAGTTCAAACTGGAACCCAGGCATGGTTCTCCGGTGTGCCGGCACGGCTACAACACCTGCTTGCACTACCTGCGGCTCGCCTACCGGGAGCACAGGTTGATGGAGGGGCTGCTGCGCATCGGCACAGATGTGCTCCACCAGAGCCTGCTGCTGGGTATCTCTGGTGTGCAGCTGGTGCCGCCCCGGTTCCGCAGCGGTGAGCACTGGGCTGAGTTGGTGCGCAATGGCCTGCTCGATGGAGCCATCGTGAGCTCCTTCTGCCTGGAGAAGCTGCTGCTCTCGGGCCAATCCCCGCAATGGGATGGCCTCGCAGCACTGCCCTTGGGTCAGCTGGGCTTGCAGCTGGTGGCCACCACACCCACAACGAAGCGGGTGTTGCTGCCGAGCAAGGGAGCCATACCACTGCTGCGCCATGCGGTGGAGCGGCATGGCTTTGCGGTGGAAAAGCAACCGATGGCCTGCCAGGAACCCTCCGCCTGGATCAAGCGAGCTCGGGACCGGAAGCTAGCTATGCCGGTGTGCGTCGATCTACTGGGGACGGGGTGGATCGAGGCCCATGGCCTGGTGCCCCTGTTCGACCAGCCACCGCTGATCGAACAGCTGTGGCTACTGCTGCCGCAGGGGGCGGTGAACTCCAGGGCGGCCAGGCAGTGCCTGCGGCTGCTGCGGGTTCAGATCAGCAAGGCAAAAGCTATGCAGGATCCGCATGAAAACAAGTACTGAAAGGGGTTGCAGTGGCTGCAACTTGGCTGCGCACTCGGTGCAAGAGGACGCAGACTGAGTGGATATTGCCGCTGATCATGATCCGATCGCTGGAGTTGGCCGCACCACCGGTCGAGAGTTGCCGCCTAGCAAGCGACTGCAGATATGCACACACCAGATCTGTTAACAGGAAGTCGTGAGCGCCAAATTTGTATTCAAAAGTGCCATTTACTGACATGAGCAGCTCTAAAGATCTCAATCAATACCTCGTCCCAACACTTGAGGGTTTTCGAAACAAGTTGCTCGATCTGACGACGCGCAACAACCTCCTAAATCTCTCCCTCAGCAGCAAACGCACGGCCAAGCTGCTGCGCTTCATCGACTGCGATCCTCAAGCTGTACTTGCGGCACTTTGCGATGGCACGACAATCCAGATCATTCCCTTGCCTGATCCACCCGATGATGATGGGAAAGATGAAGCGGGTGAAGAGTTTGAAAAGGCACTTGTAATTGCAAGGAAGCAAGATCCTCTTTACCAGCAGGTTCTAGCTGATAGCGCCAATGATCAGGGCTTGAGCCCGGCACTGGTCCAGGCAGAGGATCGTCTCCGGTCGATGCTTCGAGAGGAATTTGGGCCAAAGTCCAAGAGCGGTAAAAGCTCAAAGAACCTGGCTCAATGGGCTGAGGCTCAAGGAATTCCCTCGACCTACGAGCTGACCATTGGAGAAGGCGGCGCAAGGAGTGTCAAAAATGGGATGCGTGTTCTGCAGTTAGAGGCGAGTCTCGAACGCCTGGCAGAAGGGATTCGCAAGCAGGCTCGTAGTTCGATCGAAGAAACGGGCAACAATATTCTCTATTTGGCTTTTGGATGCCTGGAATGGAGCGAGAAAGATCGCAAGTATTTCGCTCCGTTGATTCTGCTTCCCGTTGAGCTGTCCAAGGCGGCAACTCGAGGAGGAGCAAATACATTTTATCTCCGCGCTGCAGATGACGTGCCAATTGGCAACGTCACTCTGAAGGAGCGCTTGCGTCGCGATTTTCTTGTCAATCTGCCATTGCCAGAGCTCGATGAAAATGGTTTTGCCTTGCAGGCCTACATCTCTCAGGTTGCCGATGCCATATCCGAAAGAGAGGCCTGGGCGGTCAGCAACTTTCTTAACCTTGCTCTGTTCAACTTTAGCGGCTTAGGCCTCTATGAAGATCTTGACCCAGAAGTCGTTAAGCAATCTGTGCTGGTTAGACAGCTCCTAGCCGCTGAGATTTCAAAAGAGGAGCTGCCCGCTGAGGCAAATGTGGTAGCGGAGGATCAGCATGTTGATCACCCAGCCATTGCTGAGCGCGTCCCTGTTCTGATCACCCAGGCTGATGCCAGTCAATTTTCCGGGATTGCCGATGTGATGAGCGGCCGCTCCATGGTGATCGAAGGTCCGCCAGGAACTGGTAAAAGCCAGACGATTACCAATATCATTGCAAACGCACTATGCGCGGGCCAGCGTGTTCTTTTTGTTGCTGAAAAGAAAGTCGCGTTGGACGTGGTGTTTACCCGCCTGGCAGATGCAGGCTTAAGACCCTATTGCTTGCGAATCGCTTCAGACAAGACCAATAAGCGCGAGGTCTATGACGAGCTTGCTCAGCGTCTTCTCTTGCCAAAACCCCAGTCACCCCGACGTGACGCCGTGGTGGAAGACTTTCAGCAGCTACGTGGCCAACTGAATTCATTCAGTCAGTTGCTCAATACAGGACATGGCCCAGAGGAGGAGAGTCCCCAAGAACTTTTCTGGCGGGAGCTTCTGCTGCGACAACAGCTTCAAGGCACCAACGTGCCTTTGGGAGATCTGCGCTGCGTGTTGAACGAGGCAACCCAATACACCAGGCAACAGGTTGATCAGATCACCCAGTCAATCGAGGAGTTGGCCAGGCTCTGCACCCGTGCGGATTTGCAACTTTTCCGCTCAACCTTTGTGCCCCTAGGTACCAAGCCATCTGATGCATTGAGTCGGGACCAGTTAATGGATCAGGCGCAGCATTGGCACAGTGCGCTGGTGTCCCTGAGCCAACACCCGAGCATTGGCGAGGCGGTTGTAGCACTGACACTGCAGGAGCTGAGGCAATGGGCCCTTGGGGTTTCTGCCAGCGCCGCCAAGCTGCCAGAGCCACTGTCCAGTGATCAAGAAGCCCTCTTGCCCGTGCTGGCTTCTCAGGAGGGGGCTGGGATTGCACAGGGGTTGCTCACTGCACTGAAAGCAGAGCAGGGATGCACCGCCAAGCTTTCGGAGATTTTCACCCGCATTCCAGATCCCCTGCCAGATGGGCATGCATTCACAGTCTTTTCAGGTGAGTGGAACCAATGGTCTTTAGGCGAGGTGAAGATGCCTGCTTCCGCAGGGGAGCGAGATCAGCTCAACGCCAGGTTTGATGCGTTGTCGGAGCTGCTAGAGCGAATCCAGGTCATTGCTTCTACCGGATCAGGTGACCTCGATTTTCTGGGCTTAAACCATACGGAACTTGTTGCCCTTGAAGCGCTGCTTGGCCACCTGAGCGCTCTGCCGGCGTGGGTTCTTGAGCAGCGCCAGCTGCCGTTGTGGCAGGGCAATCGCCAGCGCTACCAAGACTTGATCCAAAACCATCTCCAGCTGAAAGCTGAATGCCAGCACCTGGGCTTGGATCGCGGCCAAGAACCGCAATCCAGCGGCTCAGCAGAGCAACAAGAAGCAGCTGATCTGTTGCGGCAGTGCTGCCAAGGCGGGTTGCAGCCGATGCTCGGCCGACTCGATGCCACGAAGGAGTGGGCGACCCAGCTCGAGGGAGCGGAGGCACTGCTGCTGAGAGTGGAGGGTGCTCTGTCCTCCCCATCCCTGCCGATGGAGTTCCAGGGACTGAGGCTCGAGCAACTTCAAGGCCTGCCCGATGTTCTCAGGCGATTGATGGCACTCAGCCCGGATGCTTTGCGATTGCGTGGAACGGATCTCTGGACAACTCCCCCAGATGTGATCAACGCTGCACTGGAGCAGGAACAGGAACTGCAGCAAAGGCAACAAGTCCTTGCTCGTGATGGCTTACGTGTCAGCGAAAACCTCAAGGCCGATGAGCTGCGTGCCGCAGCTACAAAGCTGGAGACGATGTCCCCCCTACGCAAATTAGTCAGTCGCTCTTACGCGAGAGCCAGCAAGCTGGCCGCTGAACTGGGTGCACTAGAGCCCGCGGGCAAGCCAGAGGCGCTCCGCCGTGTGGCTGAGGTGCTGGAGATGCAGGCGAATTTTCCGGCTGCACTGGTAAGAAGCTGGTGCAGTAGCGGCGTGAATCTTGCTCAGGCCACTGCTGTGGTCAAGGAGCTTGCCGAGGTGAAGGGGTTTGTCGGCAGCAGCTCCAACACAGCGGGATTCTTGGAGCAAGCCAGAACGCTGACAGCGGATGAGCTAACAAGTCAGATCGGACTTTTTGAGGGTGGCCTTTCAGCAGATCTCGATGAGTTGGTTTGCCTGCCGCTTTGGTCAGGTCTGGCGATTGCCAGCAGAACCGCAAGCGACCTCCGTCGCGAGTTGGCAGTGAACCAGGCCAACTTGCAGCAACTGGAGCGGGTCAATCCCTACGCCGTATGGGCCAGGGATGCTGGGATCGAGCAGCCAGAGGGGATGGCTGAATGGCTTGAAAAGGTCATCGGATATCGGCAACGAGAAGCCCAATTCCCCACAGATGAATTTGAGGCTGGGCTTGGGTTGCTGAGCAGTGAGCCCCTAAAGGCGCAGGTGGTTTTGGACGCAGCAGCGCGCAATGAAGAGCTCACCAATGCCGGAGGCCTAGAAGCTCACAGTGCTTGCCTCGCGAGCCTTCCCAAAGGGGAGCTGGAGCAGCGGCAGGTTCTGCTCAGCCAGCAGCTTCTGCCTGGCATGGTCAGTGTCATGGGCGGGAGTGACCTTGTCCCCTCCGGTAGTGAGCGGCTACCGCTGCGATCGCTGCTGGAGACACTGGCCAGTGGGATTGAGCAGTTCAGGCAACTACTCGCCCAGTTCTCAGCTTTTGGCCTGCAACGTGATTTGGGCACCGCCCAGCTGCAAGAAGCACCAATCGAACTGGAGCTTTATCGCCGCCGTCAGGAGGAGATGCTGCGGGCCTTGTCCGAATTCCGGCAGCAAGCAGGACCAGACCTTGCTGACGCATCGCCAGAGGCGCTGCGCGGCGTTCTGGCTTGGATCACAAGCCTCAAGGAGCTGCTGTTGCCCATGGCGATGGAAGAGCAGTGCCTCTCTGCTGGCTCAACCGCTTACATCACTCAGCAACGTGCCATTGGTGACCAGTTGACCATGCTGCTGAGCGCTGAAGAGGAAGCGGCAGATCGTTTCTTGGGGGCAGCACAGTTCAACCCAGAACTACATCCAGCCACCCCAGCGCCAGCTGTAGAGGCCCTTGGTCATCTGCAGCTAAGTGGTTGGCTGCAGCAGCTGGTCGCCATGCGGGAGTCTTTTCCCGACTGGGTTCGCATCCATCAACTCAAGGAAGGGCTGCCATCCCTGGCCGAGCAGCAGCTGGTCGATCAGCTAATGGGCAGTGGCTTGGTTGTTGAGCTCTGGGAGCCGGTTTACCGCTGGAACCTGGTGCGCAGCCAGTTGAGCCAGATTTCAGAAGACGTGCCGGAGATCCGGGGGCTAAGGGCCTCCGAACAGGTGGCTCGGCGGGAGCGGTTCCACGGAGTGGAGGATCACGTCAGAGAACTGGACAGGGCCGAGGTAATAGCCCGCATTCATCGCAATCCTGAAGAGCTTCCTGACGGCATCAACCGCGGGCCACGCAGCGAATTCACAGAAATGGGGTTGATCTGTAATGAAGCCGTGAAGCAGAAGCGCCATAGGCCACTCAGGCACCTTTTTCAAGACGCGGGTAATGCCCTACGGGGCCTGAAGCCCTGCTGGATGATGTCACCATCGACGGTGGCATCGCTGGTTCCAAGGGAAGCCATCGAGCAGTTCGACCTGGTGATCGTCGATGAGGCGTCGCAGATGGCCCCGGAGCGTGCCTTCGGGGTGATCAGCCGAGCCAAACAGTGCGTTGTGGTGGGTGACCCGAAGCAGCTGCCACCCACTGCTTTCTTCCAGCGAACAACATCCTCAGAGGATGCGGAGCAAGCCGTTGAGGTGGATACAGAAGCTCTTGATGAGGAATCGATCCTGGATTTATGCACCAAGAGCTTTCATCCAGTCAGACGGCTGAAATGGCACTACCGCTCCCGTCACGGCAGCTTAATTGCTTTCTCCAATCGGCACTTCTACAACAATGAGCTAGTCGTATTCCCCTCCTGCGATCGAGACTTCGCCATCAGCCGGCACCTAGTGGAAGCACCCCGCTACACGAAGGGCATCAATCTCCCCGAGGTAAAACAGGTTTGCGACGTGGTTCTGCAGCAGCTGGAGGAGCACCCAAAGCGCAGCCTCGGGGTGGTGGCGATGAACGAGGCGCAGTCGGAAGAGATTGCCGAACAGCTGGAGATGCTCTCGATCCACCACGATGAGCTACGCCGGCGCCTGGAGCTCACCGATAGCAGCGAGGAACTATTCGTCAAATCACTCGAGAAGGTGCAGGGGGATGAGCGCGACACGATCGTGATCTCCACGACCTACGGCCCATCTGAACCTGGTGGGGGTGTAGCAATGCGGTTTGGTCCCATCAATCAAAATGGCGGTCACAGGCGCTTGAACGTGCTGTTCACCAGGGCCAAGTGCGCTATCGAGTTGGTCACCTCGATGGAGTCCCACCAGATCCAACCCACGGCCACCTCCAGCCAGGGCGTTCATGCCCTCAAGGGCTACCTGAAATACGTCGAGTCCCAGAGCCTCGATACAGGACGCCAAAGCGGCAGAGAACCCGACAGTGAGTTTGAGATCGTTGTTGCCGAAGCTCTCACCCGCCACGGCTATGAGGTGGATTGCCAGGTGGGTGTGGCCAACTATTTCATCGACCTCGCGATTCGCCATCCCGACAAGCCCGAAACCTATTTGTTGGGTGTGGAATGCGACGGCGCCACCTACCACTCAGCTCGCTCTGCACGAGATCGTGACAAGTATCGCCAGGCGGTGCTAGAAGGCCTCGGCTGGCAGATCTACCGGATCTGGTCAACCGACTGGTTTGAGAACGCCGAAGCTGAAACCAGGAAGCTCATTGCTCACATTGATGTCCTGCTCGGGGGGAAGTCATAAGAGGAGTTGTTCGTCTAGCCGCTGATCCATGCGAGATCAACATGAACTTACTCGAATACTGTTGTTTTGTCGGTGCTGGTTTAGCTGCTACTCGTAACAATCTGACTCAGACAGCAGCCTGTTCCAACCATCTGCTGACCTCTGTCAGTTATGCCGGAATCCGTTCTCGCTCCAGGAACACGCATCGAATATGACGTGACCCCCTTTGTTGGTCCAAGCCTTATGAGAGTTGGTGGGTGTGGTCATGCGGCAACTCCCTGTTGAGCTGCCTCCAGGGGCGTACGCCCCTGGAGGGCCGAGTGCGGCCTGAGAGAGTTG
>NZ_JAGQCT010000027.1:0-13654 GCF_024346335.1 Cyanobium sp. ATX 6E8 | reverse complement strand
CCGTTTTCAGCTTGCGGATGATC
Source organism: Cyanobium sp. ATX 6E8 (assembly GCF_024346335.1). Lineage (NCBI taxonomy): Bacteria > Bacillati > Cyanobacteriota > Cyanophyceae > Synechococcales > Prochlorococcaceae > Cyanobium > Cyanobium sp. ATX 6E8. The sequence continues at coordinate 13,631 of NZ_JAGQCT010000027.1, read as the reverse complement.
TGCTCCGCGGTGTGCCTGGTGCGTTTCATGGTGAAGTCCCCGGCCCAGTCTGGCCGGCTGAGGACTCTCATTCACCCTGGACCGATTGCCGGGGTCCACGTCATGATCGCCTGGATCTTCACGGTGGTGAGCACCGGCAGCATCCTGCTGATTGCCTGGCTGGTGCTGCGGCCTCGGCCGTGATGGATGGCCGGGGCTCAGCAAAGATGTTCCCCGAAGGGGGCATCGCCTGCAGCAGGCAGGCGGCAGAGTGGGTTCGACTCCCATCAGCCCTGACCACCATGCCTCTCTGTCAGCGCGACCTTCCCTATCCGCATTGGGAGTTCAGCGATCCCGACAGCGGTGATCTGCTGCGGGTGGTGCCCGAGCGCGGCGGCCTGATCAGCGGCTGGCGCTGCGGCGACCGGGAGGTGGTGTACCTCGATCTGGAGCGCTTCCACGATCCTGCCCAGTCGGTGCGAGGCGGTTTCCCGGTGCTGTTTCCGATCACGGGTGGGCTGCCGGACAACCAGCTGCCCCTGCCCCAGGGCACCTTCACCATCGGCCAGCACGGCTTCGCGCGGCAGTTGCCCTGGCAGATGGAGCCCCTGGCGGATGGCCGCGGCGTGGCCCTGGAGTTGCGCGACACAGAGGAGACGCTCCAGGCCTATCCCTTCCAGTTCCTGCTTCGCATGGAGGTGCGGCTTGATCCTGGTGCCCTGGAAATCGGCACCACGGTGAGCAACCGCAGTGGAGCACCGATGCCGTTCAGTTTTGGGCTTCACCCCTATTTCAATCTCTCCAGCCTGGAAGAGGTGCGCTTTGAGGGGCTGCCGGACGAATGCCTGAACCACCTCACGATGGCGCCTGCTGCCACCGCTGAGCAGATGCAACGGTTGGCCCAGGGCATCGATCTGCTGGTGCGTCCCACCGGGCCGGTGCGGCTGGTGGATGAGGCGGCCGGCGCCACGCTTGAACTGCAGCTCAGCCATCCCTTCGATCTGGTGGTGCTCTGGACGGAACCGCCCCGCCCGATGGTGTGCATCGAACCTTGGAGTGCTCCGCGCCAGGCCCTGCTGAGCGGTGATCGCAGGATCGAGTTGGCGCCCGGTGCCAGCACCGAGCTCCACACGCGCTACGCGTTGATTCGTGCCTGATTCAGACCCTGCCTGAGAGCACCACCACGGCAAACAACACGGCCACCAGCAGAAGCTCGCTCACTGTTGTGTCCATGGTGTGCTCCAGTGGCGATCCGCGCTTCAGTGTCGAGGACTGGGGTCAATGCCGCGCCCCCATCTGGGGGGAATGCCGCCCAAGCGCCAATGAGGGGCTCAACCAAACGATCGGCTCGTGCAACACGCCCTATTCCCCAGGCGGTGCGTGATGCCACCCCAACTTCAGGATTTTGAGACTTTTGTCGCCTCGCCTGGAAACGCCCCCTGTGTGATTCGAACACACGACCGGCTACTTAGAAGACTCTGGTTGCAAACGCCAAGACTTGTTGCTGTAACTGATGTTTAGTGTCCGGCTGCCTTGGGTGTGAGAAGGAATGTGAGAAGGTTTGGGGTCTCAGGGCCCTTGGAGCTCGTCAGGAAGGGTCTGGATATCGAGCAGCTGCTTGTAAGGCGGCTGCTCGCTGGGGCAAGCGAGGCATTGCACGAGCGCGGTGGTCCTTATTGATGGGAAGGGCTGTTCCCTTGAATAAGCCGGCGGCGTATTCAAGGATTGTCGAGGTTCCGCGCGGCGCGAAGTTGCATTAAGGGCCTTCGGTTGTCCAGACCAGCTTCGTTCTACGGACGCCGCAGTGCTCCGGTCGGCGACGGCCGTCCTTCAGCGTGCCACGGCTGCGCAGTGGCCTGCATCGGCCAGCCGCCGCCGCCCTTCGCTCCGGGGCCGGTGATGGGTTGGCGGGCTTGGTCGCTCTCCCGCGGCTGCGGTGGCCAGGCAGCTGGTTGCCGGTGGGCGGCAGGGGTGAGGCCCCAGTTTCTTTGCACGGCTGCGCGGCCATTGTTCTGTTCGGCCTTGATCTGAAGGTCTTGATCCTCAGCAATCCAGGGCTACTGCATGGAGCTCCGCTTTGCATAGATCCATTGCCCTGCAGCGCTTCTACCCTGCTTAAAGTGCATTTGTACTGGTAGAATAAGGGCTGCGCCAAAGGCCCCAAGCCCATCGCCTGCGGCAATCTCATCCCCTGATCTCGCCATCGCGGCCGCATATCTCTGAGCGGTTCTGATGCCCCGATCAGTTGTCACTTTCGGCAACTGATTCCATGGTTATTTCTCACTGTTCCAGGTTGAGTTACGCCCCGGCTCGCTCGCTTGTGATCGCAGCAGGAGGCGGCCGTGATCTGGTCTGGTCCCATCAGCGGGTTGCCGCTGAGATGCTCGCCTGCGCTGGCGGCCGGCCGGTGCATCTGCTCCTCCATGGCGGCGCCCGCGGCGCTGATGCCGCCATCGGCCGGGCTGCCCATCAGCTGGGTTGGTCCTCTCTGGTGATGCCGGCCCAGTGGCAGCGCCACGGCCGGGCCGCTGGGCCGATCCGCAATCGCGAGCTGCTCGAGCAGGCCATTGCCCGAGCCGAGGACCACACATCTCCTGGCTACCAAGTCTCCGTGCTGGTGGTGGCCTTCCCGGGTGGTGCCGGAACGGCCTCGCTGGTGCAGCAGGCCCGCCGCATGGCCTCCCGCTCCCCCGTGCCGATCGCAGTGGTGGAGGTCAGTCCATGGGCTGGGCTCTGTGCCGCTCCCGCCGCCGCCCGTTCCTGAGCCCCCAGCACAAGCCTTCCGCGCCACTGGCGCTGCGTTCCGTTCCCACATTCTTCATTCCTCACTTCGTCATGGCTGTTCTCACTCCCACCCCCACCCCTGCTCCGGTCGCCGAGTCGGCACCGTCAGCGGTAGGCCCGGCCTGCGCCCTGCAGCGTTCCGGCTCCCTTTGGCAGCTGGGCATCGAGGCCCAGGAGCTCACCAGCGCCATCGGCCAGTTGGCCGAGCAGCTGGAAACCGATGACCTGGAGCAGCGCCAATCAGCTCTGGCCGAGCTGGAAGCGGCCCTGTTGGCAGAAGAGGGCAACAAGACAGCTCTGGCGGCCAAAGCCGATGCCACCTGCTGGGTGATCGAGCACCTGCGCGGCCAGGCCGCCTACCGCCAGCAGCAGGCCAAGCGCCTCAGCGATCTGGCTCGCTCCGATGCCGGCCGGGCCGATGCGCTGGAGGAGTCGCTGGTTTTTGTTCTCACCCAGCTGCAGCCGGCGGCCACCCGCTTCTCCTTCCCAAATCACGAGCTGAGCAGCCGCAAATCCCAGGCGGTGGTGATCGACGACGAAGAGCTCCTCGATCCCGAGTGGCTTGCTGTCAAAACCACCAGCCAGCCCGATAAGGCCGCCATCAAAGAAGCCCTCAAAGCAGGCCGTCAGATCACCGGCGCCCAGCTCCTCTCCCGCCGCTCCTGGCGCATCACCTGATGGCTACAGGCCGTTCCACCATGGGCCCGCAGCAGGAGCGGGCCCGCATTACTGCCTTCCGCATCCCACCTCACCCGGAGCACCTCCATGCGCACCACCGCCTTCTCCCCCGAACAGATCGCCGCCCTCTCGGCTCCGCTCGATCGTGCCAAGGTTCAGACCCGCAGCCAGGCCGGGCGGTCCCTGGCCTACCTGGAGGGTTGGCAGGCCATTGCCGAGGCCAACCGCATCTTTGGCTTTGACGGCTGGGAGCGTGAAACCATCGCCGTGCAGTGCGTCGCCGAACGAGAGCGTACCGTCGGCAGCAGCAACCGCGCCGGCTGGGGCGTCACCTACACAGCCCGGGTGCGCATCCGCGTCGGCGAAGTGATCCGGGAGGGCAGCGGCGCCGGTCACGGCATCGACGCCGACCTGGGCCAGGCCCACGAATCCGCCATCAAGGAGGCCGAGACCGATGCCATGAAGCGGGCGCTGATGACCTTTGGCAATCCCTTCGGGCTGGCGCTCTACGACAAACAGCAGCGGGAGGTCACGAATACCGTTGCCCCTCCACCCAGAAGCCCTGTGCCGTCATCGGCACCATCGCAACCGGTGCAGAGCACCGACCTGGCTGAGGCAGGGCTTGAGCCCCTTGATCCCGCCACCGTTCAAAAGCTTCTGGCCACAGTGCGGTGTTTGCCCCGCCCCGCTCTGGAAGGGTTCACCAAGGCATTCCGCAAACGCTTCCAGGTGCCGGCCGAGGTTCCCTCAATCGCCGATCGGATCTGCCAGCGCAGGCACCACGACTGGATTGAGACGTTTCTGGTGTCGCACCGGGAGGTGCGCCTGACAGATCAGCACCAGGCTGCGGCTTAAACGCTGAGGAGGAAGCAGCTCAATGGCATCGAGCTGCTTACCCTGATAGAGATCGGCCACGATGGGGCCATGCGCACGCAAACCGGACTCGGCTGGGCTGGCTGCACCGCGGTGGAGCAGGATCCGCAGCGCGTCAGTGGTGCCTGGGTGTTCCGCGGAACTCGGATCCCGGTGGCCGCTCTCTTCGAGAACCTGGAAGACGAAGTCTCCCTCGCTGAGTTTGTGGAGATCTTCCCCGGGGTGAGCCTGGAGCAGGCCTTGCTGGTGACCGAGGCATCCTCCACTTAGAGCAGGTCTCGGAATTGCTGAGGAGTCAGGCCTGCATCACGGGCGATGGAGCCCCTTGGTGATGGCGTTGATGGGGTCATGCCGAGGGATGACCAGCCTCCTTTCGCCATTGCTCAAGATCAGGTGGCCTGACTCCCGCACGATGCGGTAACCCAGCTTCTGGAATGCGCGAACAGCGTCTTTCTGGCTGATCCCGGGCAGGCGGGGCATTCAGATCGCCAGCTCCAGTGTCTCCACTTGCTTGATGCCGGCTTCTGCTGCCTCCACCTCAAGCCAAAGACCGATGGCCTCGCGGATGTTGGCCAGGGCTTCTTCCCGGTTGTCGCCCTGCGAATGGCACCCGGGCAGATCCAGGCAACTCACCGACCAGCCCTCCTCTGTCTCCAGCAAACGGATCCTGTACGACACCGCCCGGTCCTCATGCTGACTTGAACCTAGCCAGATCCAGCCTCAGCGCTGCAGCAGCCAGCGCAGCAATGACAGGCCGATGATCAGCCCGATGCCGGTGTTCCAGAGCCAGGACGGACGCGCCGCCAACCGCTCCAACCAAGCCGGCAGCTGATAGCGCCACTGCTCCAGCGCGAGTTCCGCCAGCAGCAGCACCAGCAGGGGGATGCCAATCGCCAGCACGAGTTCGCGGAGCATCGGCAGCTCTCCTCTGCCTGAACCGTATTCAGACCAAGGCAAACAGAGTGCTTCTTTCTACGATTGGCCCATGGCGTTCCCACTCATCAGCCACGACCCCGCCGTGATGAGCGGCAAGCCCTGCATCCGCGGGCTACGGATCACGGTGGGCACCATCGTGGGCTTGGTCGCCAGTGGAAACAGTCGGGAGCGCATCTTGCAGGCCTACCCCCTGCTTGAACCGGCAGACATCGATGCGGCTCTCGCCTACGCCGCCTGGCGCATGGAAGAGCGGGAAGAGGCTCTGGTCCTGAGCTGATGGCCAGACTCCTGGTCGACATGGCTGTTTCAACGCAACAGCCTGTCGACCGAATGGATCTCGCTCTTGCAGGCCGCCGGCCATGAAGCTGTGCGTTGGTCTGAGGTGGGCGACCCGAGGGCTCCTGATACGGCCCTGATGCAGTGGGCAGTCGCCAACGACTACGCCGTTTTCACGCACGACCTGGACTTCGGGACGATGCTCGCCCTCAGCGGAGTTAATGGTCCCAGCGTGCTCCAGGTGCGCTGCATCAACGTGCTCCCTGAGGCAATCGGCACCCTGGTTCTGTCGGTCCTTCGGTCGTATGCAACCGAAATGGAGTAAGGAGCGCTGGTGGTGGTCGATGAATGCCGCGCACGGGCGCGAATCCTGCCGCTGACCAGGCGGGGCTGAACCGCCACCAACCGCAACCGTGCTAGTACAGATGTACGCATGCGAGTTGGTTCATGGGCATCCCCCTCCCGCGGCCAGCGGCTCTGGCCGCCCGGCTCGAAACCCCAGTCGAGGAGTGGCCGTATCTCGATGAAGACGTGCTGCTCAAGACCCGCAGCCGCAAGGTCTGCATGACCTGCCATTGGTTTCGCCATCACGCCGGGGTGAACTGCATCCCGGTGCTCACCTGCCAGTTGCACCAGGGCCTGATCGCCCACGGCGAGCACCTCACCAGCCGCTGCCAGGGCTGGGCCGACGACATGGTGCGTCAGCAGGGTTGGGCGCCGGAGGTGGCCTGAGCAGCTCCTCATGCACGTCGGTGACAAGAAGCGCCCGCCACTCTCCCCGCAGGACGGGTGGATCAGCGACGGCCGCCAAGTGCTGCACTTCCAACCGCTGCGCTACGACCGCTGGAGTCAGGCGTTGGAGGTGACCCTCGGGGAGCTGATCCCCGGAGAGCCTGCGCCGCTGCTGAAGCGGCGCAGGGAGCTGACGCGGGAGCAGGCGATCAGGCTCTGGGTTCAGAAGCGGCAGCAGGGTTGGCGGGCCTGTTCGCCGCAATGGATTCCGCCGAGGCCGCTGCGGGCCTGAGCTACATCGGCATCGCTGCATCGCTCAGCCGCAGGTGCCGAGCCCCGCTCGCCAAAGTGCCGCCCCTCGTCTGTGTCGCCATGCCCCCCACCCGTGAGCAGATCCTTGCCGCTTCCGCCGGTTGGGTGGCGGTCGTGCTGAACGTGCTGCCGGGCCTGGGAGCCGGCTACCTCTATCAGCGCCGCTGGAAGGCGTACTGGAGGATCACCTCGGCCCTCGCCACCGCATGGTTTGTCGCTGGTGCCGTGCTGGGCCAGAACGCTGATGCCGCAGCAGAGACCAAGAACCAACTGCTGGGGCTGATCGGCCTGCTGGCCTTGGCCGGCGTCAGCGCCACTGAGGCCGGCCTCGCTGTGAAAAAGGTGCGTCAGGGCGGCTGACCCGATTCAGCACGCCAAACCTCCACCCTGCTCCCGTCTGGAGCCGGAGGCAATGCGTGTAATGGCCGATTGTGCGGGGAGGCAGGCGGCGCCAATCTGAGTTCAGAAATCAAGGAGGCGCCCAAAATGGACGACACGCCACCCCGCCAGTTACCAGAAGCACGCTGACTGCAGGCCCCTGCTCCAACAGTCTTCACCCAATCGTGGGCGGGTCGTTCAGCCGGGCAAGAGAGCAGCCTTCGCCGCTGATTCTCACCTTGTGCGCCTGACTGATCGACACTCCAACTGCACCGCTTTAGGTGCCCTCCGGAGAACCAATAGCCCCACACCTGGAATGTTCGGCCCCAGGTGCCAACGCCAGCAGCTTCGCCAGCCCATGCCACGCTCCAGCGTGTGATGACACGACGACCCCCGGGGCCCACCTCGGGGGTTTTGTTTTGTCAGCCCAACAATCGCTTCTCAGCCACCAGGCGCGCCGCCTCCTGCACCGCCTGGATGCAGCGCTGGGCGCGGCGTTTGGCATCATCCTGGCTCTGGGCCCGCAGCAGGTACCCCTCCATCGCCTCCGGGGTTTCGATCAAGGCCAGCAGACCCGCGGTTCGGGGCCCCAGGGAGTCATCGGCCAGCAGCCGGCACACGCTGCCGTGCTCCCACAGCAGGGCGCCGGATGATCCCGGTGCAAACAGTCCCTGCCGCAGCAGCGCTAGCAGCTCCTGTTTGAGAGCATCCAACTGGCCCGGCCGCAGGCGGCGGCTGTTGGGCAGCCCTTCCGCGCTCCCTGCAGGGATCACGGCTGCCCGTTCCGGCGTGTTCTCCACGCTCCAGCTCAGGCCAGTTCCCGGCACACCCACCGTGGTGCGCGCATCCCCACTTCGCGCGACGGGGATGTTGAACGAGGCGCCCCGGCCGCCCACCGAGATGGAGCTGAGCCCACCCTTGGCAAAGTTGAAGCGCAAGGGCCCCAGGCGAGCGGAGCGGCGGAAACGGAAGCCCATGGCTCAGCGACTCTTGACGCAGTAGCTGCCCGAGCTGAACCAACCCAACGGGCAGGAGTTGCCGGTCTTCTGGATCGCTTCCCGGTTGTTGCTGGGGCTGCTGAGGCAGTAGTTGCCCGAGCTATAAAACCCCAGCGGACAGCTGTTGCCGCTCTTCTCGATGGCGCCCCGAGTGTTGCTGCTCTTGCTGGGAACGCAGTAGCTGCCGGAGGCGTAGTAGCCGAGCGGACACCCGCCCACTTTCGGGATGGGTTGAATCGGCTGCTGGGCCAGGGCTGCCATGGGGGCGAGCGCCAGGAGTGACGGCATGAGTGCTGTTCTGGGCATGGTTCAGTCCACGCGGAAGGTCACGGCCATCACCGCCGTGATGTCCTTGTCGATGGTGCGGGTGTCATAGGAGCCGGTGTCGCTGGCCTCGGTGGAGTTGGGAGCGGTGATCTGGAAGGTGCCGGTATCCGCGTTGGTGATGGCGCCGATGCCGGTACCGGCCTCCCAGGCGATGGCGCGGGCGCGCGCTTTGGCGTCCTTGGTCGCCTTGGCGAGCATGTCGACCCGTTTCTCTCCGAGTTTGGTGAAGGTGTAGGCGGGCTCATTGATGGTGAGCGGCACGCCCTGGCCGATCAGTTGGCCGATCTGCCCCGAGATCTTGTAGATCTTGTCCACATTCCAGCTGCCGATCAGGATCGCCTGCTTGGTGGTCCAGGTGGTGGAGCGCAACTCACCGGTGCGGGGGTCGCGCACCTCCTCCTTTTCGGATTTCACCGAATCGAGCTCCATCTCATCGGGTTCGATGCCCTGAGCTTTCAGGAACGCCACCGTCTTCTGCACCGCTGGCTGGAGACCCTGATAGGAGACTTGCTGGCTGGGGCCGCTCTGGCTCACCTCCACGGACCAGTCGACGTAGTCGGAGGTGATCCGCTCGGTGCTGGCGCCGGTCACGGTGATCGTGTCATTGGCGTTGCGGATGCCCTTCACCAGCACGCCACTGGCTGTTGTGAGGCCAAGGCCGAGCACGGCCATCGCGAAGACCAGGGGTGGTGTGCGGTTGAGGAAAGCCCAGCTGGCTGAACCCCAAACCCGAAGCTGCTGGCGGTTAGGGAACATCCGAATGGGGCCATTCTGGCGAGGGTCAATCGGGTTCAAGGCTTGTGCAGCAGATCTCCAGAACCTATTCAGGGATCCGGCCTGTGGCCCCAAAGCTCGTGCGAAGAACCCATGCCCCAAGGCAAGGGTGGCAAACGCAAGACAACGCGAGTAGGGAGCCGGAATCAAGAACGGGGCATCAGCTGCCAACCTCGCCAGTGCTGGTTAAAGCTCAATCAGCTGCGGAGCACTCCTGGTCTCATGCATGGGAATGGCCTGCCTCCTTTGGCGGTGCACACACAGCAACGCTACGAGTGCTTGATCTATGCACGCACCGAATAGACACGCTGAGATCAGTAGCTTGACAAGATAGAGAAGGATGCCTAGAGTTAAATTACTATGGCATTCCTGTGTAGAGCATGAGTCAAGATCTGATCATTCAGCAGCTAGTGAATTCCGTCAAAAAAGAGCCACGCAACAAAATCATTATTAATGCCAGTCCCCTAGTCGCCTATTCAGCGGAAGAGCTTGAGAAAGAGGTTTCTGCTGCGCAATTGGCTGAGGCTCTCTCCCACTATGAAGACGGCGATGCCTCAGAAGATGATCAGAGTTTAGTGGACGCGGCAACAAGTCTCTGCCATCAAGTTGCCAACCTGTGCTGGGGAGAATGCGAAAGCGAAGAGGATGACGAATGGTCTGAAGTAGACATTTCGACCGAGTGGTCTGATTTTGACTCGGATAATCCCGAGGATCTCTTTGTGACCATCTATCAAGACTGAACAGCCTTGACACAAGATTGAGGCCATCAATATATTCCCAAAGCTGCTGAACCCAGTCATGGGCAATCTGGGTCGCTAACCACATTGTGCAAGAGCGATGAGATGGTGAAAGATTCTGCCAGGCCTGATGAGCTAAGCCCTTCTGCCCTGGGCTCCACTGTTAACACTTCTCGGCACCAATGAATCAGCTGCAAGAAGACATATTTAACGTGATCACCTCAATGGTCGCACTAGATGGCTTTGAGAGAATGTACCAAGACCATACCATTAGATATGGCCTCTTAAACTACATCGCTAAGTACAGCCTCGCTCGCGGCACCTATTTGGCTACAGAGGCTTTACTTGACTATCTCGACAGAAGCGGTTTCCTCAAGGATGGCAAGCTACGTCGCGGCCTGAAATCAAAAAAGAATAAGTTTACTTATGAGCAGCCTGCGTCCCCCGCAGTGGCAGGGCTGATTCAAAGTTTCAGCAAGCATCGGGGTTGTCGCCTCGCCATCGCCAGCAGTGCCGTGATGTCGTGCATCACCGCTTGCAATCCAGATCGAATCGACCGGAACCCGGCCAGGCGCAACAGGTTCAAGGCGGCGGTTCGCAGCGTGGCCATAACGCCGGCGCCATTGCCTCGGTAGCGGTGGGCGTCCTCATGGAGCTGGGTGTCCCTGATCCAGTGCCAGCCCTCGATACTCCAGCGGTCTCGCACCAGTTGCAGCAGGGCTTCTGGGGTGGTGCGCAGACTCGTGAGAAACAGGTGGGTCGCCTGAAAGGGCTTGCCGTCACGGGTGCCGCTGGCCGTGACTTCCATGATCCAGCTGGTGCCGATCCAGGCCTCACGGATGTGCTCTGGAGCCTGTTTGGCGCGCAGCGCCCAGGTGATGTTGCGACCGTGGCCGATCTCGTGATCCGTTGCCACAAAAGGGATGTGCCGCTTTCCCTGGAACTGAGATCGGATCTGACGATGCAACGTCTTCTGGTTGCCCTTCACGGTCAGCAGGAAGTCGGCCCCCTGCTCCTTGAGCTGCCGAAAAACGGGCGCTGGGTATGGAGTGCGTCCGCCTGGATGAGAACGCCCTCCAGATCCAGCTCACCGAGCAGCTGCCGCAGCACCGCCCGCTCGTGGTTTTCGCCGGTGGCGTAGCAGGCCTGGCTGATTGCCACACCGAGGGCAGCCGAATACAGCGTGACCTGGGCAATGAACACCGCGCCACCACCGGTTGTAGGCACGATCGACCCTCGCAAGGTCTTGCCGTCACACACCAGCTGATCGAGATCCGCTGCGCCACCGGGGATCTGGGCGATCGTCCAGTCACGGATCGCCGAGCAAAGGGCTGCCACGTTCACCTGGTGGAAGAAGTAGCGGAACGAGGAATCTGATGGCGGCCGACGCAGCTCCACGCCGAGTGCCTCGGTCAGGAGGCTGTGGTGGCGGATGGCAAAGCGCTCCAGATCCCGCAAGCTCTGGCAGCCGCTCAGGATTCCGAGCACGGCCACCAGCAGCAGATACCAAGCCGGAAACCGCACGCCGCGCCGCATCCGCGCGTCTGGGATCGACCTCAGATAGCTGATCAGGTCGAGATCGGTTGCGGCGGAGGCGCTTTCAAGCACAAGGAGGGGGCGATTCCGCCGACCTCAACCCATGCTGACAGCCCCGGCAAGGACGCCTGTGACAGACTTTGAATCAGCCCTGCCCGCAGTGGTGTAATTCCCCCGGCATCCCCACCCCGGCGTAGCCGGGGCTGGGCTCTCAGCTCTTACATCAATCGAGGGGACGCGGCTTGACTGCTGACTGAGCAAGGTCTAGGCTGTGCAAGTATTTGAGCCACTAGTTATGTCCAAAACTTGGGGCGCTTGGCTATTATGCTCCCGGCTATCTTTCCGCGGATGATACCGAGATTGGCGAGGAAGTAATTTCACAAGCACTCTCGGCAGTCGGCTTTGGAAGCGTAGATGAATTTAATTCATCTGTAGGCGCTCATGCTCGCGGCGAACTGCCTGAAGAGCTCCAAGTAAAACTAAAAGCAATCTTTCAAGAACCAGCATATTGTGATGAGGATGTCCCTGATCAGTTGACTGTCAGTGACGGCGTTGTGGCTTCTCTAGAGGAGCCGTTGGTTCTTCAATCCCCTTTTCGGCTTGCAGACGGTCATGAGCCTTTGGAGATTGGAATCTATGCAATGAGCATTGAGGACGAAGGCGGAACATACTCCATAAATCTCCGAGCAGGCGTATCTAGTGCAAAACTCTTTGAGGCCAGAAGTACAGAGCAGGAAGGTATCTGCTCTGTCCTCATTGATAAATTGGCATCTGGAAAATCAGACGATATTGATGACAAAGATCGAGAACTTCTGAAGGCCTATCTCGACAGCAATGGCGCCAACATCGACTTGGCGGTTGATGAAGACTTCATTGAAGAGCTGGGAATCCAGGTCAGATACATGGTGGAGTCAATCGGAATCTCGACCATTACATTCACTGACGAGGAGGGAGAGGAGATCGAGTTCTGGATTGAGGCAGAAGAGGAGATTGGCTTTAGCTAGTCACAGAGTTTATTAACCGCAGTTCTATTACATTCTTGATCAATGACGGGAAAGCAGCTGGTCGGTATTTGCGTTACAAGCTTGCCTTCGATCGCCTAGATGAAGCATTGGAAGATGGTTGGCTACTGGAGGCAATCTCTCTAGAAGAGAGCATCATCACAGATCGGTTACTGTCAATTATCGCATCGACAGAGCAGGCCGTTTCGAGCAAGCAGAGTCTTGGCAATCTTATCGCTCAGGCCAAGAAGTTAATGACTGGAAGTGGGTCGATAGTAGATGGTGATCTCTTCCACGAACTAGATCAATGGCGAGATGCTCGGAATGAGTGCGTACACGCCTTCTGCAAGTTGGACGAACACGCTTATGCGGATAACTCAGCAGAGATATTCAGCGAGAAGATGTGGGAGACAGCAAAGAAGGGACGAGAACTCGTTGACTTGGTCAAACACCTCTCACGCGAGGCCAAGACTGGCCCTCGTTAAGCGGGAATTGCTTCTTTCATGACGAGGAGCCTCTTGCTTCGTTTGCCTAACGCTGGCCATCACCTGCCCGCAGAGTGCCTTAGGAGAAGACCCCCAAAGGGCAAAGAGAATCTGCGGTGGCGGGTCAGGTGCATGGTTGTGTTAGGCGAGCTACCCAGAACAGACTATCGCTAGCACTACGAAATACCCGCGCAGGCTCAGCCAGATGACCGAAACAACAAAAGAAGTACATGTGCACTATTCCGCCTAGGTCTTAGTCTCGCTACCGTTCAAATAAATTGTTGCGCATTAACATGCATCAATGCTCATGAGAGAAAACCAATCTCGACAATTTTCTTTTTCAACATTTTCGATCACACACTTCTGCATTTATCCGACCTCAACTTCTCAATCTTTCAATGCATACCACAGAATCGAGAATGAATGCAATCGAGAAGTCTCTTATACATCTATGCAAGATGATAGGAAATGTTCAGATTGGAAGAAAGGAGCAATTCCCTTATGGCTGGAGAAATGCTGCCAAAGGAAGAACTGTTTGGCGAATCCTTGAAGAGCTAATAACTCAGAACATTGAACTTCACCACAGAGACTTGGGGTTCGCAGAAATCCAACCCGCAGCCTCGGAAGTAGGCGTCTATGATTTCCAGTGCCGCGTAGAAGGAGACGACTTGCCAGTGTATATCAATGTTAAGTCAGCAGTATGCGTTCAGGGGTCGGGACGCCCGGCCGCACGAATGCAAGCCTGATCACTCACTGCTGAGCGATCAGAGACTCTTCCTTGCTCGTTCTTCTTCCCTCAGGGATCGCTCAGCAGTGACGGCATCA
>NZ_JAGQCT010000026.1:0-16037 GCF_024346335.1 Cyanobium sp. ATX 6E8 | reverse complement strand
AGGCCGGCGTAGTCGAGCTGTTGGAAGGCTGCGGTGTAGTCGAACGCCTCCCCAAGCGGATTGGCGGCCGGGCTGTGCTGGTGCAGGATCCCGAGGTTGAGCTGCTGGGGCCACCAGTCGCGCGGCGTGGGGCCGCGGCCCGCCACCGCTGCTGCGCCGTGGTTGAAAGGGCACTTGCCGAGTTCGGTCATGGTGCTCGCCTGCCTGATCCCACTGCTCGCAACGTAGGGAGCGCGCTCAGGGGCGTCTGACGAGGGTCACAGTCCTTAGCGGCTCTGCTCAGGCCCCATTGGCTCCGCTGAGGCCGCCTTTCACGTGAGCGAGGGCATTGCCTTCGAGAAACTGCTGGTCGAGCAGGAGCAGGGCGGCGCTGTTGTCGCCAGCCAGCCGCAACCGCTTGCACACGAAGCGAGCCTCCGCTTCCTCTTTGAGCTGCTCGGCCACAAACCAATCGAGCATGGCGGTGGCGCTGCGCTCGCCCAGCTTTTCGGCGAGCGAGTAGAGACGATTGATCGAGGCCGTCACCCCCTTCTCCATGTCGTACACCTGATCGAACAGCTGCTGCACCGAGGGCCAGCTGCGTTCGGGAGCGTCGATGGTGGGCAGTTCCACCTGCTCGTCGCTGTCCACCAGGTAGGCGATCATCCGGGCGGCATGGCCGCGCTCCTCATTGCTCTTTTCGAGCATGTAGGCCGAAAACCCAGCCAGGTCCTTCTCCCGCAGCCAGATCGACATGGCCAGGTAGCTGTGGCTGGCCTGAAATTCCGCCGCAAGGTGGTGGTTGATGGCGCTGGTCAGTTCTTTCATGGGCAACAGCTGCTCGCGTGGCTGGTGGGGTGTGGCCAGGGGCTGGTCACGGTGTAGCACCAGCGCTTGCCCCTGGCGGGTGGGAACGGGCTTTTGTGCCATTGGTTGCGCGAGGTGGTGGCGAGAGCAGCAGGGCGCTCGGGCTGGTGGAGTCAGCATCGAGGCTGCCTTTCGTTCGGGCTCCCATGCTTCGTTTTCGCGGCGATCGTTCAACCCTGCTGGCGGCGTTGCTGGCCCACTGGAGTGAGCAGCAGCTCACCATCCCAGCGGCTGCGCTTCAGCAGCCCCTCAGATCAGCCAGCCGGGTTGCAGCAGCAGCACCAGGCCGAGGCCCAGCATCACGGCGGCACTGACCAGCTTGAGCCGACGGCCGGCGGCTGCGCTGAGGCGCTGGTTGCCGAGGGCCCACACCGCCAGGGTCACCATCAGGGCGTCATCGGCGATGTAGCCGAGGATGTAGAGACCCAGGTAGCTGTAGTGGGCCCAAGCCGGCAGCGATTGTTGGCTGAGCACGGCGGTGTAGACCGCCGGCAGGCCTGCGGTGCAGAGCAGTTCCACCAGATTCACCACCACCGCGAGCATCGCCACTCCCAGCAGGGCTGGAGCCAGGGCGCGGCTCTGCAGAACCTTGCGCATCCGGGTGACGATCCCGGGTTTGGCTGCCTCGGGAATGGCCAGGGTGTAGCTCCCGCTCTGCCGGCTGGCATCGCGCAGATTCACCAGGCCGATCAGCAGGGCGATGCTGCCCAGCAGCAGTTGCAACGGGCGGCTCAGGCCCAGCACCAGAAACACATTCAGCCAGGCCGCCATGAAGGCGTAATACACCGCCCCGCTCACCAGCACGAAGGTGCCCGCCACCAGGGCCAGGCGCCGGCGATCGCGCCAGTGCACCAGCAGCGACAGCAAAAACAGCAGCACCCAGATCGCGCAGGGATTGAAGCCATCCAGGAGCCCCAGGGCCAAGGTGAAGGCCGGCAGTCCCAGCCGCTGTAGATCAGGCAACCCCTGGGGGTGCTTCTGGCGCGCGATCAGCTCCAGTAGCTCCCGGCCTCGCCCCGCCGGCCCATCGAATCCCACCAGAACCCTGTTCCCCAGCACAAAGGTGGGCACCCCCGGGCCGCATGGTGCTGCAGGTCGGCAAGGGCCGTGGGGTCGGTGTCGAGCGGCCGCAGCCGAATGATCAGGCCTGGGTGCTGCCGTTGCGGCTCGGGAAGGAAGGCTTTGGCCTGGGTGCAGTGGGGGCAGCCCTCGCGCACAAACAACTCCAGCGTGGCTCCGTTGGGCTGGGATGGCCCGGGGGTGGCGGGCTCGCTCAGTGGGCTCAGGGCCAGCAGCAGACCCAGCAGCCACGGCAGCAACCAGGGCTGGTGCAAGGGCCTGAGCCAGCTGGCGAGGTGCCGGTTCATCGCGCCATGGCAGCAACCTTGTGGTTGTAGAGGCCTGAGCCTCAGGGAGTGACGCGCTCGATGATCGAGCCGGCTGCGCCGTCCGCGAGGCCCCCAGGTGGCTGCCGTGAGGCCGATCAGGGCTTGGTTGGGCTGGGCTGGATTGGGATCGGCTCAGGCTCAGGGCCAACGATGTCAATGGCGCTGCGCTGCACCACCAGTCGGTAGCGCTTGGGCTGTTGGTTGTTGATGAAGCTCTGCACTGCCGCCACCTGGGCCGGGGTCGGCAGGTTGGATTGGCTCACCCGCACGGAAGCGCGGATCAGCGGTGGCGTTTTTTTTCAGTCGATGCTGACGCCCACCAACTGGGAATGGCGGCCGATGGTGAGGGTCTCGGTCTGCAGGCTTTTGGCGATGGCCCGTTCAATCCGCTGCTGCTCGAGCTGCAGCTGGGATTGGCGCACCAGTTGCACAAAACTGCTGCTCAACGGGAGCACCAGCAGAGCCGTGAACAACAACTCACCCAGCCCATCCGACTGCGCCAGAGGCGCCGTCGCAGCTGCGCTTGGCTCACGGCCAGCATCATCAGGGCGCCGTTGAGGATGCCCAGCAGGTTGGTGGCGAAGAGCAGGCCAGCCCCCTGGGCGCCTTCCCATTCGCCGGCTGAAACCAGCAGTCCCAGCACGCACACCGGTGGCACCAGGGCCACGGCGATCGCGGTGCCCACCAGCGAGGACACGGCTCGGCTGCGCACCTTGGCGTAGATCGCAGCAGCACCCGCCACCAGGGCAATGCCCAGATCGAGCAGGTTTGGGGAGGTGCGGGCCGTCACCTCGTGCCCCAACAGCGGCATGCCCACCCCAAGGCCCACCATGGCGGAGAGCAGGGCCGTGAGTCCGATGCCGATGCTGAGGGTCAGGAGGGCTTTGCCCGCCAAGGCCAGCTGCCCTTGCAGCATCCAAAACGCCATGGCCCGCAGGGGCAGGATCCAGGGTGCAATCACCATCGCCCCGATCACCACGGCGGCACTGTTGGCCAGCAGCCCCAGGCTGGCGATCAGCGCCGCCGCGAGGGTCAGCACCAGGAAGTCGCCATCCAATGGGGCATCAGCCTCAAATTGCCTGCTCAGCTCGTCGAGGGTGAGGCTGTCGACCATGGCGAGATGGTGGCGAGCTGGCGGCGAGACGGTCGCGCACGACTGACTGGACCGTAGGCAGGGTTCGCCTCGGGCACCACATCCGCCGAGCGGCGTGCCAATAAAAAAGCCCGCGGCGTGCCGCGGGCAGATGGTTGAACCGGTGGATGGGCTCAGGGGGGAAGGAGGAGCGCTACTGAAGCGCGACTCACTTGGCCGTAGCGGCGAAGTCCGGGTAGGCCTCCATGCCGTGTTCGCCAATGTCGAGACCTTCGATCTCTTCCTTCTCGGTGACACGAATGCCGCCGAAGAGGGCTCCAATGATGGACCAGATGATCAGCGAAGCAACGATGGTGGCAACGGCGTAGGAAAGAGCACCCACGAATTGGATGGCCAACTGGGAGAAGCCGTGACCGGTGAACAGGCCCTTGTCGGTGTTGAACAGGCCAACGGCCAGGGTTCCCCAGATACCGCAGCTGCCATGCACCGAGAAAGCACCCACAGGATCGTCCATTTTGAGGCCATCAATGAAGGCCACCGAGAACACCACGATCACACCACCAATGAATCCCATCACCCAGGCGGCAGGCATCGAGACGGCATCGCAACCAGCGGTGACGCTGACCAGGCCGGCCAGTATGCCGTTGATGGTCATGGTGAGGTCGGGCTTGCCGCCGCGAATCTGGGAGACCACGGTGGCGGCAATGCCGCCGCCGGCAGCACCCAGGGTGGTGGTAACGGCGATGTAAGGCACCTCGACGCCCATCGAAAGCCAGGAGCCGGGGTTGAAGCCGTACCAGCCAATCCAGAGGATCAGACAGCCGAGGGTGGCGATGGCCAGGTTGTGACCAGGCATGGCTTGGGGCTTGCCACCCACAAACTTGCCGATCCGTGGGCCAAGCAGGATGGCGCCGATCAGACCAGCCCAGGCACCCATGGAGTGCACCACGGTGGAGCCGGCGAAATCAATGAAGCCAAGGCTGTTCAGCCAACCACCACCGAGACCGGCGTCATCGGGGAAGTTCCACTGCCAGCTGCCCGTGATCGGGTAGACAACGCCCACCAGGATCAACGAGAAAATCACGAACTCGCCAAACTTGATTCGTTCCGCCACGAGGCCGGAGACGATCGTGGCGGCGGTGCCAGCGAAGGCGGCCTGGAAGAGGAAGTCGATGCTGGGAACCAGACTGCCGTCTGTGACCATTTCTGGAGTCACGGTCGGGTCAAAGAACACTCCACCAAACTTGAACCAACCAGGAATGACCCAGTCGGCGTTGTACATGATCTTGTAGCCGATGAACCAGTAAGCCGTCACCGCCAGGGCGAACACGATCAGGTTCTTGGCCAGGATGTTGACGGCGTTTTTTTGTCGGCACATCCCCGCCTCCACCATGGCGAAGCCGGCGTTCATGAAGATCACCAGAATCGCGCAAACCAGCAGAAACAGGTTGTTGGCGAGGAAGGCTGGGGTGAGCTCGGGGAGCTCCGCTGCATGGGCAGACAGGTTAAAAACACCCAGGCCAAATAGGGCCACGGGCACGCAGGCAAGCCAAACCATGGAGCGGCCGGAGGCCAACCCGCGCAAGTTGCGCAGGAGCATCAGTGGCGCTTCAGTCAGGCTCGCCTCTTGAAGGCGCTTGCGCCTTGGAGGGGTGGAAGCAATGGTCATGGGCAGATCAGAGGGACAGCTGCTCAGGTTGGGGATCGTCGAAATCCCTTCGCAATGAAGGATGCGCGCTTCCAGGAGGATGAGATGTTTGTTTTGATACCAAATCGCGCTCCGGCCCCCGCCGGCGTCGTGCGAAGCCGTTGCTCTCAGCGATTGGATCCCTTGGCGGTCGCCGTGAATGGCGCCACCCGGGAGATTGTTATGGAGTGTTTCGCCACCGAGCTAGGGCCATCGCTCAGCTGCGGTTGCTACAGAACTGCGATCGGGTCGTGGCTAAACAGGGGGAGATCAGCATTGGTATCGCGTGAAACAGATTCAAGCCATCATCCGGCCCGAAAAGCTTGATGCCGTCAAGGATGCGCTGGTGAGTCTCGGCATCAATGGCATGACCGTCACCTCCGTTCAGGGTTTCGGCAAGCAGATGGGGCACACCGAGGTCTATCGCGGCGTGAAGGTGGAGGCCAGGTTGTTGCCCAAGGTCATGATCACGACCGTTGTCACCGACGCAGCCATGGCTGGGGTGATTGAGGCGATCAAAGGCACCGCCCAAACCGGGGAAGTGGGCGATGGCAAGATCATCGTCATGCCTGTTGAGGCCTCGATCCGCATCCGCACAGGCGAAACCGGCGACGCCACCCTGGATTGATTGAGCCTGGCCAGGCTGCCATCAAAAAACCAGCCAACCGGGCTCGAGTGAGCTCGGCTGGCTGGCTTCGATTAGCTGGCTGGAGCCAATCAGCCGACTGCAGCAGCAGCGCGGTCGAAGTAGGTGCCAACTTCGCTCATGAGGGCGGAGCAGTCGCCGGGGGTGATGTAGTTGCGATCGTTGGCGATCGAGATAGCGGCGTCCTTCATCTTGCGCACGCCTTCTGCCACGGAAGCACCGGGCACGCCGAGGGCGAGGTAGGTCTCACGCAGGCCGTTCAGGCAGCGGTCTTCCAGCACGGAAGCGTCGCCGGTGAGGATGGCGTAGGTGACGTAGCGAAGGATGATCTCCATGTCGCGCAGGCAAGCAGCCATGCGGCGATGGGTGTAGGCGTTGCCACCGGGTGCGATCAGGGCGGGCTGCTGATCGAAGAGATCGCGAGCCGCGTTGGTGACGATGGCGGAAGCGTTGGAGGTGATGCGGTTCACCGTGTCCATGCGCTTGTTGCTCTCGGCAACCATGGCGGCAAGGGCGTCGATCTGACCGGCGTTGATGAATTCGCCACGGGCATCAGCCTGGGCAACAACCTTGGTGAAGGCGTCGAACATCGAATTGCACCGTCGAAAAGTCGTGTAGCAGCCTAGGGAAGGCGCCTCTGGTGCCTTGAGCCACTAGAACCGAGGCTGGTGCAGGGATGGGGATGGCGCCGATGGCGAACGCAGAGCTGAGCTGGCACGAGCTCGAACGTCTGGCGGCGCCCCCAGCCGATCCCGTCAACGGTCCCACCAGCGCCCAGGCCGGCCTGCGTCTGTTTGGCCAGCCGGAGCAGGCGGTGCGGGTCACCTTGTTCCGCGACCACCACGCCTGGTGCCCCTACTGCCAGAAGGTGTGGCTGTGGCTGGAGGAAAAGCGGATTCCCTACCGGATCCGCAAGGTCACCATGTTTTGCTACGGCGAGAAGGAGGCCTGGTTTCGACAGCTGGTGCCTTCCGGCATGTTGCCTGCTCTGGCGATCGATGGCCGACTGATCACCGAGAGCGACCGCATTCTTGAGGCCCTCGAAGCAGCCTTCGGCAGCCTGGGCCCGGGCATGGCCGACCCCGCAGTGCTGCCCCTGCGCCAGCTCGAACGCGTGTTGTTTCGCGCCTGGTGCCAGTGGCTGTGCAGTCCTGGCCTCCGTCCGCAGCAGGAGGCCTCGGCCCAGGCGGCCTTTCAGCGCATTGTTGCTGGATTTGAGCAGGCGCTCGACCAACACTCCGGCCCGTTTTTGCTGGGTGAGCTGAGCACAGCTGATCTGGTGTTCGTGCCCTACGTGGAGCGGATGGCGGCCAGCCTGGCCTACTACAAGGGCTTTCTGCTGCGGCAGGAGCATCCGGCCATTGATCGCTGGTTTGCAGCGCTGGAGCAGCGCTCCACCTACCTCGGCACCCAAAGCGATTTCCACACTCACGCCCACGACCTGCCGCCCCAGATGGGCGGCTGCTACGCCAGTGGCACGCCAGCTCAGCGCGATCTGGCCGCCCGCATCGATCAGGGCCCCTGGCCGATCGATGCATCCGATCCGGAAACCAGCCACGGCGAACCCTCCGATGCGGCGGCGGTAGCCCTTGCTCGGGTGCTCAAACACCGGCAAGCAATCCTGGCGCGCAGCCCCCTGGGGGCGGCCGGATTCGACCAGCCCCTGCGCACCGCCCTCACGGCCTTGATCCGTGGCGAAACGCAAAGGCGTGGCGAACCCCAAAGCTGGGGCGAGCGCCTGGTGCCGCCGGCGGGGAGTGCGGCCGCCCTGCGCTACCTGCGCGATCGCATCAGCGTGCCGCGGGACATGCCCCTGCATGCGGCCCGGCGCCTCCGTCAGGCCCTGGAGGCCACCGCCGGCCTCGATCCCGAGGACGGCACCGCCCAGGGCCCGCCCATTCCGGTGGCCCATCGCCGCGACCAGGACCCCCAGCCATTTCTGCAGGCCGCCTCTAGCGTTTTCCCAGCCGCCTAAAGCCCTGGTGCCTGTGCCCCGTCTTCGACGTGTCGCCGTTGCGCTCGGCTGGGCCCTGGCCAGCTGCGTTGCCGGGGCTCCGCTCCTGGGGCCGGGCGTGATCCCCGCCGCGCGGGCTCTGGAACTCCAGGGTGCCACCTACTTCACCAAGGCCCCCTGGAAGGTGGACCTGGTGAGCTACTACACCACCATCTGGCAGACCCGTGCGGAGTACTACTTCACGATCACGCTTGATCCGGAGGCGGGGGCAGCCCTCGGCGGCCTAACGATTCAGCAGACCCGCGGCGTCGACACCCGCTTTCCGTTCTTTGTGGATCGCACCTCCGCGTTCCTGGGCCGGCCGCGTCAGCAGGGCCCCCGCGTGCCGGTGCAGGCCCAGTTCGACAGCGCTGCGCGCCGCTTCACCCTCAGCTTCCCTGAGCCCGTTCCGCCCGGGGCCACGCTCACGGTGGTGCTCAAACCCTGGAACAACCCAGCCTTCTCGGACACCTACATGTTTCAGGTGACGGCCTACCCCGCTGGCCCCAACCCCTCGCCAGCGCCGGTGGGATTTGGCACCCTGCGGATCTACGACCCCGATTGGCGCTGAGCCCGATCCCCTGAGCCATGACCCACCGGAGCTGGCCCGTGCTGTTGCCGCTGCTTCTGGCCGCGGTGGCTGGCCAGTCGTCGCTGCGGGCTCAGAGCGCGGAGCCTCAGGCGCTGCTGCTGCCGATGCCCCAGGAGCTGCCGCGCCACGCTTCAGTGCCGGATGTGCGGCTCCCTGGATCGGTCGGCTCGGTGGCCCTGGGTGCAATGCGGGCATCAGATCCGGATCCCGCGCCGCCGCCCCTGGCCTATCCCTTGGCCCAGCCGGCCGAAAGCCTGGACCCCTGGGGCTGGCGCTACTCGGAACGCCGCTCGGCGTGGCGGTTGCATACCGGCATTGATCTGGCGGCCCGGCAGGGCACGGCAGTGCTCGCCTCCCGGGCCGGACGGGTGCTGCTGGTGGAGTCGATCAGTGGCTACGGCACCACTGTGCTGCTCGACCATGGCGAGGGTTGGCAGACGCTGTATGCCCACCTGCATGAAGCCACGGTGCTCAGCGGCGCCTGGCTTGAGCAGGGGCATCCCCTGGGCACGGTGGGCATGACCGGCTCGGCCACGGGCCCCCACCTGCACTTCGAACTGCGCCGTCAGGGCGCGGAGTTGCTGGCCCTGGATCCCACGCCGCACCTGCCGCTCCTGCTGCCACCTCCAGCCCCGCCGCCGGCGCTTGCCACAATCAACCCTTGATTGCGCCCCAAGCCCCATGCAAGCCCAGTGGAACGGTCGGGTGATTGCCCGCAGCGACGACATCGTCAGCGTGGATGGCAACGCCTATTTCCCTGCCGACGCCCTCGACCCCAGCTGCATCCGCCCCTCCTCCCACACCTCGGTGTGTGGCTGGAAGGGCACGGCCCACTACTACGACCTGGTGGTGGATGGCCAGGTGAACGCCAATGCCGTTTGGTTTTATCCCGAGCCCAAGGAGGCCGCCGCCAACATCCGCGGCCGGGTGGCCTTCTGGAAGGGCGTGCAGGTGAACTGATCCATTCCGCTGGTCGGTTTTGCAGCAGATCAGCTGGGCACCAGGGAGGAGTGGTGGTGCAGGATCCGCCACTCCCCCTCTCGCCTCCCGTAGACGAAGGTGTAGCGGGCGTCGACCTGGGCCTCGGGGTCGTGCAGGGCGAAGCGGTAGGTGCCCTCATCCACGGCCAGGTTGCAGCCCAGCTCGATCTGACGGTGAGTCACCGTGCCGCTGGGATGGCGGGCCAGAAAGGTGGCGAAATAGGCGGTGATGGCTTCGGGTGTGTCGCGAAGCTGCGCCGACAGGGTGGGCAGCAGCAGGGCGTGGCGGTCGTAGAGCTGGGCGACCTGGGCCGGATCACCGCTGGCAAGGGCGTCGTTCCACAGGTCAAACCAGCCTTCCACCTGCCGCTCGTTGAGCGGGCTGCAGGCCTGAATGGGCGCCAGCTGGAGCGCCTGGGCTGCCGGAGCCTCCAGCGTCAGGGCGAGCACTGGCAGCATCAGCACCAGCACCAGCAGGACCGACCGGAGCTGGCGCGCCAGTGAGCTCAGCAGCCTGGAAAGCGCAAGGTGCGCCAGTTGCCACTGGCCGTGCTCACCTCCACGCCGATCTCGCAGGGCTCCTGGTTGCCACCGCAGTGCTCCTGCCACCAGCCCATCGCCTCGCTCCAGGCCGCATCGAGCGATTCGTAGAGATCGTCCAGCACCGGATGGGGCGCCCCCTGGCGGTCGACGAGACGGTAGTGCCGCACGTGGCTGGCGAAGGGGGGTCGCACGGTCTGGGTTTGTGGTGATGCCATGTCTGTCTGCACTACTCCTTGCTTGCATCATGGTCTGTGTGACAGATCGGAACTGTCACCTTCACAACATCTTTCGGTGTCGGGCGCCATGCGCGGCGGGCCCCTCAGCGCACGAACAGCATTTCCCGGTAGCTGGGCAGCGGCCAGAGGTCGTCGTCGACCAGGCCTTCGAGGCCATCCACCGCCGAACGCAGGGCGCCGATCAGGGGCATCAGGGTGTCGGCGCAGTGGCGCATGTGGGCTTCGGTGTGGTCAGCCCCCTCGCCGTGACTGCCGCCGCTGAGGGCCTCTTCGAGGGCATCGCAGCCGTTGTTGAGCTGCTCGAGCAGCTCGCCCAGCTGGTTGCGCAGCTTGAGGTTGGGATGCAGACCCATCGCCTGCTGCTCCTGCAACGCCGTGCCCAGCTCGCCGAGGTAGCGCACCGCCGCCGGATACACCTGGGTGCGGGCGATCTGCAGGGCCAGCTTGGCCTCCACTTCGATGGCGAGCACATACTGCTCGCTGTACACCTCGAAGCGGCTCTCCAGTTCCACCGGGCTCAGCACCCCCTGGCGCTCGAACAGCTCCCGCACCTCCTGCCGTTGCAGCACGGGCAAGGCATCGGCGCAGGTGCGCAGGTTTTCCAGGCCACGCTTTTCAACAGCCAAGCGATGCCATTCGCTGGAGTAGCCATCGCCGCCAAACACCACGGCGCCGTGCTCGCGCATCACCTGCTGGAGCACGTTGAAGGCCGCTTCGCCTAGGGCGGTGCCGCTGTCGAGCTGGCTCTGCAGCCGATCGGCCATCCAGCCGATCGAATCGGCCAGCACCGTGTTCATCGCCACTAGGGGCCCGGCTACCGATTGGTTGGAGCCAACGGCGCGGAATTCAAAGCGGTTGCCTGTGAAAGCAAACGGTGAGGTGCGGTTGCGATCGCCGGGGTCTTTGGTGAATTCCGGCAGGGTGTCCACCCCCAGGGTCATCACGCCGCCCTTGGCGGAACTCTGCAGGTTGCCCTCGCGGATCTGGTTGAACACATCCTCGAGCTGGCTGCCCAGGTACATCGAGATGATCGCCGGCGGTGCTTCGTTGGCACCAAGACGGTGGTCGTTGCCGGCGGTGGCGATCACGGCCCGCAGCAGCGGCCCGTAGCTGTGGACGCCGCGGATGACGGCGGCGCAGAACAGCAGGAACTGCAGGTTGTCGTGGGGGGTTTGGCCCGGGTCGAGCAGGTTGCCCTGGGTGGCGTTGCCGATCGACCAGTTGACGTGCTTACCGCTGCCGTTGATGCCGGCAAAGGGCTTTTCGTGCAGCAGGCAGGCGAAGCCGTGCTTTTTGGCCGTGGCCTTGAGCACGGTCATGGTGAGCTGCTGGTGGTCGGTGGCGACGTTGGCGGCCTCGTGGAAAGGCGCGATTTCAAACTGTCCGGGTGCCACTTCGTTGTGGCGGGTCTTGGCGGGAACGCCGAGCCGGTAGAGCTGGCGCTCCACGTCTTGCATGAACACCTGCACCCGCTCGGGGATGGCGCCGAAGTAGTGGTCGTCAAACTGCTGCCCTTTGGCGGGAGGAGCGCCAAAGAGGGTGCGTCCGGCGAGGAGTAGGTCGGGGCGGAGGGAGATGAAGGCGCTGTCAACGAGGAAGTACTCCTGCTCGGCGCCGCAGCTTGAGTTGACGGGGGCCACATCGGTTTCACCGAGGAGGCGGAGCAGGCGCTGGGCCTGCCGATTCATGGCGGCGTTGGAGCGGAGAAGAGGGGTTTTCTTGTCGAGGGCCTCACCGGTCCAGGAGACGAAGACCGTGGGGATGCAGAGGGTGACCCCGTTGGGGGTCTGCATCAGGTAAGCGGGGCTGGTGATGTCCCAGGCGGTGTAACCGCGGGCCTCGAAGGTGGAGCGGATGCCGCCGTTGGGGAAGGAGGAGCCGTCGGGCTCGCCCTGCACCAGCAGCTTGCCCGTGAATTCGGTGATCACCCGCCCATCGCTCTTGGGCGAGATGAAACCGTCGTGCTTCTCGGCGGTCGAGTTGGTGAGCGGATAGAAAACGTGGGCGTAGTAGAGGGCGCCACGGCCGGTGGCCCAGGTCTTCATGGCGTCGGCCACGGCATTGGCCAGCGACAGGTCGAGCTTGCCGCCCTCGCGGATCGTGCGCTGGATCGATTTGAAGATGCGTCCGGGCAACGCCTCCTTCATCGTCTCGAGGGTGAACACATCGCTCGCCCACAGCTCCCCGAATGGGGCGGCTGGTGCCGTCGCCGCCGGACGCCGCCGCTGAATCTGCTGCAGGGCGGCGAAGCGCTGGGGGCTGGGCATGGGAGGCGCCGTTCGGATGGGCTTCATCACACTGCCGCGCCCCGGCCCTTCCGTGTAGCTGTTGCTACCAAAATTTCGATCACCCCGTTGCGGTGCTCGGCCTCAGATCAGGTAGCGCCGGATGCTGGGTCGGCACCAATACACCAGTGCGGCCGTGGTCGCGGCCCAGAGCAGGGCGGAGAGCAGCGCCGTCAGCGGCCGTCCCTCACTCAGCAGCACCAGGCGCACGATGCCGTAGGGCAAGCCCACAGCCAAGGCCATGGCCAGCGCCACGATCGCCAGAATCTGTCCCCAGGCGCGCCACTTGAGCAGGGCGATCGAGGCCACCAGGCCCACCACGGCTGTTGGCAGCGCGGCGCTGGCACCCACCACAATGTTGGTCACCCGCCAGGTGGGATCCAGCAAAATCACCGCCAGGCCCAGGGGAATGGCCAGGGCGTTGGCCACCAGGCCCAGCCAGGCCAGGGTCACGTAGCCGCGTGGGGGCTGCTGCAACATCGCAAACTCGGGGCAAGCGACCCACCATGGTCGGTCATCGGGAGACGGCAGGATGGTCGCTTCAGGAATGCATCAGCCCCTGCTCTCGAGTCTGTTCCCGCCGCTCTGGCGCGGCCCCCTCTCCACCCTCCAGGTGAACCTGGGCTACCGCTGCAACCAGGCCTGCAGCCACTGCCATGTGAATGCGGGGCCGACCCGCACCGAAATGATGGATCCGGCCACGCTTGCCCTGATCCCGCCGGTGCTGGCCGCCCGGGGGCTGGCCTGCCTCGATCTCACCGGTGGGGCCCCCGAGCTCCATCCCCAGTTTCGGGGCTTGGTGGTGGCGGCCCGGCGGCTGGGAGTGGAGGTGATCGATCGCTGCAACCTCACGATCCTGTCGGAACCTGGCCAGCACGATTTGGCCCCCTTCCTGGCGAATCAGGGCGTCACGGTGGTGGCATCCCTGCCCTGCTGTTCCGCCGACAACGTTGATCGCCAGCGGGGCTCCGGTGTGTTTACCCGCAGCATTGCGGCGCTGCAGCAGCTCAACGGGCTTGGCTACGGCCAGCCCGGCAGCGGCCTGCAGCTGCACCTCGTCTACAACCCCCAGGGGCCGACGCTGCCGCCTCCCCAGGCCCAGTTGGAAGCGGAGTACAAGCGCGTGCTCGCCGCCGACTTCGGGCTGGTGTTCAACAGCCTCTATGCCCTGGCCAACATGCCGATTCAGCGGTTTGCCAGCTGGCTCCAGGTCCAGGGAAAGCTGGAGTCCTATCGGGCCCTGCTGCAGGCCCAGCATCGTCCCGACCATCTCGCCCAGGTCATGTGCCGCTCCCTGATCAGCGTTGATTGGCAGGGTTGGCTGTTCGATTGCGATTTCAACCAGCAGCTCGGTTTGCCTGCGGCGGAGCCAGGGCAGCCCCGGCGGCATCTGCGGGAGCTGCTCGAGCGCGATCCCGAGGGCGATCCGATTACGGTGGCCGACCATTGTTTTGGTTGCACCGCCGGTGGGGGCTCCAGCTGCGGCGGAGCCCTGCAGGGCCCTTAGGGCGTCGCCCCCAGCTTCTGTCAGACGGCATTTTTTGCGTTCCGCTGCAAATGCTGCGCGCCGTTCTGCAAACGTCCGGCCAGGGATGTCGCTGCGTCAATCGCTCCCTATGGTTGATTCCAATCCGGCTTGCTGGTCCGCGAAGTTCTGCCCGGTTATGCAGATATTTCATTCAGATCGTTCATGCAGGCTGCGGGTGCTGCTGTTGTGCTCCGGCACGGCGTTCGGCGGATTCGGTTGATCAGACGATCCATCCCCTTTGCGCTCCTGACGTTCCTGGGGGTGGCTTTCACCGCTCCGGGGTATGCCTTGCAGCGCCCGGTTGATCCGGTGGCGGTCTGTGTCGTGTCCCCCCGGGTGGAAGCGGTGGAGGAAGGGGATGCCGCGGGTGTGGTGCCCACGCCGAGTCCCCAGCTGGTGGTGATTGAACCGCTGCTGGAGTTGCGCATTGAGCGCCGGGGGCGGCCCGTGTGGCGGCGGCTGGCGGCGGCGGGGGAGGCTCTCCCGGTTCCCTTGGCCTGGCCTTTGGAGCCGATCACCCCTGGCGAAGTGGTGCTGTTGCGGCTGCGACCCGAGCAGGCTCCGGAGGGGGCCTTTGCCCATGTGCACTTGGTGGGCGCCTCCGCCGAACGGATGGCGAGCACCGCCGCCTTGATCCGCTCCCTCGCTCAGAGCTCCCTGGCCTGGTTGGCGGCCATCGAAGCGGCCCTGGAGTCTGAGGATGTGCCGTTGGCCTGGACCTTGCTGTTTGCGCCGCAGCTGCCCGATTCCGCCGATCTCACGGCCCTGCGGGCTGAGGTGGTGCGGCGGGGCTGCGGCGACTGACGCCCGGCCTTGGTTCAGCTGTACTATTACACCTGTTGCGTTGCGGAGGGTGGCGGCCATGGCCTGTGCCCCCACCAGCGATCTGATTTGGTTGGGCCCCTTGCGCCAGGGGGATGGGCCCCTGCAGTTGCCCCTCGCGGTGGAGTCGGTGGCGGCGGGGTTCCCGAGTCCTGCCGACGACTATGTCGAGGCGGCTATCGACCTCAACGGCATTCTGATGCCCCGCCCGAGCTCCACCTTTCTGATGCGGGTGGATGGTGATGCGATGCGCGGCGACGGCATCCATCACGGTGATCTGCTGGTGGTGGATCGCAGCGTGGCGCCGCGCTCAGGCTCCACCGTGGTGGCGGTGCATGAGGGATGCTTTGTGCTGCGTCGGCTTGAGGGACGTCCCGCCCAGTGGTGTCTGGTGGCGAGTGATGCAACGATCGCCGCGATTGCCCTGCAAGGTGAAAACCCAGATCTGCTGATTTGGGGTGTGGTGATTCATGCGGTGCACCACCTCTCCACGCCGCTGTCGGGATCGCGACGGCGAGGTGCCGTTGCTGGAGGCTCACCAGAAGCCCTGGGAGTGGAGCCATAGCCCCAGCAGTCCCATCGGCACAAACACGGCACCGAGGATTTGCAGCTTGACCGTGCGAGGGGAGGGTTGCTTTTTGGGTGGCATGGAGGCTTAGGGGTGGCCGCAGGTGTAGGAGGGGGTGGCCGCAGGCGAATCAACCGGAGTCCAGTTAGCTGAGGGCTTGCTGGAGGAGGCTGGCGAGCTCCTCGAGTTGGTCGTGGTTCAGCATCCAGTCTCCCTTGCCGTCCTTGGTGATGTGCTCAGCTTCCAGCATCCAGCCGTCTTCCAGCTGTTCCAGAACGAAGTGAAGGGATTGGTGGCGAGACATGGCGAAGGAAGGGGGGCGGCTCACGCCGAAGCAGAGAACAGAATCGGGCGGTAGGTGGGCTTTGCGGAGGGTGACAGGTTCCACTTCACCCGGCAGGTAAAGGTGCCGTATTCCCCCCTGATGGCCGTCGAGACGCGCATGGCCGTGACCGTGGCGTTCGGGGGAATGCGGGATTGGGCCTGGTTGCAGGAGTTCACCTCGGAGATGCAGGAGCTGTATTCGGCGGTGCCGCTGGTGGGAGTCTTCTGGGCGGCTGTTGGTTCGGCCTGGACCAGGCCAGGCTGGAGTAGGGCGGTGGCTGCACAGAGGGCGAGCAGCCGGGGGCCTACAGCGATGGGGCGCATGGCCAGAGAAGAAGGTGCATCCGTCCTAGCTGAACATGCCCTGATGTGCCTCTGGCCCCCGGTTTCAGGAAAGATGTCACCCCTCTCGTCAGTACACCCGGGGGCTTGAGGACATGACCAATGCGTCGTTACAGCGAGGCCGTCAAGGCTGACGTGAGAAGGCGGATGAGCCCGCCGCACCG
>NZ_JAGQCT010000025.1:0-16807 GCF_024346335.1 Cyanobium sp. ATX 6E8 | reverse complement strand
CGATGCCAGGTAAAACCTTCATTCCATCTTCTGGTTGATCTGCTTTGGTTTCCTTTTGGAAGCCTGAAATCAGCGATCTCCCCTTGAAGCAGAAAGCCACCCCCCGGGGTGGCTTTTTTGTTGGGCGTGTGCGCGCTTGTTGTGGTGGCTTGCTTAGGAGCGGTGGGCGTGTACCTGCAGCCAGTTGCCGTCGATGTGTTGTCACACGCGTGTTTCGCAGCAGCTGGCGGTGATGGGCACACCGTTGCTGAGCTTCTGAGTGAGGCGGGTGTAGCTCAAGATGGCCGCATCGGGGCCGATCCAGCGGATGTGGGGCCTGGCCATGCTCACCTGCACCGGTGTGGCGCTCGCCTGGGGATCGCCGGGAAGCTCGAAGTAAAACTTGTGGAAGGGCAGGCCTTCGGCCAGCACGCCGTTGGTTTCTGCTTCGAAACAGGTGAGATCCGTGCTGCAGAGGCTGGCGTAGGTGTCCCAGTCGCCGCACGCCACGCTTTCGAGCAAAGTCTGGTTCAGGCTCAGAAGGGCTTGATCGAGGCTCTTGAGATCCGAACTCACGGGGTCAGCACCAGGTCGTTGAAGCTCACGATCCTCTCAAACGGCCCCGGGTCGCGTCCGGGGTTGCCCTCGCGATCGCTGAACACCACCTGCATGCCCGCGGCAGCGGCCGCCTGACATTCCGTTAGGGCATCGCTGACAAACAGCATCTGCTCAGGATCGACGCCGAGCTGAGCGGCGATAGTCGCGTAGCTCTCGGGCGCCTGTTTCGGGCCGATTCGAGTGTCGAACCAATGGCTGAACAGCGGCCGTAAATCGCCTGCATTGCTGTGGCCGTAGATCAAGCGCTGGGCGGCGACCGACCCTGAGGAATACACCGCCAACACCAGACCGGCCCCATGCCAGCGCCGCAGCGCGCCAGGCACATCGGCGAATAGTGGCCCTGTCAGGGCACCGCTTCGGTAGCCCTGCTCCCACACCAAGCCCTGGAGATCCTTGAGGGGGGTGAGTTTGCGATCGCGGCGGATCAACCATTGCAGGTAGGCCAACGTTCCTACCCCGCCCTGTTGCCGCAACGCTTGGGCCTCGGGGTCGGCGTCCTGCCGCCAGGCGGCTTCGACCTCATCCAGGAGGCTTCGCACCGCGAGGTCGTTGCGATGGCTGTCCAGAAACGCTTCGAGTTGTTCTGCCGCATAGGGAAACAGGGTGCTCGAGACAAAGCTCACGGGGCAGGTGGTGCCTTCGATGTCGAGCAGCACGTGTGTCACCCCCTGCCGACACACCTGGTTTCGGGGCGCTTGGCGCTGCTGCCGCGGCGCGCTTAAGGCCTCAAGCAGCAGCTGGCGCCAGTGCTGCTCCAGCAGAAATTCCAGGATCTCCAGATGGCGATGGGCCGTTGGCAGATCACGCCCCCAGGCATAGAGGCCATGGCCCGCGATGAGCAGCCCGTGGGGCGCCTGGCGCAGGTGGGGTTCGGCCTCGGCCCGCAGACGCTGCAGATCCTGGTTGTTGTCCAACACCGGAATGGCCACCGAGCTCTCGTGGGTGGTGATGCCCTCCAGACCCTTGAGCATTTCCAGGTCGTGCAGGCTCAGATGGGCAACGCCGCAATCGCCGCTGGGGGCGTAGTGCTGGGAGAGCAGCGTGCCGGCCTGGGAGTGCGTGTGCAGCACGGCACCGGCCCCGCAGGTTTCCACCAGCGCCAAATGCAGCTGGGTTTCGGCGCTGGCCTTCCCCTCCCCCCGCACCACACCGCCGTGGGCATCCACCACGATCAACGCTTCCGGCGCCACGGAGCCCTTGTCGACACCGCTCGGTGCCATCAACAGCTGTAGGGGCTCGCGATCCAGCACGCAGCTGAAGTTGCCGCCCGTGCCGTCGCACCAGCCGCGGCGGTGGATCGTTGCCATGGTGGCGCTGAGTTGCTGCGCCAGGGCGGCGGTGCTGCCGGCTACGGGATCCACGCTCAACTGCAAGGAGCTCAATGCTGGCAGCTGGGGCACCAGTGGCTGCTGCGGCCGCCGAGCTTGTCGCGGCGAATGGGGGTGTGGCAACGGCGGCAGGGTTCGCCGCCACGCCGATACACCCAGGCCACGCCGCCGTAATTGCCGTTGCTGCCGCTGAGGTCGCGAAAATCGCTGAAGGTGGTGCCCCCCGCACCGATGCTGGTTTCCAGCACCTCCACCAGGGCCTGGTGCAGCCCTTTCAGCCGCGACAGCGACAAGCGTCCACTGGGGGTGCTGGGCTGGATGCCGGCGGCAAACAACGACTCATCGGCGTAGATGTTGCCGACTCCTGCCACCAGAGACTGGTCCAACAGCGCGTTTTTGATCGGCCGGCTGGAGCCCCGCAGGCGCTCACGCAGGTAGGTGGCGCTGAAGGCCTCGCTGAACGGTTCCGGCCCCAATTTCTGCAGGCCGGTGATCACGCTCTCCACGGGCTCGCCTGGCGGCACCCACCACATCTGGCCGAAGCTGCGGGTGTCCACGAAGCGCAACTCCTGGCCCGCGGCATTGAACAGCTGCACCCGCGTGTGGGCGCAGGGCGGGCGCGGCGCATCGAGCCAAAGAAACTGGCCGGTCATGCGCAGGTGCACGCCCCAGGTGCCGGCGTCGCGTCCCCCGCGGCTGAGCTGCCCCATCAGGTATTTGCCGCGCCGCTCCCAGGCTCCAACTTCGGTGCCGCTCAGGGCAGCGGTGAAGGCGGCTGGCGATGCTGGGCTGGCGATGGCCCGCGCCCGCAGCACCTCCACCCGCTCGATCGTGAAGCCTCGGGTTTGGCTCTCCAGGCCGCGCCGCACGGTTTCCACTTCGGGGAGTTCAGGCATGGGCGCTGGCAGGGCGGGCAGAGCTGGGGACTCCTGCGAGCCCATTCGAAAGCCCGCACCACCAACGGTGGCACGGGCTGATCTGGCGCACGATTGGGATGTGGCGCGCCGCTTGAGGGAACAAGCCGGCCGGAGCTCAGGCCTTGTCGAGTTCGCTCTCGGCGAAATTGTTGGTGTTGATGCCGCCTTCAGAGCCGCTATAGCCGTTGTAGTTCACCTTCTCGAAGCGAACCACCACGGGGTAGCGGATGCCGGAGGTGTCGATTGAAGCGACGGTGCCGACTTCGTTGAACCAATAGGACTCGGGGCGCTTGATGCGCACCTTGTCGCCGCGGGAGATGGCCATCGCTGCGCTGTAGATCGGGTGGCTGCCACAGGGAAGATACCCGCGCGGGCGGGAGGCTTCATCGCCGGCGTCACGATTCGTCGCCCTTGCTGTGGGGGGGCGCGGGCTACCCCGTGGCACGATCGCGTCTTCAGCCGCGCGACCCCTTCCATGGCCATGGCCCCCACGGAGGTCCCAACGCCGCCGGTGCTGACGCTCGAGCTGCCCGATCCAGACAGCGACACCATCAGCACGATGGAGTTTCTGGCCCGCCTCGAGGAGGCCTGGGCCGTGTGCGATCGCTTCGACCTGCAGACCGAGATCTGGCGGGGGCGCATCCTGCGGGCTGTGCGAGACCGTGAAAAGCGGGGCGGCGAGGGGCGCGGCACCGGCTTTCTGCAATGGCTGCGCGAGCGCGAAATCAGCAAGACGCGGGCTTACACCCTCATCCAGTTGGCCGAGTCGGCCGACAGCCTGGTGGGTGACGGGATGCTGGAGGAAACCAGCGTCAACAACTTTTCCAAGCGCGCCTTTCTGGAGACGGCCCAGGCCGATCCGGAGGTGCAGCAAATGATCAGCGAGGCGGCCAACGAGGGTCAGCAGATCACCCGCAAGCAGGTGCGGCGTCTGAGCGATGAGTTCACCGCCGCCACCAGCCCGCTCCTGCCCGAGGAGATCCGCCAGCGCACCGCCGAAAACCTGCTGCCGCCGCGGGCTGTGGCCCCTTTGGTGAAGGAGCTGGCCAAGCTGCCCGAGGCCCAGCAGGAGGACCTGCGCCGGGTGTTGCGGGAGGAGCCGGAGCTGGAGCGGGTCAAGGATGTGACCAGCACGGCCCGCTGGCTCAGCAAGGCGGCGGAGGCGGCCCTGGCGGTGCGGGCCTTCCAGCAGGGGGAGCTGGATTTTGAGAAGGCCCTGCAGGAGGCCCAGCGGCTCGATGCCCTCGGCTTGTTGGCCGATGCGGTGGGCCAGGCCCAGGCCCTGGAGAGCGCCGTGCTGAAGCTGCACACCAGCTGGCGGCGGCTTGGTGGTCTGCAGGAGCGCCTCTGGGTGGAGAGCGGCAGCAGCACTCCCCATCTGCGGGAGCTGCTCACGGCTCTGCAATCGCTCAGCGGCAGCACCCTGCGGGTGTCGCTGGGGGAGCTGGCGGGTGGCAAGCGGGTGCGGCTGCAGTTGGTGGAGGAATCCCCCGACCAGCTGGACCCCCCGCCTCTTCCGTGAGCGCGGCGCCTCCCCTGCATCTGGTGGCCGCTATGGTAAGGTGCACTACAGGTAGGGCTCTTTTGTCTAGCTCCCTGCCCAGCGGCACGATTCGCAGCATGCCTGGGGGCATGCGTGTCGACGCGCCGATGCCTCTGGGGTATCCGCTGGAGTTGGCCCTCGAGCGCCATTTCGGCTGGTCGACGTTTCGGCCCGGCCAGCGCCCGGTGGTGGAGGCCTTGCTAGCCGGCCAGGACTGCCTGGCGGTGCTGCCCACCGGGGGCGGCAAATCCCTCTGCTATCAGTTGCCGGCCCTGGTGCGTGGCGGTCTGGTGCTGGTGATTTCGCCTCTGGTTGCCCTGATGCAGGACCAGGTGAGCCTGCTCCAGCGCCGCGGCATCCCCGCGGCCTGTCTGCACGGGGGGCTGGCGTTGCCGGAGCGGCGGCAGTTGTTGCAGCGCCTGCGGGATCACAAGCTGCGCCTGCTCTACCTGGCACCGGAGCGGCTCCAGGCGGAGGCCACCCGCCAGTTGCTCGACGACGTGCTTGAGAGCGGTCAGCTGGTGGCCCTGGCGGTGGATGAAGCCCACTGCATCAGCGCCTGGGGCCACGATTTCCGCCCCGACTACC
Organism: Cyanobium sp. ATX 6E8; assembly: GCF_024346335.1. Taxonomy (NCBI): domain Bacteria; kingdom Bacillati; phylum Cyanobacteriota; class Cyanophyceae; order Synechococcales; family Prochlorococcaceae; genus Cyanobium; species Cyanobium sp. ATX 6E8. Next base: position 11,834 of record NZ_JAGQCT010000025.1, on the reverse strand, counting down.
GCCGCCTGGGGCAGTTGCGCGCCCAGTGCCCGGGGGTGCCCCTGGTGGCGCTCAGTGCCACCGCCGCCCCCCAGGTGCGGGCCGACATCATCCGTCTGCTGCAGCTGCGCCGGCCGCTGATTCAGGTGCGTTCGGCCCGCCGCACCAACCTGGTGTATGGCATGCAGCTCCGCCCCGCCGAGCCTTTGCCCCTGGTGCTGGAGACGGTGACGGCCGCCCGCGGGGCTGTGCTGATCTACGCCCGTACGCGCCGCTCCGTGGAGCAATGGGCCGCCCGACTCACGGCGGCTGGGCTGGAGGCGATCGCGTATCACGCCGGCATGGATCCCGAAAGCCGCCAGCTGGCCCTCGAGCACTTTCAGCACCAGCCCAGGCCGGTGTTGGTGGCCACCGTGGCTTTCGGGATGGGGGTGGATCGACCGGATGTGGGATTGGTGCTGCACCTGGATCTGCCGGCCAGTCCGGAGGGGTACCTGCAGGAATCGGGGCGGGCGGGGCGCGACGGCCTGCCCGCCCGTTGTTTGGTGCTCTACGACCCGGCCGATCGCACGAGCCTGGGCTGGGCCATCCGCGGGGGTGGATCCCAGCTGATGCCTGCTGCCGCCACGGCGGTGCAGCGCCAGCAGGACCAGCAGCGCCTGGAGCTGGCCCAGCAGAAACTGCGGCGGATGGAGGCTGTGGCGGAGGGCGAGGGCTGCCGGGAGCAGGCGCTCCTGCTGGCCGTGGGCGAGCTGGCCGCCGCCTGTGGCCGCTGTGACAACTGCCAGAGCCCACGGCGCCGGCAGGATTGGTTGGTGGACGCGCTCACGGCGCTGGAGGCGCTCGAGGCCAGGCCGGGTCGGGATTTGCGCAGCCTGGCCGAGGAGCTGGCGGGTGCGGCTTCTGCCGAGCTGCGCCGGGAGCAGGAGGCCAGCTGGGGTTGGCTGCTGCGGCGCTTGGTGCAGGAGGAATTGCTCAGCGAGAGCGACGACGGCGCCCAACGCCTCTACCTGCGGGCCTCGGGCCGGCGCTATTGCCGCCAGCCCTGGCCGTTGCACTGGGCCGCCTGAGGCGGCTGGGGTATTAGCTGCCCCGAGCCTTGCAGATGTCGCTGATCAGCTGTTCTTCGAAGTCGGTTTGGGGAGCATCCCAGCTCTTCCACTGCCCCGACTGGCTGGTGGCATTCAGTTTGCGGGCCCCACAGTTGACCGCCAGATAGACAGGTTTGCCGTCGCCGTTGAGGGTCGGGGCCACATAGCTACCGCCCATGGGCTGCCAATTGGCCCAGTCGACCTGGAGTGGGCCGTAGCTGCGCCAGTCGGGGCCCTGGGGCTTGCTGCTGCCGGCCTTGCTGGTGGTGCTCGGCTGCGTTGTTGTGGCGGCTCGGGTGGCGGTGTTCACCGGCTTGGTGGTGGCTGGCTTGGGGGTGGCCGTTTGGGGAGTGGCGGTGGCCGCGGCAACGGCTGTGGTGGCTGCAGTGGCTGCAGTGCCAGTGGTGGCTGCGGCGATGCGGCTGGTTGGCTGGGCCGTCGCCACGGCCTGGGCTGCAGCTGGCGCTGCGGCAGCGGGTTGGGGGGTGGCTTGGGGTGTGGGCTGCACCGTCGGTTGCACAGTCGGCTGAACGATCGGCTGCACCGTGGCCGTGGATTGGGCTGCCGGCGTCACGACCGGTTTGGGCTTGGGCTGGGCGACGGGTTTGGCTGCGGCTTTGACGGGTGCTTTCGCAGTGGCTTTGGGGGTGGCCTTGACCGGTGGTGGGGCTTGCAGTTTCAACCGGGTGCCGGAGACGACCAGGTTGGGGTCGCTGATCTTGTTGATGGCCACCAGCTTTTCGACGGGCAGGCCGTAGCTGTCGGCGATGGTGGAGAGGTTTTCGCCGCTGCGCACCACGTGCTCCTTGGCGTTGCGTGGGGTGGCGCTGCTGCGGGCTGCCGGTGCCGAGGAGGGCCGACCGGGGATGGCCAGACGGGTTCCAGCCACCACCATGTTGGGGTTGCTGATCTGGTTGAGCTGGATCAGGCGCTCGGTGCTGGTGCCAAAGCGATCGGCGATTTCCGAGAGGGTTTCACCGCTTTTGATGGTGTACGGCGCCGTGGGCAAGGGGCGGGGTGCGGCTGCGCTGGCGCTGCTTCGGGCTCCGGGCACCACCAGCTTCTGGCCGGCTACCACCAGGTTGGGGTTGGTGATGCCGTTGGCCTGCATCAGCTGGGTGAGGCTGACGCCCTGACGGGCGGCGATTTCCGAGAGGGTTTCACCCGGCTGCACAGTGATGCTGCCGCTGCGGGCACCACCGCTGGCCGCTGCCGTGCTTCGGGCTCCTGGCAGCACCAGCTTCTGGCCGGCCACCACCAGATTGGGGTTGGTGATGCCGTTGGCTTGCATCAGCCGGGTGAGGCTGACCCCGTGGCGCTCGGCGATTTCCGAGAGGGTTTCGCCCGGCCTCACCACCACATTGGCCAAGGCCGCTGCGGGAGCCAGGCTGGGCAGGGGCAACACCACTGCTAGGGCCAGGGCGGCAAGGGAGCGACGCATCGGCACCACTGATAGATGCTGGAACGTTAAGGGGGCCGCCCGGGCCGATCCAGCCCCCGGATGACCTTCGGCGCATCAAAGGTTCTGATCGGCCCAGCGCGATCAGCGACTCCCGATCAGCCCAGCAACCGTTTCACCAGTCCCAGCTTGCCGGCATAGGGGGGGTAGCGGAAGGGCAGATCCAGCCAGAAGGGGCGCCGCAGCACCGTGCGCTGGTGCGAGAAGGTGAGAAAGCCGGTGTGGCCGTGGTAGCTGCCCATGCCGCTCTCCCCCACCCCCCCAAAAGGCAGGGCGGCGGCGCCGGCCTGCAGCACCACGTCGTTGAACCCCACCCCACCCGAGCTGGTGGTGGTGAGGGTGCGCTCCTGGGCGCTGCGGTTGGGGCTGAACAGATACAGGGCCAGGGGCTTGGGCCTGCTGCGCACCTCCACGAGAGCCGCGTCGAGATCGGCCACCTGCTGCACCGGCAGGATCGGGCCGAACAGCTCCTCCTGCATCAGCGGATCGTCGCCGGAGGCCACGGCCACCACGGTGGGTTCGATCCGCCGCCGCGCGGCATCGCTGCGGCCCCCCACCAGCACCTGGCCCCGTTGGCGCGCGCCCGCCAGCAGGGCCTCCAGCCGTTGGAACTGGGCGTCGCTGACGATGCAGCCGAGATCGTCGCTCTCCAGTGGATCGGCGCCGTAGAAGCGGGTCCATTCGGAGGCGATGGCGGCCACCAGTTCTCCCTGAAGGGGAGCCTGCACCAGCACGTGGTCGGGGGCGATGCAGGTTTGGCCGGCGTTGAGTCCCTTCCCCCAGGCCAGACGCCGAGCGGTGGTGGCGATGTCGGCATCGGCGAGCACGATGGCCGGGCTTTTGCCGCCGAGCTCCAGGGTGACCGGGGTGAGGTGGCGGGCCGCGGCGGCCATCACCAGTCGACCCACCCGGCCGCCACCGGTGAAGAAGATGTGGTCGAACTGCTCCTCAAGCAGCTTGGCGGCCACCGCCCCATCGCCGGTGACCACCTGCACCACCTCGGCGGGGAAAGCCGCCGGGATGGCGCGGGCCAGCAGCTCCGCGGTGCGAGGCGCGTGCTCGGATGGCTTGAGCACGGCGGCGTTGCCTGCCGCCAGAGCACTCACCAGGGGGTGCAGGCAGAGCTGGAAGGGGTAGTTCCAGGGGCCGATGATCAACACGCAGCCCAGGGGTTCGGCCTGCACCCAGGCTTGCCCCGGCCGCAGGGCGAGATCCAGCCCGATCGCTCGGGGGGCCATCCAGCCCTTCAGCTTCCGGCGGGTGAGAGCCAGCTCCTGGCGCACCGCGATCAGTTCGAAGGTGGCCTCCAGGGGAGGCTTGCCCAGGTCGGCGGCCAGGGCCTCAAGCACCTCCGCTTCATGCTGTCTGAGCAGTGCCGCCAGACGATCGAGCTGCTCCAGGCGCCAGGCCAGGCTGCGGCTCAGCCCGGCACTGACCGGTGCCCGCATCGCCGCGATCGGAGTGGCCAGGAGCGGGGGGGAGGTCATGGCAGACATCAAGGGCATCCACCCTGGCAAATGGTCGGTGCTCCATGCGCAAAACATCGGTGCGCAACACATCGGTGCGGAGCTGGCCGATGAGCTCCTGCAGTGCCGGTTGCTCCAGGTTGTCGTGCCGCAGCACGACGGCAGCGGGCCGCAGGGGTTGCGCTGCTCGGGTCAGCCCCACCACCACCCAGTCGCCGAAGGGGAAGGGTTGGCTGTGGTCGCTCCAGGTGGGGGCCAATCCATTCGGGTCGGCGAGGACGGCCAGATCCAGCACCCGCTCGCGCAGCAGTTCCAGGCTGCGCTCTTCTGCCAGCCATTCCTGCGGCAGGGGGCTGCCGAAATGGCCCAGCCGCTGCAGCTGACGGCTGCCCCTGGCCAGGCGCAGCAGCTGGGCGGTGTGGCGCAGGGATCGCAGAACAGCCTGGTTGGCATGGGCTCGGTAGCGGCCCTGGCTCTTGCGGAAGTCCAGCCCCAGCTGCTCGCTGGCATGGCGGTAGAGGCGCGAGACGGAACTCTGGTCGCAGTTGCTGAGGGTCGCCACGCGGCTGGTGCTGCCCGTGATCTCCAGCAGATCCAGGATCGGTACGCCGTCGATCAGGATGTCGCGCATACGGTCACAAGCATGCTTTTGCAGCGCTGCGACCGTATGAATTCGTGAGGGGCCCCGGCTTGTGGATTACCCGTTAGTGGGTAGGGCCGCCACTGGAACGATCAGCCACTGGAAAGATCAGCTGCACCGCGGCGCCTCCCAGGGGCGAGCGACCCACCACCACCTGGCCATGGTGGTTCTCCATGGTGGTCTGAACCACGAACAATCCCAGGCCGCTGCCGGTGGGCTTGCTGGTGGCTAGGGGCTCAAGGTCTGTCTCCGGCGCCTGGAAGCCCGGGCCGTTGTCCGCCACGGTCAGCACCACCGTGTCGGCATTGCGCCGAAGGCCCACCACCACCGTGGCCGGGGCGCCATCCACGCCGCCCCCCGCGCTCTCCAGGGCTTCCAGGGCGTTGCGCAGCAGGTTGACCACGGCGATCTGGATCTGGGCCGCATCGCCCATCACGGCCCAGCTCTGGTCCAACCCCTGGCGCTGCACCGTGACGCCGGCGGCCTTGAGGCTGGGTGCCGCGTAGAGCAGGGCATTGCGGGTCACGTGGGCCAGGTTGAGCAGCTGGTGGTGGGTTTGCACGTTGCGCAGCAGGCTGCGCATCTTCTCGATCGTCGCCACCACCGCATCGGCGTTGGCGGCGATGGCCCGCAGCGGTTCCTGCAGGGGTTGGGCCAGCGGAGCATCGCCCTGCTCCAGCAGCAGCTTGCTGTTGAGGAGCAGGGTGCTGAGGGGCAGGTTGATCTCATGGGCGACGGCGGCGGCCTGCAGGCTGCTTTTGAGCTTGTCCTCCAGCACCAGCACGGTTTGGGCGTCCTTGAGGCGTTCCCGCTCCATGGCCTCTGCCAGCTGCCGCCTGGCCTGGGTGAGTCGCTCCACCAGGGCGCCGAAGGCCTGGGATACCGCCTCGATTTCAATGGCGCTGCCGGCGGGCAACTTCGGGTCGAAAACCAGATCGGCTGTTGTGGGCGTCACCTGGGTGGCGGCCTCCCCACAACGCCGTCGCAACACCTCGAGCGGACCCAGCAGCCAGTCGCCCACCCGGATGGTCACGACCACCGCAGCGGCCACGGCGGCCAGGGAGAGCAGCAGGGCAATCAGGGCGAAGCGCTGGCTGGCCTGAACCGCCTGGTCGGACTGGTTGGCGGTGATCAGCAGCCAGTTGAGCCCTTCCCGTTGCCCCCAGGGATTGAGGTCGAGCAAGAACGTGTGGCCGTCTTGATCGGTGGTGTGGGGGCCGGTCTGCTCGGTTCGGGGCTGGAGGGAGCCGTTGCGGCCCTGGCGGAACAGGTTGCGGCTGGCGGCTTGCACCAGGGGATCGGGGAGTTGATCGATGCGCACCCGGCGGGTGGCGTCTCCCGTGCCGGTGCTGGTGAAGGCTGGCCGGGAGCTGGCCACCACCATGCCGTCGGGCTCCACGATCAGGGCAAAGCCGCGCACGTCTTTCCACACCTCCGCCAGCCAGGTGTTGAGCTGGCTGAGCACGAAGTCGACGCCGATCACGCCGAGCAGCTGGCGATTGGGCCCATAGAGGGGCTGGTTGTAGGAGATCGCCAGCACCGCGGGTTTGTCTTCCCATTGGTAGATCGAGCTCCAGCTGGCTTTGCCCGCCTTCACCGTTTCGACATACCAGGCTTCCTCGTGCGCGGTGGTCATGCCAGGCACGGTCTCGAGCAAGGCCCCCCGCTCCCCTTTTGTCCCCAGGGCATACACGCCCAGGGTCCCTTTGCCGAGGGGGCTGGCGATGGCGTCCTCATTGAGCACGAAGGCGCCGTTCTCGAGCCGCTCCACCCCGATAAATTCGCCGGCTGGGTTGCCGAAGTTGATGTAGCCCACCGGGAACAGCTGCATCTGGCTCCAGAACCGCTGCCCCATGGCCTCGAAATCCGTCAGCGAGAGCTGGCCTTGCCGGATGGCGAGCACGTTGAGGTTGTTGATCAGTTGCGGGGCCTGCAACCGGCTTGAGAGCTGCTCGGAGAGGTCGGTGATGGCATCCTGCTGGCGCAGGGCATCGGTGAAGCTGAGGCCGCTGCGCTGGCCGCTGAAGTAGGCCATGCCGCCCACCGCGCTGCTCACCAGCAGCAGCTGCAGGCTGGTGGCCCAGATGATGCGGTCGCGCAGGCGCTGGCCGGGAGGCGAGGGGAGCTTCACGGCATCGGCGCCAGGTGCAGCACCGCCCGCCGCACCAGTTCGGCGCCACTGCAGCCCAGGCGGCGGGCGATCGCCTTGCGATGGGTCTCCACCGTGGCCAGCGACAGCCCGGTGCAGGCGGCGATGGCTTTGTTGGAGAGTCCGCGGCCGATCAGCTGGAAGATCTCCCGCTGGCGGGGCGTCAGGCCTGGCATCGCCGGGTGGCGGGATGGCGCATCGGGCTCCTGCGGCACCAAGGCCGACTCGATCACGCCCTGGAGGGTTTCGTAGGTGGAGGTTTTGTCCACCACACCCACCAGCATCGGTTCGAGCTCCTCCGGGCACACAAAGCTGGCGGCCTGGGCGGAGAGCACCAGCATTCGCGCCTGCGGCTGCTGCATCTGCAGAAACCGGGCCACCTCCAGGCCATCGCCATCGGGCAGGGCCAGATCCAGGATCAGGATGTCGGGGCGATGGTGGCGGCAGGCCAGCAGGGCGTCGTGGCAGCTTGTGGCGGTGGCCACCACCTCCAGATCCCGCAGCCCCTGCAGCATTGTGCAGAGCAGCTGCAGAAACATCACCTGGTCTTCAACGATCAGGCAACGCAGGCTCACGGTGTGGGTGCCGCTCTCTGCATCATGCCGAAGATTCCGGTGCCGGCTTCGGTTTTGTAAGCCCTTGACGAGACTTGAACTCGTGACCTCTCCCTTACCAAGGGAGTGCTCTACCGCTGAGCTACAAGGGCATGTGGAAGGTGGGCCGGGTTGGATTTGAACCAACGTAGGCAGAGCCAGCGGATTTACAGTCCGCCCCCATTAACCACTCGGGCACCGACCCGAACCACACCCGAAGAACTTACCAGCCGGCCCCTCCCGCCAGCCCCTCACCCCATGCAGCTGCTCGCTCTCCACGGCCCCAACCTCAACCTGCTCGGCACGCGTGAGCCGGGGCTGTATGGCAGCGCCAGCCTGGAGCAGATCAACGCGGAGCTGCACCTCCAGGCAGCCGAGCTGGGGGCGACGATCGACTGCTTCCAGAGCAACCACGAGGGGGCCCTGGTGGATCGCATCCACCAGGCGCGCGGCGCCGTGGACGGGATCCTGATCAACGCCGGCGCCTACACCCACACCTCGATCGCCCTGCGCGATGCCCTGCTGGGGGTGGCCATTCCTTATGTGGAGCTGCACCTGAGCAACGTCCACGCCCGGGAGCCGTTTCGGCATGGGTCCTATCTCGCCGATCGGGCGGTGGGGGTGATCTGCGGGTTTGGCGCTGGGAGTTACCGTTTGGCGCTCGAGGGTCTGGTGGCTCATCTGCGCAGCTCGTCTTGACCGCCTCCTTGACCGCCGCGCCGCGGGCCGACCAGGCCCGCATCAAGTGGCTGGTGGCCCCCAGCAGCGCCAGCTGGCTGGAGCAGGCCAATGCCCGGCCTGATCTGGTGCTGATCGATCACGCCCACTGCGAGCGCAAGGCGGCCGGGGTGGCCCTGCAGCTGATGTTCCGTTACCCCTCGGATGAAGGGTTGGGGGCGGCGCTCAGCCCGCTGGCACGGGAGGAGCTTGAGCACTTCGAGCTGGTGCTGCAGTTGCTGCAGCGGCGCGGCATTGCCCTCAAGCCGCTGCCCGCGCCGGGGTATGGCGCCCAGCTCACGGCGGCGGTGCGCAAGGGTGAGCCCGAGCGCATGCTGGATTCCTTCCTGGTGGCCGGTCTGATCGAGGCCCGTAGCCATGAGCGCATGGCCCTGCTGGCGGCCCACAGCCTGGAGGTGGCCCTGCGCGATCTCTACTCCGAACTGCTGACGAGCGAAGCTCGCCACTTCGGTCTCTATTGGCTGCTGTGTGAAGCGCGCTTCGGCCGTGAGGCCACCATGGCGCGGCTGCAGGAGCTGGCGGCGGTCGAAACCCAGGCCTTAACTGGATTTCTGACGCATCTCGAGGACGTGCGGATGCATTCTGTGGGGGTGGAGCTGGGGAGCTCGCCTGTGTAGGTGCACCAGACGCTGATTCGACGCAAAAGTGCACCTCTCCAAATCGAAGGATGGCAGGTGTTCAGAGTGATGGAGGGCGATGTTTTGCTCCCCAGTTCCTTTGCCAAAACTGCCATGAAAAGCCCATTTTTCGGGATCCTTGGCCTCCTTCTTCTGACTGTTTCTGGCGTGCCAGCCATGGCAGAGCAGCGTGGCGGTCCGAACTCCGGTGGATCACGACCTCAGACTCCTGCTGAATTGTCCAATAGCGACAATCCTTGTGGAGCTCAGCTGCGTCCCTGTGGGTGGTAAGCGTTAATCGAGCAGCGGGAATCGATCGGCGATGCCATCGCCGGTGAACTGGGCCACCCAGCCGCTGGGTGAGGCCGATTCTTTAGAGCCGACGAGCTGCTGTGCGAAGAGCGCTACAGATGTGAGGGCATCGTGGTGCGGCTGCAGGAGCAGGCTTCGTGGTGCCAAGTGTGCCCCAGGCTTCTGCAGCGAGCTTTGAACGGGAGCGGTGCTTGATGCATGGGATCCCATCCATAATTCAACCCACGCGGGTTGGGTCCCTGGGTTTGTCGTTGCTTGAGCGTTGACTGGCACCTCCCCGCTGCGCCGGGCGCTGCTGATGCTGGTGGCCCATCACCCACCGCAGGCCCATGTGCAGCAGCTGGCGGCTTGCCTGCAGGCCCTCACGCCGGCGATTGGCTACGGGCTGGTGGTGAACGACCACCGGCCCGGTGAGCCGGTGGAGGCCCTGATCCCCGGCGCCGATTGCTGCCTGGTGCAACGGCGCAATCCCGGCTACGGCACGGCCTGCAACCAACTGGTGGCGCAGCTCAGCGCCGAGGGGCGATTGCCACCGCTGATTGCCGTGCTCAACACCGACCTGAGCTGGCAGCCCGGGGCGATGGAGACGCTGCTCAGCTGGCTGGAGGCCCACCCCGATGTAACGGCGGCCACACCGCGGCTGCGCTTCCCCGATGGCCGCGAACAGCACCTGGCCAAGCGCAACCCCACCCTGCTGGCCCTGGCCAGCCGGCGCTTTGTGCCGCGCTGGCTCAAACCGGCCTGGCTACGCCGCTACGACCGCTGGTACACCTGCGGTGACCGCGCCTACGACCAGGTGTTTGAGGCGCCTTACTTGAGCGGCTGCTGCCTGTGGATGCGTAGCGGGGCCTTCCAACGCGAAGGCGGTTTCAACGAGCGCATTTTTCTCTACTTCGAAGACGCCGACCTCACCCGCCGGTTGGGCCGCCATGGCCGCACCGTGCACCTGCCGGTGGCCACGGTGGTGCACCACTGGGGCCGGGGCAGTTACATCAGCCTGTGGCTCACCTGGGTGAACCTCCGCAGCGCCTGGATCTACTTCCAGCTCTGGGGCTGGCGGCTGTGGTGAACGCAATGCCGCAAGAAACACACCCAGCGATCGAGGTGGTGATGGCGGTGCACAACGGCGCCGACTGGCTGGAGCAGCAGGTGGCCACGATCGCCGCCCAAACCCATCGCCCCAGCCGGCTGCTGGTGTTGAACGATGGCTCCAGCGATGGCAGCGGCGCGCTGCTGGAGCAGCTCGAGGCGGCCTACGGCGGTTGGCTGCAGCAGCTAATGCCGGTGCCCCCGGGCCAGCCTCGCGGCTGTGTGATGAGCTTCGCCGAGCTGTTGGCGGCCACCACCGCGCCCTATGTGGCCCTGGCTGATCAAGACGACCTCTGGGATCCCACCAAACTCGCCAATTCGCTGGAGATGCTGCTGGCGGCGGAAGCTCGTGCGGCCCGATCGGGCAAGCCTCAGCCGCTGTTGGTGCACAGCGACGCACGCCTGATCGATGCCTTTGGCCAGCCGCTGTATGCGTCGTGGTGGCAGCGGCAGGGGCTGGCGCCTCCGCCCAGGGATCTCTGGCACCTGGCGGCCCGCAACCGGGTGATGGGCTGCACAGCCCTGCTCAACCGCGCGTTGCTGGAGGCGGGCCTGCCGATTCCGCACCAGGCGGTGCTGCACGACTGGTGGCTGGCCCTGGTGGCCCAACGCGCCCATGGCTTGCTGCAAATGCCTCAGGCCACGCTCAGCTACCGCTTTCACGGCGCCAATCTCAGCCAGCCGGCGCGCTGGTGGCAGTGGCCCCAGCGCGGTTGGGCGGTGTGGCGCCAGTGGTGTGCGCTGCGGCAGCGCTTTGGCGATCCGCAGCAGCCGGGCGACCTGTGGCGGTTGGTGCGGCGACGCCTGCGGGGGTAGAACAACTAGGCGGTGCTCAATGGCGGTGACGGGACCCAAGCAGCAGAAACTGGAGCTGGATGCGGCCGCGCCGACATCATTCGCCAGGCCGATCGATTACGATCTCGATGACGTGGAGGACCTGCGCCTCGGGATCGACGCTCTGAAAGACCCTGCTGACCCAGTGCTCGATTGGGCCGAAGTGCGTGATGCAGATCCATCAGGGCCGAGGAACACCTAGGTCAGAGCAGATCTTGCGCACCAGAAGCTCCTTAATTTCGGTGTGCCTGGGGATGGCACTGCGCCTGTTGAGCTCGGGCTGGTGCCACCAAGAGTGGTTGCCGCCTTCGCGCAAGAGGCTGCAGCCGTGCTGGCTGAGATGGCGCAGCGGATCGCGGCGCTTCATAGAGCCAGCGCCAGCTCCTTAAAGGAGCTGCCAGCAGCAGCACGGGCTTCGGCACGGTTCATCTCCAGGGCTTCCTTCAGCACCGCCTTCAGCGAAACCACCAGCCCTTCACGCGTTCGTTCCTGGGCATTCACGCCTGGCACCTCTTCCACCCAGCCGATCCACCGGTCGCCGTCTTGCTACACAACAGCGGTGTAAGTGCTCACGCCAGCAGCCTCATTTGGATCAAAAGCTTCCAGCACACCCTAATCAGCGCATCCCGCGAAGCCAGTGACGCCCGTTGCGCAACACGCTCCGATTTGGGGTGGTGATGTGGTGCTGGTGATCCAGGAGTTCCGGCACAAGGTGCTGCGCCAGTTTTTCGAAACCGGCAGTGACGTGGACCCCGGCAATCGGTCCAGGGTGAATGAGAGTCCTCAGCCGGCCAGACTGGGCCGGGGACTTCACCATGAAACGCACCAGGCACACCGCGGAGCAGATCATCCGCAAGCTGAAAACGG
>NZ_JAGQCT010000024.1:0-21999 GCF_024346335.1 Cyanobium sp. ATX 6E8 | reverse complement strand
CGATGCCAGGTAAAACCTTCATTCCATCTTCTGGTTGATCTGCTTTGGTTTCCTTTTGGAAGCCTGAAATCAGCGATCTCCCCTTGAAGCAGAAAGCCACCCCCCGGGGTGGCTTTTTTGTTGGGCGCTACTCTCCAACCATCGACCCCGAAAATCCAAGGTGTGGTTTTCAGTGCTGCATCCCGCTCGTCGATTCCGGCTGATGCGCCAAATCCGCCGGTTTCGATCGTTCTGGCTGGCTTATCGGCTTTGGTTGCAGATGGACTGCGTCGATCTCAGCGCCGCATTTGCTTATCACAGTCTGCAGTCCGTCTTCCCCGTTCTGCTGATCGCGTTATCGCTGGCAGCGAAGCTGTTGGGCCGTGATGAGGGCTTGGTTGAGCGCTTGCTCAACATCGTTTTCAACGTGCTGCCTAGTACGGCGATTCCGGTTTTTGAAGCAATGCTATCGGCTTTTTTGCGCCAGGGCGTGGGTGCTGGGCTGTTGGGTGTGGTGGTGCTGGTGTTAACCGCCAGCAATACCTATCTCACGCTTCAACGGGGGGCGGATCGCCTCTGGTGGGATCGCTCCGTTGGGTTTGAGGGGTTGTCGTGGCTGGCTTTGCTGCGCCGCTATCTGCAGTTGCGGATCAAGGCCCTCGGCCTGGTGTCGTTGTTTGCTGTGCTGATCGTGGTGGATCAAGCATTCACCAATATGCGATTGCTGGGCTCTACCGGACTGCGAGACGGGTTACTAGCCATCTGGCCTTGGGCTCGCGGTATCCAGCAGCCCGTGTCCTGGGGGCTGGACTTGATCATTTCCCTAGGCCTCAGCGTTTCCGCTTCGCTCCTGTTGCTTTGGGTGTTGCCATCGCGTCGTGTCCCCTGGCGACCCCTGATCCCCGGGGCCGCGCTGATCGGGGTGTCGCTCACGTTTCTGAATCTGGTGCTGGGCCGTGTGCTGGTCACCCTGGGGATCCGGTTTCAGGCCTATGGACTGGTTGGCGGCGTCTTGGTGCTGAGTCTTTGGGTCTGGTTGGTGGGTGTGATCCTCTACTACGGCCAATGTCTCTGCGTCGTTCTCGATCGCCCCAACCGCGCCAGGATGGATTTCCCCTGAAGGCCTGGGCCAGCGGCGATGCAGCGCTCGAACACCTGGATCTGGTTGTTGTTGGCGGCCCTGCTGCTGTTGGCGCCTGGGCCGCTCGGGCGTTTCGTGCTCGATCTTGTGGGCGGCATCACCCTCGTCTTGCTGCTGTTGCCGCTGTTGCTTGGAGCGGCGGGGTTCGTGGCGTGGCAGGTGATCCAGAAGCGTCTGCTCACCTGCCCAGCCTGTGGGTTCACGAGCATGGCCACCGACAGTTGCCCTGCCTGTGGCACGCCCTTCGGCGATGGCATCAATGCCGGGTCACCTGTTGATCAACTGGATGTCAGCAACGTCACTATCGATGTGGAGGTGGTAGAGGACAACTGAACAGCGCAGGAACAAATCTAGAGGCACCATGGCTTTTGCGTTAGCGCTCTTCAGGGGCGGGCAAGCTCCTCAAGCCGGCGTTCCCTGAGATACAGAAACAGCGGCGCGCCGCAGGCAAAGGCCAACGTGACGCAGCTGAACAGCACCCAGGCCAGCCCGCGCATCTGCAGGCGCCGGCTTTCCTGCACCATCCAGATCACCACTGCCGTTGCGCCGATGGCCAGATCGCGCGATAGCGAACTCGCCGCCGGATTGGCATTGGCCAGTTGCACGAACAGCCCGAGGTCAAAGCTGGCGCCGTACTCGCGGATGAACGCAAGGTTGGACAGCCAGGGCAGGATCGCTCCAGCAATTGCCAGGGCGAGATAGAGCCATTTCACGGCTCGTGGGCCGCCGCTCGGGGGGGTGGCGTTGTCGGACGTCAGTTCGGTCGAGGGGGCCATCGTGGTTGCAGGGTTCAGCGGGACTCGGTCATTAAGGGGATTCAAGTCTTAGGGGGATTCCGGCATCGGTCCGGCAGCCTCGCTGCTGTCGTCCCACAGCAACAGGTCCTGTTCCACGCTTGCGAGCACGGTCTCGCAGCGCTCGATGTAGGCCCGTGCGCGCCGATACAGGCCGGTCATCTCTTCCACATCGAGGTCGTTGGCCTGGAGGGCGGCCAGGGTGAGTTGCAGAGCTGTTTGTGCTTCGTTGTAGGAGAGATCAGCCGCGGCCGTGGCGGCCGCGTTCTGCTCACTGCTGCCGGTTGTTTGTCGGGGTTTCGCCTTGGGCATGATTCAGCGTGACAGGGGTAGCTGGGCCTCGGCCTGAATGTCGCGCACCACGGCATTGGCGCGGCCATCCCGGAGCTGGACGACCACGGGGCTTCCCACGTGCAGCTGTTGGATCGACCGCACCAGGGTGCCATCGGGGCTGCGGAGCAGGCTGAAGCCGCGGGCCAGCTGGTGCTCGGGTGAGAGCGCTTGCAACAGATGCTGCGCCTGCAGCAGGTGCTGGCGCTTCGATGCCAGCAGGCCCTGGGGGTGGAGACCCACCAAGCGCTCGCGCTCCCGCCCCAGGCGTTGCCCCTCGGCATGAAGCCGCCACTGCACCAGCTGACGCAGATGGCGCGCCTGCTGCCGCAATCCCTGGAGCGTGGCGTGGCGATCGGGCAACAGGGCGACCAGCGCGGCGGTGGGGGTGGCGGCCCGCAGGTCAGCCACGAGGTCGGCGATGGTGGTGTCGTCTTCGTGGCCAATGCCGCTCACCACGGGCACCGGGCAGGTCGCAATGCTGCGGGCGACCTCTTCGTTGTCGAACACCGCCAGATCTTCGCGGCTGCCGCCACCGCGGCCGATCACCACCGCCTCGATCCCCAGGGCCTCCGCCTGGCGCCCCAGCTGGTGCAGGGCGCGGCAGATCTCGGTTTGAACAGGGCCCTGCACGGGGATCGGCACCACGAGCAGCCCGGTGGCGGGCCAGCGCTCCTGGGCGGTGCGCAGCATGTCGGCGAGGGCCGAGCTGGGGCGGCTGGTGAGCAGGGCAATCCGGCGCGGGAAGGGGGGCAGGGGCCTTTTGCGGGCCGGATCCAGCAGGCCTTCGGCCGTCAGCCGTTCTCGCACCTGCTCAAATTGGCGCAGCACGCTGCTGAGGCTGGGCCGGATGTCGAGGGCCTGAACGCACAGGCTGGCCCGGCTGCTCCAGAAGTTGAGCTTGCCCACCACCACGACGCCGTCGCCGTCTTCGGGAACAAAGCTGAGCTTGCCCAGTTGGGAGGCCCAGACCACCGCGGAGATCGAGGCCTGGTCGTCGACCAGCGTCATCCACAGATGGCCCTTCTTGAGCTGGGGGCGGCTGACGGTGGCATCCAGCAGGAAGCGGGGCGCAAAGCCGCGTTCCAGCAGGCTGGCCACGGCCCCATTCAGCTCCGCCACGCTGTAGCGCGGGATGGCGGGGCTGTCCCCTGTGCTCGTCATTGCTGCAGCTGGCGGTAGCAGCTCCACCAGTAGAGGCTCACCAATCCGGCGACCAGTGCCACCGCCTGGCCGATGGGATGGTCGATCCGGATCAGCCCTGCCGCACAGATCACCAGGGCGCTGCTCAGCAGCCTCGAGCCATCACGGCGGTTGTTGACGTAGAAACGGGCCAAGGTGGCAGCGCCGGAAGGGCCCAGTTTGGACCAGCCGCTTGCCCCCTGGCTTGACAGCTGGCGGGGCCTCCCTTAGGCAGGGGGGCGGTCAGCGGTCTCCGTTATTACCACCCTGCGCGCGTCTACCGGTCCGTCCCTGCGCCAGCGCCTGCAGGCGCAGTTGTCGGCCCCCTTGCCGGAGCAGCCCGAGCTGGTGCTCGTCACCGATCTGGATGGCACCCTGCTGGGCGGATCACTCGCGGAGCGTCGCCGCTTCTACGCCTGGCTGGAGCAGCAGCGTGGCCGGGTGCTGCATGTGTTCTGCACGGGCCGCGACCTGGGCTCCGTGGCCCGGTTGCTGGCGGAAGACGAGCACGTGGGCCTACGGGCGCCGCATCTGGTGATCGGCGATGTGGGTTGCACCGTGGCCTGCGGAGCGAGCCTGGAGCCGCTGCCCCTGGCGGTGGATCCGATTGAGGCCCGCTGGCAGGGCAAGCCCGACCGTGTGCTGGCGGTGATGGCCGGGGCTGCGGGGGTTTCCCCCCAGCCGATTAGCAGCCAGCGGAGGCTCGCCTACTACTACGACCCCGAATCCTTCGATCATGGCCTGATCGCCGAGCTGGAGGCCCACGGTGTCGATTGCCTGCTCTCCGATAACCGCTACCTCGATGTGCTCCCCGCCGGAGTCAACAAGGGCAGCACGTTGCAGGCCCTGGTGCGGGCCCTGGAGATTGATCCCGCCCTGGTCGTCACCGCGGGCGACACCCTCAATGACCTGGCCATGTTCGAAACCGGTCTGGCCGGGGTGATGGTGGGCAATGCCGAGCCAGCGTTGCGGGCGGAGGCCCACCGTTTGCGCGGCACCTACGTGGCCCGCTCCCCGGGGTGTGAGGGAATCTGCGAAGGCTTGCACCACTTTGGATTTGGCCACTTGCTGCCCCAGCGCTAACGCTTGCCCTCCTGCAGGCGCGCCTTGGTGAGGGCTGTGGCCTGGGCCTGGCGCGGATCTTCCGGCCAGGGGTGCTTGGGGTAGCGCCCCCGCAGCTCCTTGCGCACCTCCGGGTAGCTGTTCTGCCAGAAGCCGGCCAGGTCTTGGGTGATGGCCGCCGGCCGGCCCGCTGGGGTGAGCAGGTGCACTGTCACCGGCAGCTGGCCGTCGAGCACCGTGGGGTTGGCGCGGGCCCCGAACAGTTCCTGCAGCTTTACCGCCAGCACCGGTTGGCCGCTGCTGTAGTCGAGGTTGACTGCACGGCCGGAAGGCACTGGTAAAGCGGGCGGCAGCAGCCGCTCCAGCTCCAGGCGCAGACTCCAGGCGCAGTCGCCCCAGAGGGCTTCAGCCAGGGGCAGGCCCTGAAGCTCGTCGCGGCTGCGCAGACCCAGCAGATGGGGGCCCAGCCAGTGCTCCAGGTCATCCAGCAGCTGGGGCAGGCTGCGATCGGGCCAGGGATCGCCCAGCTGCTGGTGGGCCAGGGTCAGGCGCTGCTGCAATTGGCGGCTGCTGCGATCCCACGGCAGCACCTCCAATCCCAGCTGCCGCAACCCGTCGAGTAGGGCGCTGCGGATGCGCTCGGGGTCGGCCTCTGCCCAGGGGCGGCGCTCCAGCACCAGGGCTCCGAGGCGGAGGCTGCGTTCGCAGCGCACCCGCTGGCTCTCCCCATCCCAGCGAGCCTCCAGCACTGTGCGCCCCTGGCCGCCAGGCTGCTCGGCGAGCTCCCGCAGCTGTTCGGGAACGAGGGGCACGGCCAGTTGGATGCGGGCATCCTGGCCCTGGCCATCCAGCTGGGCGATTGCCAATGCGGTGCAGGCCACCAGGGGGTCGTCAGGGTGGAGCACGGCCCCGCGGCCGCCGCTGAGCAGAAACCTGCCGGCTTGTCCGGGGCGTGCCAGGGCCAGCCGTTCGGGAAAGGCCGCGGCCACCAGTTGGGCCACGGTGGTTGCGGTGGACGTGGTTGCGTTGGACGTCGTTGCGGTGGGGGCGGCTGCGGTCTGTGGTGGAGGTTTCTGCTGGGAGGGCAGCTGGCGCACCTGGCGGCGCAGCTGGGCCTGCAGCTGGCGCAGGCGTCGACGTGGCCCATCGGCGCCACCCGCCTGCCCCAGCCAGTCGAGGCGGCGCAGCAGATCACTGCCGGCCTCCTGGCGCGTCAGGGGATCGCGCTCGCTCAGCAGCACCGCCAGAGCGCTGGCCAGATCGAGTTGCCCGAGGGATGCGCCCAGCAGCAGCAGCTGGGCCAGGCGCGGGTGCAGTCCCAGCTGGGCCAGCTGCTGACCATGGACGTTCAGTCGTCCTTGCGCGTCGAGGGCGCCGAGCTGCTCCAGGCGTTGGCGGGCCTCGTGCAGGGGGGCCGGTGCGGGCGGGTCGAGCCAGGTCAGGTCGGTGCCGAGGGGATCGCCCCATTGGGCCAGTTGCAGAGCCAGGGGCAGCGGATCCACGTCCAGCAACTCCGGTGGGTCGTAGGCGGGGCGCCGTTGCTGTTCGGCGGGCGACCACAGGCGCAGGCAGCGGCCCGGGCCCAGGCGCCCGGCCCGGCCGGCCCGTTGCTCGGCACTGGCCTGGCTGGCGGGCACGGTCACCAACCCGTCGAGTCCGCTGCCGGGATCGAAGCGGGTGCGGCGACTCAGGCCGCTGTCGAGCACCAGGGTGACGCCCGCGAGGGTCAGGGAGCTCTCGGCGATGGAGGTCGCCAGCACCACCTTGCCGGCCGGGTGGCGGGCTGGACCGATCGCGCGGCTCTGGGCGGCCAGGTGCAGGTTGCCGTGGAGGGGAACGCAGTCGATCTCCCCGCCCCAGGCGGTGGCGCTGATCGCCCGGCTGCAGGCTTCGATCTCGCGCAGCCCTGGCAGAAACACCAGCACCGTTTCGCCATCGCCCCGCTGGTCGAGCCAGTGCTGCTCCAGCCCCCGCACCACCTGCTGCTCCAGCCGCTCGCCCGGTCGCGGAGGCTGGTGGCTGATCGCGACCGGATGGCAGCGTCCCTCACTGCTGAGCACGGTGGCCTCCGGCAGTTGCACGGCCAGGGGGGCGAGGTTGAGGGTGGCCGACATCACCACCAGCCGCAGATCTGGCCGCAACAGCTCCCTCACCTGGCGCACCAGGGCCAGGGCCAGGTCGGTGTCGGCGCCGCGCTCGTGGAACTCGTCGAAGATCAGGCAGTCGACCCCCTCGAGGGCGGGTTCGCGCTGCAGGCGACGCAGGAACAGGCCGTCGGTGAGCACCTCCAGGCGGGTGGCTGCCGACGTGCGGGATTCCAGCCGCACGCTGTAGCCCACCCGTTCCCCCACCGCTTCGCCCAGTTCGGCCGCCAGCCGCTGAGCCGCTGCCTTGGCGGCGAGGCGGCGGGGCTCCAGCATCCAGATCCGCCCGGAGCCCAATCCGGCCAACAGGGCCAGCGGCACCCGGGTGGTTTTGCCGGCGCCCGGCGGGGCCTGGAGCAGCACTGTTGCCCCCGGGGAGCAGGCTTCCAGCAGGGGCGCCAGCAGGCCATCGATGGGCAGGGGCGCTGGCGTGGCCGCCTCAGCGCACGTGGCGAACGCCATCAACCGGGTGGTAGGCCTCGCCGGTGAGCTCTTCGTACACAATCGCCGGCAGACCGGTTTCAAACATGGTCTGCAGGGCTTCTTTGAGGTAAGGGTTCCAGCCGCCCGTGCTCACCTTGCCGTGGCGCACGGTCCAGTCCCAGGTGCCCTGCAGGTCGCGGGGGATGCGGCCTTCGCGGTCGCGCCGGGCCACGAGGTCCTGGGATTCCACCAGGCCCACCAGGATCGGATCTTTGCCGTAGGCGGGGGTGATGCTGAGCTCGAGCCGGATCGGATCCTCTTTGATCAGCTTGAGGCGAAAACGCGGCGGCAGCTTGAGATTGCGCAGCACTGCAGCCACGATTCGGGTCCGTTGATCCACCGTCTGTCTCCGCTGAAAAGCACGTGCTCAACGGTGAGCCTATTCAGCTGGGGTCACCGGGGTAAGCAGGCTGTTCGTTGTCGCCACTGAAGCGTATGGTGAGCAAGTCTTCTTGGGTGAGCTGGCCGTCAGCGTCCAGCAGTTCGGGATGGATGGTGAGCCGCCCGGTGCGGTCGTTGCCGGTTGCCGTTGTGATGGTGCTGCTGCCGGCCGCATCGCGATCACCGGGGCGCGGCACGGCCCGAAAGCCCTGGCCCATCACCTTGAATGCCTGCCAGAGCAGGACCAGGAAACAGGCGCCGTACAGAAGCGGGAAGAGCTGGGAGATCAAGGCGTTCATGGCCGGGGGGTTGGCCGCAGATCAGGGGAGTCGTGTCGCCTCCCCATCATTGCCTGCTCTGTGCTGCTGGTGTTGGCCAGCATCCAGGCCCACAGGGTGGTGCAGGCGGCTCCGAAAGCCAGGAATGCAAGCAGGAGCCGCTCAATGTCCATGACTTGATGGAAATATTTACTAACTGTAGAGGTTTTGGCGCTGGCTGCGGCTCGCCGTGCTTGCTGGGGTCGCTGGCTCGTCTGGTGGGGATCTCCCCCTGGTGGCTGGGGTGGATCTGCTTAGGGTTTCGCCAGTTGTTGTGCCGTGGTGATGGCTGGATTGCGTACTGGGCCTTGGCTGTGTTCCGGACTGCTCGCCGCGGGGCTGCTGGTGTCGGCGGGAGAAGGGGGTGGTGGGGTTGGAGCCGGCCTGGGTGCTGGTGCCGCCCGTGCCCAGGGGGTTGTCGCGCCGAGTTTGGCCCGCCAGTCGTTTGTGGCGGCCGCCGTGCGCCGGGCCGGGCCAGCCGTGGTCACCATCGACACCGAGCGCACCGTGGTGGTGCCCGGGGTCGGTGGCGGGTTGCCGCGGGGCCTGCTCAACGACCCGCTGTTCCGCCAGTTCTTCGGCATGCCCCAGCTGCAGCAGCCCTCGCAACGCACCGAGCGCGGCACCGGCAGCGGCTTCATCTATCAGGCTGATGGGCTGCTGCTCACCAACGCCCATGTGGTGGAAAAGAGCGACCGGGTGACCGTGGGGATGCAGGACGGCCGCCGCCTACAGGGCACGGTGGTCGGATTGGATCGCCTCACCGACTTGGCGGTGGTCAAGCTGGCCGGCGGCGGCCCCTGGCCAGTGGCGCCCCTGGGTAATTCCGACACGCTGCAGGTGGGCGAATGGGCCATTGCCGTGGGCAATCCCTTCGGGCTCGACAACACCGTGACGATGGGGATCATCAGCAACCTCAACCGCAATGCCAGCAAGCTCGGCATCACCGACAAGCGGCTGGACCTGATTCAGACGGATGCGGCCATCAACCCTGGTAATTCCGGCGGGCCCTTGCTCAACGCGGACGGCGAGGTGATCGGCATCAACACCCTGGTGCGCTCCGGTCCGGGGGCTGGCTTGGGGTTTGCGATCCCCATCAACAGGGCTAGGGAGATCGCCCGTCAGCTGGTGGCCACGGGTCGGGCTAGCCATCCAGTGATCGGCGTGGGCCTCGACGCAGTCAGACCCGGCGATGGCACGGGCCTGAGCCAGGGGGTGCGAGTGATGTCGGTGCAGTCAGGTAGCCCGGCGGCCCGGGCTGGCCTGCAGCAGGGCGATGTGATCGTGGCGGTCGGTGGACAAGCCCTTGCCAACCCACCCCAGTTGGTGGCCGCGGTGGAGCGGGCTGGAGTGGGGGGCAGCCTGCCGCTGAGCATCAACCGGGCCGGACGAGTGATTCAGATCACGGTGGTGCCGGCCCAGTTGGGTGTGACGCCTTAACCCTCTTGCCCCCACTGGTGGGGGAGGCCTGTGGGGATCTTGGGTGGTGCGCCGAGCTGTTGGCGCATGACCCACTGGGTGGCGGCCTTTTGGCTGTGCCAGGCCTGCAGGAGCTGTTTGGCGATGCCCTGCAGGGCTTGGGGATCGGCGGTGGCCTCGATGGCTCTGTTCATCCGCTCCAGCTCAAATTGCTGGCCGAGGCTGAGGGCGAGTGGTTCGGACATGGCACGCACCGCTGGGAGCTGTTGGACGTTCCAACGCTACAAAGTGTTTCAGTTGCGTGCGTAGCCGTTGCAACAGGGCGCCGCGTCTGTGCGGATTTGCTGTTGTGCGTTTGGGGGCGCCCTGCGGAGCTCAGGACTGCTCGCGCAGCTGTTCCACGCAGCGGGTCACACAGGCCCCGTCGTCCAGGGAGCAGGTGGTGATGCACTCGAAGTACACCTCCATCGCATCGCCGGCGTTGTAGGCCTCGCTGTGGGAGGCCATCCCGGCGTGTTCCATGCCGAAGCCACCACTGCCCAGGGGGGCTCCACCCAGATTTCCGGTTCCCATGTGTCCGTTACCCATGATCTCCACCAGAAGCGACGTCTTGTCAGCCTATGCACACCAACCCAGGGGCACCACTGAAATGAGTCTTCCTGCCTAAGGGACCGTGAAGTTGTGTGTTGCGCAGGCGGCGCGATTGCTTCAGCTCGCTTTGGCCTGAAGTTTGCGGGAGGCCTGCTTAGCTTTGTTGGCAGCCTGTTTGGCCGCCTTGCGCTGGGCTTCCGCCTCCTGGCGTGCCAGTTCGGCCTCTTCCTCTTTCTTGCTGAGGTAGTAGGCGTAGTCACCCCGGTAGAGCACCAGCTGGCCATCGCGGATTTCCACAATCCGGTTGGCCACCCGGGAGATGAAGTAGCGGTCGTGGCTCACCAGCAGGGCGGCGCCCTCGTAGTCGATCAGGGCGTCCTCCAGCATTTGTTTGGCGGGAATGTCGAGGTGGTTGGTGGGTTCGTCCAGCACCAGCAGGTTGCAGGGGGAGAGCAGCATCAGGGCCAGGGCCAGCCTGGCTTTCTCGCCACCGGAAAGCTTGCCGGCCTCCTTGAACACGCTTTCGTTGGAAAAGCAGAAACTGCCCAGCAGGGAGCGCACCTGGGTTTGGGTCCAGTCGGGAACGATCTCGAAGATCGTGTCGATCACGGTTTTGGAGAGGTCGAGGGCTTCGGCTTGGTTTTGCTCGAAGTAGCCCGCCACCACGTTGTGCTCCCCCAGCCGGGCGGCGCCGTCTTCTGGTTGCTCACTGCCCATGATCAGCCGCAGCAGGGTGGATTTGCCGGCCCCATTGGGCCCTACAAAGGCAATGCGGTCGCCCCGCTCCACCTCCAGTTCCGCCCCTAGAAACAGGATCTGGTCGCCGTAGCTGTGGGTGAGGTTCTGGATCTCTGCCACCAGCCGCCCTGAGCGGGGGGCTTCAGGGAAGCGGAAGCGCGGACCGCCGACACTCTCAATCGGGGCCTCCACGCGCTCAACTTTTTCCAGCAATTTTTCGCGGCTCTTGGCCTGGGTGGAGCGGGTGGCGCTGGCCCGGAAGCGATCGATGTAGGCCTGCTGGGCACTCAGTTCCTTCTGCTGACGCTCGAAGGCTGCCTGGGTGGCCTCGCGCTCCAAGGCTTTCTGTTCGAGGTGCTGGCTGTAGTTGCCGAGGTAGGTGCGCGATACCCCACGCTCCGTTTCCACGATCTGGTTGCAGACCCGATCCAGAAAGGTGCGGTCGTGGCTGATCACCACCAGGGCTGCGGTCTGCTCGACCAGGTAGCCCTCCAGCCACTGGATCGTTTCCACATCCAGGTGGTTGGTGGGTTCGTCGAGCAGCAGCAGATCCGGCTCCTGCAGCAGGATTTTGCCCAGCGCAATGCGCATCTGCCAACCGCCGGAGTAATCGCCCACCAGCTGCTCGGCGCCCTCGGGCGTGAAGCCGATCGTGGGTAGCAGTTTGTCGATGCGGGCATCGAGCTCGTAGCCGTGCAGGCCTTCGAAGCGGCTGTGCAGCTGTCCAAGCTCGTGGATCAGCGCATCGAGATGGTCGGGATCGGTGGCCGCCTGTTCGCTGGCCATGGCGTGCTCCACCGCGTGCTGGCGCATCAGCACCTCAGCCGCTTCGCCGAAGGCCTGGAACAGCTCCTCCCGCACCGTGCGGGCCGGATCCACGTCGAATTCCTGTTGCAGGTAGGCAATGCGGGGTTCGCCCTGCTTCACCACCGCGCCGCTGCTGGGCTCTTCAAGCCCGGCGATGATCTTCATCTGGGTCGATTTGCCGGCCCCGTTGACGCCCACCAGGCCGATGCGATCGCCGGCCTTCACTTCCCAGGTGACGTCCCGCAGCACCTCACCGGTGGGATAGATCTTGCCGATGCGTTCGAGGCGGAGCACGGAGTCTGGGAAAGGCGAGGGGCGAGCAACCGGGCCAGCTGCTCCAAACCATCATCCCTGGTGGCCGATCGGGAGAGGGCTGGGCGCTGGGCTACCTGGTGCAGACTCCATTCAGAGAGCTCCTTTGCCAGCGATGATCAAGCGCTTAGAGCAGGTGGCGGCCCTGGTGGTCGCAGCTGGCCTGGCGATCGTCAGTTACTGGCTCTTCTTCAGTTGGGCCGGTGGCGACAGGGATCGGCGTCCCGACCGGGAGCGGAGCTCAGAGGCCGCCCCGGGCCTTTACCAGCCACTGCTTGCTGTCGCTGTCATCGAGGCTGGCGACGTAACGGCGCACCTCATCAGCGGTGACGGGCAGGTTGAAAGCCGATCCGAGGTCGACAATCCGACCCACAGCGCCGTTGGGATCCTGCAGGGCCTGCCGGAACAGGGCCTGGGTTAACTCTTGGTCTGCGCTGATCCGGCCATAGAGCTCGGCGGCATTGCCTGCATTCAAGTTGCCTGCATTCAAGTTGCTGGCATTCACGTTGCTGGCAGTCATGGCAGACAGCTCGATGGGCCGAGGTTACTGGCTCTCAACCAATGGCACACAGCGCGATTGCGGCTTGGGCAGGTGCCATCAAGCCGCGCGACGGCCTTCGCCGCTTTCCGGCGTGCCGCAGGCGGAGGCGTCTTCCATGCTGCGGGCATCGAGGCAGAGCACTTTGCGCAGCTCGGCGTAGTTGGCGGCGAGGGCCTGGCGACCCTCCTGCTCGGCGCCGTATTCGGCCCGCTGCAGCACGTGATGCAGGTGGGTGAGCAGGTACGTGCTGATCACGGCCGACACCAGCACGTCGCTGCGCTCGGCGGTGCGGCGTTTGCGGCTGTTGGTGGTGGCTCCAGCAGAGCGGGTTGTGGAGGAACGGGGCACGGGGTGCACCTCCGAGGGGATGAATGCCATCAGCATAGTCTTGGATACTACCCTTGCCTATCTCTGTACACTCTTGGGTAGCCAGCAGGTCCTGGCTTTTGATTTCTTTCCTGATCCCCGCGTGGCGACTCGGCAGACCTCTTCCAGTGGCAAGGCCAAATCGCCGCGCATTCAGGTGGTGTTGCCGGAAGACCTCTGCCAGCGCCTTGCTGAGCTGGCTGAGCTCGAATCCCGCACGGTCAGCAACATGGCCAAGGTGCTGATTCAGCAGGGGGTCGAGAGGCTGGAGCAGGCCCCAGTCCCGCCCGACCCCCGCACCCAGGCCGAGCTGCAGGCTGCCCTGTTCCGCCAAGGGCTGGAAGCCCGTCAGGGCCAGACCCCCCAGCGCCTGCGCGGTGCACCGCGTCGGGTTCGGCTGCACCGTCCGGGCTGAACTGGAGCGTTCGCTCAGGCCTGGGGCCGGGCGCAGACCCCGAGCACCGCGGCCCGACTGGCTCCGGTGACCGATGGCAGGCTGCCCCGGTGGCCCCGGGCGTGCCACCAGGCGAGCAGGGCAAAGGCCAGGGCTTCGCGTTCGGCTTCACCGATGCCCAGCTCCTGCAGGGGGCGCACGATCAGGCCGCGGCAGCGCTGCCGCAGTTGCTCCATCAGGAGGCCATTGCGGCAGCCCCCGCCGGCCACCAGTAGTTCGATCGGTTGCGGGCCATGGCCCAGCTCCTGGGCGACGACGGCGGCGCTGAAGCCGGTCAGGGTGGCCAGGGCATCGTCTGGGGTTCGGTTCCCGAGCTCGCTGAGGCGCCGTTCCAGGTCGGCTTGGCCGAACAGCTCCCGGCCGGTGGACTTCGGCGGCGGCGTTTGGAAGTAGGGCTCATTCAACCAGCGCTCGATCAGGGCCTCATCGATCCGGCCGCGGCGGGCCCAGGCCCCATCGGCGTCGTAGGTCAGCTGGTCACCACTGAACTGGCGGGTGGCCAGATCCAGCAGGGTGTTGGCGGGCCCGCAGTCCCAGCCCCACACCGGCAGGTGGCGCTGGGGGCCACTGACCGGCGGGATCAAGGTGAGATTGGCGATGCCCCCCAGATTCAGCACCGCTCGCCAACCGCCGCTGCGTCCCAGCAGGGCCTGGTCGGCGGGGGGCACCAGTGGCGCCCCCTGACCGCCGAGGGCCAGGTCGGCGCTGCGGAAATCGAACACCACGGGTCTTCCCAGCAACTCGGCCAGCAGCGGCCCCTGCAGCAGTTGCCAGCTGGCACCTCGGCGGCCGGCCTGGGGCGGTCGGTGCCAGAGGGTCTGGCCATGGCAGCCCACCAGCTGGGCCCTGCCGGTTGGATCACAGGCTCGGGCCGCTAGGGCTTGCTGTTCGGTGACGGCTTCCGCCACCTCCAGCAACTCCGCCGTGCTGCACGGTTGCCCCTGGCCGATGCCGATCAGCTGGTGTTGCAGCTCGGCGGGGTAGGGGCTGAAGTGATGGGCGTCCAGGTGCCAACGCGGGTGTTGGGGTGGGCCGGTAAAGCTGGCCAGCACGGCATCCACGCCATCGGCGCTGGTGCCGCTCATCAACCCCAACACCCGCATCAGGCCCGATTCACTTGTTGGGCTGGGGAGTCATGCGCAGGTAGGGCTTCACTTCGGTGACGCCTTTGGGGAACTTGCTGCGGGCCTCGTCGGTGGGGATGGAGGGCACCACGACACAGTCGTCGCCGTCTTTCCAGTTCACCGGGGTGGCCACGGAGTGGTTGTCGGTGAGCTGTAGGGAATCGATCACCCGCAGGATTTCATTGAAGTTGCGGCCGGTGCTGGCGGGGTAGGTGATCTGCAGGCGCAGCTTCTTGTTGGGGTCGATGATGAACACCGAGCGCACCGTCAGGTTGTTGAGCGCGTTGGGGTGGATCATCCCGTAGAGATCGCTCACTTTCTTGTCGGCGTCCGCCAGGATCGGATAGTCGACGGTGGTGTTCTGGGTCTCGTTGATGTCGCAGATCCAGCCGTTGTGGCTCTCGGCGGAGTCCACGCTCAGGGCGATGGTTTTGACGTTGCGCTTCTGCCACTCGGGGCGCAGCCGGGACACTTCGCCCAGTTCAGTCGTGCAGACCGGGGTGTAGTCGGCGGGGTGGGAGAACAGCACGACCCAGCTGTCGCCAGCGAAGTCGTACAGGTTGATCGGACCCAGCTGGGAATTCTGGGTGAAATCGGGAACGGTGTCGCCGAGTTGAAGGGCCATGGCAGCTGCAGGGCAAGATGCAACGAAGAGGTGATCGTGCCACAACTCAGCGCTCGGATGTGGTGTTCGTGGTCCCGCCGCCATCGACGGGCCAGCTGCGTAGCTCCTGGCGCAGGTGCTGCAGCCCCAGGCAGGCGGTGGCCGAGACGAACAGAGCCAAGGGCTCGAGGGCCCGGGCCCGCTCCATTTCTCCGGCGGCACAGCGGTCGATTTGATTCGCAACTAGGCGCCGTGGAGCCACGGCCCCGAGCGAGTCGAGGATCCCATTCACCGTGCGCCACTGCTCCGGCCAGGCCGGATCGGACAGGTCGACCACGATCAGCAGCCCGTCGGCCTCCAGGGTTTCCTCCAGGGTGGAGCGGAAGGCTTCCAGCAGAGGCGGCGGCAGATCGCGGATGAAGCCCACGGTGTCGGTGACCAGCACCGGTTCCGGCAATTCGATCCGACGGGTGGTGGGATCCAGAGTGGCGAACAGCTTGTTCTCCGCCAGCACGGCCTGCTCCTCCGTGGCGCGGGTAAGGGCGTTGAGCAGAGAGCTTTTGCCGGCATTGGTGTAGCCCACCAGCGCCAGTCGCCGCAGGCCCTGGCGGCCGCGGCGCAAGCGGGCCCGGTGGTCGCCGAGCTGGGTCACCTCGCGCTGGAGCCGCTCGATCCGGCGGGCGATGGCGCGGCGGTCTTTCTCCAGCTGGGTTTCCCCCGGCCCCCGGGTGCCGATGCCGCCCCCCTGCCGCGACAGGCTGCGGCCGCGGCCCGTGAGCCGTGGCAGCCGGTAGCGCAGCTGGGCCAGCTCCACCTGAAGGCGCCCGGCCGCGCTGGCGGCGCGCTGGGCAAAAATGTCGAGAATCAGTTCGCTGCGGTCGCTCACCGGCAGGTTGAGCAGGCGCTCGAGGTTGCGGGCCTGCACCGGAGTGAGTTCCCGGTCGGTCACCACCAGAGTGGCGCCCACGCGCCGGGCCTCCAGCGCCGCTTCGAGCACCTTCCCTTCGCCCCAGAGGGTTTGGGGGGCCACCTGGCTGCGCCGCTGTTCCACCACCCCCACCGGCAGCGCGCCGGCACTGCCCACCAAGCCTTCCAGTTCGGCGATCAACCGTTGGGCGGCGCCCCGATCACCGGGGGTGAGGACTAGCAGCAGTACCCGTTCTGAGGTGGCCTGGCCGGGGGAGCCAGCCGCCGTTGTCGCGGCTGGCTCATGGGAAGGGGCGATGCTGAGGTGATCGCGGTTGCAGAGTTGGAGCAGATCCGCCTCGTCGTCGCTCACCCAGGGGTCTGGGGCGTCGGGCTGGGCCACGAGCAGCTGCGCGGGCCAATGTCCCCCGGATTGGGGCTGGTCGCCAAAGCGCAGCCACAGCCGGGGCGCCAGATCCAGCCCCACGATCCCTT
Organism: Cyanobium sp. ATX 6E8; assembly: GCF_024346335.1. Classification (NCBI taxonomy): domain Bacteria; kingdom Bacillati; phylum Cyanobacteriota; class Cyanophyceae; order Synechococcales; family Prochlorococcaceae; genus Cyanobium; species Cyanobium sp. ATX 6E8. Next base: position 5,829 of record NZ_JAGQCT010000024.1, on the reverse strand, counting down.
CCTGACGCCCTGGCTGGAGCTGTTTGGTGCGGCCGCAGCAGGTGAGCAAGCGCAGGTCTGTGCCCTGGCGGCGGTCGGAGCCAGGGAGGCGCTCCAGCAACCTGCCCGATTGCTCCAGGGGCCCCACCCACAGCAGCCGGCACAGGCCGCGGCCATCCACCACCAGGGTGAGGGGCAGCTCGAGCTCGCGGCTTTCGCCGGCCAGCCGTTGCAGGCAGAGCAGCTCGGCCACCTGGTCGTCGGGGTGGCGGCGGTGGCAGAGCCTCTCCAGGCGCCGTTTCTGGGACGGCCTCAGCCCGGCCGTGCGCCCCGCCAGGACGCCTTGCTTCACCACCGGTGGGCCAGGGGGGCGAGGTGGTTCATGGGCGCTGCACCGTCACCCAGCGGATGCCGGCGGCGTGGGCCCCGGTGCCATCTTCCGGGCTGTCGCCCACGTGCCACACCTCTGAAGCGGTCAGGTTGAGCTGGGCCAGGGCCTGCTGGTAGGGCCGGGGATCGGGTTTGGCCGCTCCCACCGCCGACGACACCACCACGGCCTCTAGCCACTCTCCCAGGCCCAGGCTGTCCAGCAGCCCTGGCAGGCGGCTGTCGAAATTGCTGACCACCGCCAGCCGCAGGCCGCGGCGGTGCCAAGCCTCCAGATGGGCCGGTACGTCGTCGTAGACCCGCCAGAGGTCGGCCTGGGCAAAGCGGCGGAACAGTGCCCGTCCCAGCTCCGGTGGCGGCTCAGATTCCGCGCCGACGCCCTCGTCCTCTCCCTGGCCCTCGGCACCGGCGGCGGCCAGCACCTCGGCAATCCGGGCGCTCCACCAGCCGATCTCGGCCTCCTCCAGGGCTGGGCTGTCCAGAGCCGGGGAGGCCAGTTCTGGGAAGGCCAAGGGTGGCGCCTGCCGGTAGATGCGGGGAAAGTGCCGATCGATGGCGGCGGGATCCACCGTGAGGCCATGGTGGGCGGCCAGCTCGGCATAGGTGGCGCCCACGCTGCTGCGCAAACCGATCAGGGTGCCCATGGCATCGAGCAACAGGCCGCGCGGCGTCATCGCGGCCAGTCCGCCAGCCAACCGGCGGCCACCTTCAGCTGATGGGAGGGGCCCGGCAGGCGGGTCAGATAGGCCAGTTTGCGGATCTGGAATGCCGCCGCACCGGCCAGGGTGAATCCCCCGCCCGTGAGGCTGGCTTCCCCCTCGCCAAGGCTCATCATTTCGCCGAGGTCGGTGTAGTGGAAGGCCTCCAGCGGCTCCTGGGCCAGCGATTTCAACAGATTGCCGGCCAGGCACTCGGCCTGCTGGAAGGCCACCTGGGCGGTGGCGGGCAGGGCTTGGTCCGCGTCCTCGGCGTCCACGTGGGCGATATCGCCGAGGGCGAACACGTGGGGGTGATTGCGCAGCTGCAGGCTGGGCTCACAGACCAGCCGCCCGAGGCGGTCGGTCACAGCAGCAGGTTCGGGACTGAGCTCCGGGGCCTGGAAGCGCAGGCCGGCGGTCCAGATCACGCCATCAACGCTGAGGTGCTCGGGTCCGCTTGGTCCCTTTAGCAACAGGCCACCGACCTCCACGGCCTCCACATGGGTGTGAGTGCGCAAGCGCACATCCCGCCGCTGCAGGGCCAGATCCGCCTGCTCGCGGTTGAACGCTTTGGCCTGGGGCAGCAGACCTGGCCCCTGTTCAATCACCTCGACAATGGCGCTGCCCTGGAGTTGATCGGCCAGCTTGCAGGCCAGTTCCACGCCGCTGGCCCCGGCACCCACCACCGCCAGCCGTTGCAGCGGCCTGGCGCGCTCCTTGAGGCTGTGGATCAGGCGCTGCAGGCGCTCCACATCGGCCAGGGAGCGAAAGCCGAGGCTGTGCTCCGTGACGCCCGGAATTCCGAAACTGTTGGACTGGGCTCCGGTAGCGACCACCAGCCGGCTGTAGGGGAGCTCTCGCCCCGCGGCGGTGTGCACCCGAGAGGCTGCGGTGTCGATCCGCACCACCCGATCCTGGAGCCAGGCCGCGCCTTTGCCGGCCAGAAGCGTGTCGTAGCGGGGGGCAATTTCCCAGCTGCGCAGTTCACCGCTGAGAAGCTCGTAGAGCAGCGGCAGAAATAAGAAGCGATCGTTCGGTTCGATCAGCAGGATCGGTGGATGCTGGCGCCGGGTGGCAAGCGCCAGGGCGGTGTAGAGCCCGCCAAACCCTCCTCCCACGATCAGCACCGGGGCCGTTGCCGGCGTCGCCACAGACTCCGCCATTGGTTGTGGTCCACTGCCAACACCGTCGATCGAACCCTAACCAGCAGCCCAGCCCAAGGGCGATGATGTCCTGATGCAGTCGGCCTCCGCCCCCACGCTTCCTCTCGATGGCGCCGGTCAGCCGATTGATCTGGCGGCGACACGGCAGCAGTTGGCCGCGCTGTCGGCCCAGGAGCGGCTGCGCTGGGCCCAGGACACCTTCGGGGCGGGGTTTGCCCTCACCACCAGTTTCGGCATCCAATCGGCGGTGCTGCTGCACATGGTGAGCGCGCTGGGCCAGCAAACCGGCCTGCCGGTGCCGGTGATCTGGGTGGATACGGGCTATCTGCCCGCGGAGACCTACCAATACGCCGATCGGCTCGTTCAGCAGCTTCAGCTCCACCTGGTGGTGGCCCAGTCGCCGATCAGCCCGGCTCGGATGGAAGCGCTGCATGGCCGGCTTTGGGAAACCGAGCAGGTGGGAGATCTCGAGCTCTACCACCGCATCCGCAAGGTGGAGCCCCTCGACCGGGCCCTCACCGAGTTGGGGGTGACCTGCTGGGCCAGTGGGGTGCGCGGCAGCCAGACCGATCACCGCCGGGCTATGGAGCCGCTCGATCCAGTGCGGCAGCGCTGGTCGCTGCACCCGCTGCTGTCCTGGAGCAAGCGGGATGTGTACTACTACATGGAAGAGCACCAGTTGCCCCAGCACCCGCTGTTTGAGCAGGGGTATTCCACTGTGGGGGACTGGCACTCCAGTGCTCCCGACGCCGCTGATGTCAGCGGCCGGGCCACCCGCTTCGGTGGTCTCAAGCAGGAGTGCGGCATTCATCTGCCTGGGCTGATGGGCGAGGGCATCTGAGCGCCGATCCGGCTGGGCAGGCTCGTTGGCTGTTGATCGGCAACAGCCGATGGCACTGGGCCACGGGCCAACCCGGATCGCTTCGCTGCTGGAGCGGGGTTCCAGGCGCGGAGAAGCCTGAAGGGCTAACGGCCTGGGCCGCCGTGGGCCCGGTGCCCGCCTGGTTGCCGCTGGAGCGACGCGTGCTGAGCGGCGATGTGCCCCTGGGTGATCTGCCCGCTTGGTTGGGGGTGGATCGTGCTCTGGGTGCCTGGTGGGCCTGGCACCAGAGCGGGGCACCGGTGCTGGTGGCCGATGCCGGCACCGCCTTGAGCCTCACCCGGGTCAGCGCCGAGGGCTGTTTTGCAGGCGGACAGCTGCTGGCGGGTGCGGCCCTGCAGTTGCGGGCCCTGGGTGCCGGAACCGCCGGCTTGCCCGGGCTGGAGCTCCCCGTGGCGCTGCCTCAGCAGCGCTGGCCCAGTGCCACCGCTGAGGCCATGGCCGCCGGGGTGTTGCGGGGGTTGGCGGCCGCGGTGGCCCAGGCTGCCCGGGAGGCGGTGGCGGAAGCTCCTTGCTGTCGCCTCTGGATCACGGGCGGCGATGGGGAGCTGTTGTTGCCGCTGGTGCGGGAGCTGTTGGTGGAGGGTGACCTCCAGGTGCAGCCCGCTCCCGCGTTGGTGCTCGAGGCCCTGGCAGCCCTCAGGCCAGACCCAGGTCGCTGAGGATGGTGTCGGCCATGGTTTCGGCCTTCACCTTCGTGTAGATCTTTTCGAGCTTGCCATCGGCATCCACCACGAAGGTGTGGCGCATCATGCCCATGTACTCCTTGCCCATGAACTTCTTGAGTCCATAGCTCTCGTAGGCCGTCGCCACGGGGCAGGGCTCCCCATCGCTGAGCAGGGTGAACGGAAGGCTGTATTTGGCGATGAATTTGGCGTGGCTGGTTGCTCCGTCTTTGCTGATGCCCAGCACCGTGATGCCGTGCTGCGCAAAGGCGTCCCACTGGTCGCGGAAATTGCAGGCTTCCTTGGTGCAGCCAGGGGTGTCGTCCTTCGGATAGAAGTAGATCACCACCCGCTGGCCCTTGAACTGGGACAGGCTGACCGTTTCGCCCGCCTCGTTGGGCAAGCTGAAATCCGGGGCTGGATCACCGATCTTTAGGGCCATGGAACGCTCCAGCTTGGACGCAGAATTAAGACGCACGTGAGCCTAGGCATCGGCTTGGATCGGTCGCTGAAGGTTTCTCCTCAGCAGCCCCAGCTCTGGTTGGGCCCGCTGCGGGGCGCTGATCTCAGCAGCCTCTCGCCCCTGGAGCGGGGCTGGGGCGAGGGGCTGCCCGAGGGTCAGCGCCAGCGCTATTGGTACAGCCGGGCAGCACTACGGCAGCAACTGGCCGCCGTGCTGGGCCTGGGGCCGGTCCAGGTTCCCCTGCACAGCCCGCCCGGCTGCCCGCCCCGACTCGATCAGGGGTTGGGCTGGATCAGCCTCAGCCATAGCGGCGAGGGGCTGTTGATCGGCTACTCCCGGCAGCCGATTGGGGTGGATCTCGAACCGGCGGGCCGCCCCTTGGATGCGGCCGGGCTGCTGCGGCGGTTTTATCCCGTGGCGGAACAGGCGCGACTGCAGGGCCTGGCCGGGGAGGACCTGCGGCAGGCGGTGCTCACCAGCTGGGTGCTCAAGGAAGCCGCCATCAAATGGCGCCAGCGCAGTTTGGCGGCCGAGCTCAGCCAGTGGTGTTACGACGATTCCAGCGGGCGATTGCATCACTTGGGCGACGGCGTGCAGCCGGATTGCCGCAGTGCAGTGCATGCCGGTTGGCGTTGGGCCGCGGTTGGTGCTGGCTGTGCCGAGCCCAGCCTGCATAGCGCCTCGGCCCTTCGGTAGGAGAGCACGATTGCCATAATATTTAAGTTGCAACTGATGGCAGACTAGGTTTTCACTTTTGTGCCAATGTGCGCCATCCATTCCGCTTCTTTTCTGACATGCGGCAGTGCCTGACTAAGTTTGAATGGACTGATCCGTTATTCTTGTGATTATGCGTTTACTGTCGTCCCTTTTTGTGGGTACGGCCCTCTCGGTGGTGGCCCTGCCAATGTTGGCGGCTGGCAACAACAACCTGCCGGTTCGCTGGAGTCCCCATGGTTCGGTGCGACCCACTAATCAAGACGCCTTGAATACGTTTTTAGAGTCTGGCGAAATCATCAATCGGTGTCTGGAGCTTGGCTTGAATCGCTCCGGTTGGACCGCTGAAGAGATGCGTGAGGGCATGAAAAAATTGTATGGCGTCGACTTCATTGGTGTTTCCCGCTTCCTTTTTTCGGAAGCTGGTGAAAAGTTCCTCAACAACCAAATCGCCAGCTATTTCCCCTCCCGGAGCTTAAATACCCACGTGATGCAGGCTCTGCGATCGGCGATCCTTGCGGACGCCCGTGACGCTCAGATCTCCTCGGCCGGCATCATCAATGCACTGTTAACGGATATGCGTCAGGCCGACTTCTGCGATACCACTACCGGAGCAAAAAGTGTCCGTGCTGAAGGCCCTTGCCAGGGTGATCCCCAGCCCACCTCCATGTTGTCGGGGTTTGTGTTCCTGCCCGCCTACATCCAGGCCAACCAGATGGCCGATCCCTTTGCCGACATGCGCGCTACCCATGCGTATGCGTTCAGGGGTCGGGACGCCCGGCCGCACGAATGCAAGCCTGATCACTCACTGCTGAGCGATCAGAGACTCTTCCTTGCTCGTTCTTCTTCCCTCAGGGATCGCTCAGCAGTGACGGCATCA